>NZ_JBRUCW010000004.1:0-171883 GCF_053203525.1 Streptococcus rifensis | reverse complement strand
TCCATAAGACTCTAGGAAGTTTATCTTTTTCACTAGGGATTTAGCCTGAATACAATTGATTAAGTCAAGACACGATTGACAGCTGGTTAAAAACTTGTTATAGTATAGGTATTCAATTATGAGTGGGCAAAATGAAGTTATGAGGATTTTAGTCCGCATACCATTCACCATTCAGATTAGTTAAGCGATGATAGCCTAGGAGATACACCTGTTTCCATGCCGAACACAGCAGTTAAGCCCTAGAACGCCTGAAGTAGTTGGGGGTTTCCCCCTGTGAGATAGGGAAGTCGCTTAGCGAATAGGAACCTAAGAAGGTTCCATCAGGGAGTTTAGCTCAGCTAAGGAGGACAGAAGTCCGACTTTGTCGTAGCGAAAGCGCACGACAGGGACCAGTTTGAGCTAAGCCCCGACAAGGGAGTTTAGCTCAGCTGGGAGAGCATCTGCCTTACAAGCAGAGGGTCAGCGGTTCGATCCCGTTAACTCCCATTTTAATAAGCGGGTGTAGTTTAGTGGTAAAACTACAGCCTTCCAAGCTGTTGTCGCGAGTTCGATTCTCGTCACCCGCTTTGAACATACTGATTTGTTCATCTACCAAGCATATTTGTGGCTTGGGCGCGTAGCTCAGATGGTTAGAGCGCACGCCTGATAAGCGTGAGGTCGATGGTTCGATTCCATTCGTGCCCATTAACTGAATAAGTTAAAAATGGTCCGTTGGTCAAGGGGTTAAGACACCGCCTTTTCACGGCGGTAACACGGGTTCGAATCCCGTACGGACTATTTTGGAGGATTACCCAAGTCCGGCTGAAGGGAACGGTCTTGAAAACCGTCAGGCGTGTAAAAGCGTGCGTGGGTTCGAATCCCACATCCTCCTTTTTTTATTATCGCGGGATGGAGCAGTTAGGTAGCTCGTCGGGCTCATAACCCGAAGGTCGTAGGTTCAAATCCTGCTCCCGCAATGTTGGCTCGGTAGCTCAGTTGGTAGAGCAATGGATTGAAGCTCCATGTGTCGGCGGTTCGATTCCGTCTCGCGCCATATTAATTTAATAAATCTGGAGAGATAGCGAAGAGGCTAAACGCGGCGGACTGTAAATCCGCTCCTTCGGGTTCGGGGGTTCGAATCCCTCTCTCTCCATACCTTTACGGGCATAGTTTAAAGGTAGAACTAAGGTCTCCAAAACCTTCAGTGTGGGTTCAATTCCTACTGCCCGTGTTTAAATATGGCGGGTGTGGTGAAGTGGTTAACACATCAGATTGTGGCTCTGACATTCGTGGGTTCGATTCCCATCACTCGCCTATTTTATTATTAATGGGGTATAGCCAAGCGGTAAGGCAAGGGACTTTGACTCCCTCATGCGTTGGTTCGAATCCAGCTACCCCAGTCAAACATTGTGCCGGCGTGGCGGAATTGGCAGACGCGCTGGACTCAAAATCCAGTGTCCTCACGGACGTGCCGGTTCGACCCCGGCCGCCGGTATTGCATAATGTAGTGGAAAAGACAAGGTTGTTAGACCTTGTCTTTTCTCTTTGTCTTCTTTAGTAAGTTTGTGATTGGCAAGTAATGGTTCTTTATCTATTTTAGGGGGGTACTGAACAGTTTACAGTTGTAGAAGATCGTATAGGATCTATTTTTTGTAAGTACTAAGGGTATGTCGTACATCAGATCTAAGTCTTCCTTGGATACCTGGTTACTGATAAAGTCAATAGGCTCTCTATTCTGCTTATGGTGGAGATGTGATCGAATGAGTTTTAAATTTTGGTTATACGAACATAAACGGGGATTTCAAGATGTGTATATAAGACGGGAACTTCAGATTAGTTTCTAATAGATTTCTATAGAGCCTGTATTAATTAGTTAAGAAGTGCCCTATTTTAAAATATTACATATAACGAAATCGTATAGCCATTTAAATGACAAGATTGTCATATAACGCTTTCAATGCTTGATATATTAGCTTTTTTTATGTCATACTACACTAACCTTAAAAGAATCTTAAACTTTTTCTTAAAAATAGCTTAAAAACGGTTGACATTTATTTAGAGGTGTTATATACTATAATCAACCCAAATGGGAAAAATAAAATTTTAGGAGATTTTTAAAATGAAAAAATCACTTCTTACACTTGCTTTGGCAGGTTTGTTAGTTGCTCCAACTGTAGTTTTTGCAGCGGATATTACAGAAACTAGTAAACAAGTTTTTGTTAATACTGATGAAGAAATTTCAGACGAAGAGTTGGCAAAACTTCAAGCTCAACACGATAAGGAAGTTGATGCTAATACCGTAACAGAAGAAGAAGAATGGGTTGAAAATCCAGTAAATGACAATCCAAATGCGATTGATGTTAAATTCCAAGGTAAAGAAGAACCAATGCCAGGTGCTCAAGGTTCAACTGCTAAACCTGAAGAAAAGAAAGCTGCAGAAACTAAAGCTTCTGAAGACAAAAAAGCTGAAGGTGCTAAAGCCGTTAAAGCAGCAGCTACTAAAACTGCAGCTAAAGCACTTCCAAAAACATCTGCAGCTAAATAATTTAGTTTGCTAAATGAAAAGTTGCCTTCGGGCAACTTTTTCTATTTTTAGAGGAGAAATCATGACAAACAATAAATTGTGGTCAAGACTTATAGCTCTCGTGACTGTTGCCCTTTTATTTTTAGCAGGTTGTGGAAATAAGGAAGCTGAGAAAGCTGAAAAAACAACAACACCGCTTCAGATTGAATCGACTTACACAGTTAGTGATGAGGAAAAAGCAGAACGTCAGGCTCAGTTTGAAAGCTTAAAAGCGATTAATAGTGAGACTGTTGCCTATGTCTATGCTCCGGGGACGATGTTAGATGAACCTGTTGTTCAGACGACAGATAATGCGACCTACTTGGATAAAACCTTTGAGGGGGGCTATGAACCATATATGGGGACTGTCTTTATGGACATGGATAATGCAGCTGACTTTAGTGATAATCTCACCTGGCTATTTGGTCATGCTCGTGGTAGCACGGTCCCTGATCACCGGATGTTCAATGATGTTAACTATTATGATGATCAGGCCTTCTTTGATGAGCATCCTTATGTGGTGGTTCAAACCCCTGAGAGAAACTATTATTATGAAGCAGCCTTCTTGATTATCGTTCCTGAGACGACAGCTTACTACCGGACAGAGTTTGATAGTGATGAGCAGTTTGCTCAGCAGTTAACAGAAGTGAGTGAGCAGGCCCACACGAAGAATGCTAATATCAAAATCTCTGAGTCAGATAAGTATTTGGTCTTATCAACTTGCCGTGAGGATGATGAAACGATTCGTTCTAATCTTTACTTGCGTCAGATTCCAGATTCTGAATTGACCGAATTCTTGGCTGAGAATGAAGGGAAATTGGCTTACACGCCAACCCGTTAATAAATAAAAAGAAGTTGGGAGACCAGCTTCTTTTTTGCTTATTTTAAAAGTAGGACTATTTGTGTAAGTGCGTGTCCCATTTGGTCGGAAAAGATAGTATAATAGAAGAAAATGATGAGGAGGAAAGATATGGCGGATTATGGGTTTTTAGGGGTGTTGGATGAAGTCTTAGAGCAGGCGTTCACCTATGATTATGAGATTAACTGGGATAAGAAGAACCATGCGGTGGAGGTTAGTTTTCTTCTGGAGGTGCAAAATGCGTCTGCTGTGCAGACGGTGGATGCGGATGGGGAGCTGTCTGATCAGGACATTCTTTTTGAAGATATTCTTGTCTTTTATAACCCAGCCAAAAGTAAGATAGACTTGGACGACTATTTGGTTGCTCTGCCCTATGAGCCGAAAAAGGGCCTCTCTCGGGAGTTTTTGACGTATTTGGTCTATTTCCTCAATGAGACGGCAGAACGTGGTCTGGATGAGGTGATGGACTTTCTAGCGGACCCTGAGGCGGAGGAATTTGCTATTGTCTGGGATGAGGAGGCCTTTGAGGCCGGATTGAAGAACATAGAGGAGGCACATTTTTATCCCTATCCGAGGTATTAAGATGTTAGATGAACGGTTTCTTTTTTCAGGAACAGTATAAAAGGACAGGCGATTGCCTGTCCCTTTTAACCAGTTAGCCAGCCTCCAAACAGCGAGGAAGAAAGCTAACAAACTGGGGACTGTTATCAGCCTCCAAACAGCGAGGAAGAAAATAAATAGTCCCACAAAATGATATTATATGTATCTATAAGAATATTCTAATCGAAATTATGCTGTTTGTCAAGTATTTTGAAATTTATGATAAAATAAGGGATATAGAAATTAGAGGAAAGCTATGAAGCATTATATCTTTTTTGATGAGTCTAAAAAAATTGACCGTGAATCAGAGTACTCCTATTATGGTGCTATTTCGATTGAAGAAAGTGAACTAAGTAAAATTGAGGAGGAGATTGAGAAACTTCTTATAAACCTTGGTAGAAAATCGGAGTTACATTTTGTGGATTATCAAGGTGCGGATCTTAAAAAGTATTTTCAAGTATTAGACTTCTTTTTGTCCTGTTCATCCATAAAATTTAATATCTATCGGTTGAATAATACGCATTACTTTAAGCTAGGTGATGCGCTTGGCTATTCTGATTCAGAATTGCGTAAGTATTTTTATGTCAAAATTCCAGAGCGTCTGTTTTATGGTTTAGTCAGAGATGATAGCCAGATTGATGGCTTAGAAATTATAATGGATGATAGCACTGAGTTTCAAACGTTGGGAGTGTTTGAGAAATTAATTGACCAGATGAACGCTCACTCACTTTATAGAGGCAAGAACTACCATGTGGAGTCCATTGGGGGCATTAATTCTCAAAATTCTCGTATGATTCAGATGCTGGATGTTATTCTTGGTATTGTTGTGTATTTGTTAGAATATGAGCACTTAGGAGACCAAAGTAATACAAATCTAAACAAACAGGACTTTATCTATCGACTACTTTGTGAGGGGGATAACCTTCATCGTTTTCATCAGATTATCTCAATTTATACCTGGGAAAGTGAGAAAATAGATTCTGTATCAAGGATGGAAATTTCTGCGTTTACAAGTCAATTTTTAGCTAAGTGTAATCAAAATGAATTTTCTCACATGACAGCTGTTCAACAAGTTTACCTAAACAATAGGGAATATCTTGCAACGTTATCGCCTGATGATCGCCATTCGCGTATTAACCTGTTAAAGCAATCTCTACAAAATCCCTATTCAGATGATAGGAAATTAACGAATACATTGGTTGAATTATTTTTAGGCTATTTAAGTCAAATTGAGTTTAAGGACCGTAATAAATTTTTAAGATAAAACTAAAGTATTTGGCAATTGATCAGAAGACTCAAGAATAGGTACATGGTACAAAAGAAGTCCTTATCAATAGCGCACATTATCGTACAAACTATATTTAAAGGTTTACAGGATATACTTTTAGGTGATAGTGGGATATATTCTTTTAGCTTATCAGCATCTAAAAATAAAGTAGTTTTTTATTACAGGAAATAAGATATGTAGCAAGTAGGTGGTAAAATTGACAGGACTCAATGAGTGCTTTATTAGATAGTCTTGCTGAAATTATAAGGTTATTGACTATAATAAAAGGAAACTGTAAGAATATGGAAAATCAAAATAAGAATAAAGAAATCATGAGAAAGGTTCTGACAGAACTGGCTAGGTTGATTGTAGAACTATTCAGAAAAAGCTGGGGCTACTTAATTATAGTTGTAATTGTCCTCTGTGCAGTGATAATAGTTCTAGAGTATTTTTCAGAAATTACCTCAGTAATAATTATTCCAGGTACAACAGATGCTTGGCTTGGATTTTGGGGAGCGATCATAGGGACATTCCTGTCGGTTGTATTTACAATTTTTGTTATGCTTTATACCATGCAGGTTGATAAGGACAGTAGGGAAGCAGAGAAAGAACCTATCATAGTAGCCAGCAATACAGAATATAAAGAACTAGTTATGTTTAATAGAGATGACGATGGTACTTCGATGAGAAATGATCCAAAGATTATTGAGAATAACCCATATTTCAAGTTGGCAAATTTAGGTTCTACAGGGATATTTGATATTAAAGGAACAGTAACTGTCTTAAATAATGTAGGTGAATCGGATGGAGTAACAATTAAAGTAGAAAATTTATATGTTCACTCATATTCCTCAGACATGAGAAATTTAACATTTATACGAAAGCAAAACCTTAAATCATTTGCAAATAACAGTTTGATGCCTGGAGAATCAGTAAATATAGAATTTCCACCAGAGGTCACCCTCTTTTCAGTTGCTGGAAGTCAGAACATAATGAAAAAAAGACCAGAATTAGACTTTTCACCAGAATTAGAAATTGAGATTAGATACAAAAATTATAAGAATAAAGAGAAATATTATCTTTTTAGAGCAAGAATAGAAATAGAGAAGTATCATGTTTTCTGGAATAGAGAGAAGAGCACAAGGGAGTACGCCCTAAATGGTATGACAATAGTTGAGCAATGATTTATTGCAAGTACATTCTAAGAGTAAGTGTGTCTGGGAGTGGTTGCTCCTAATCAGACCTCGGTCTTTATGGTTGGCGAGTTAGCTCGGTCGGATTATGAGGCGATAAGATTTGGCGATGAAGGTCAGGGCTATAAACTGATGCCTATTGAAGGTTTTTTGACCGACAAGCAGGTTATTCCGCAGTTACAGGAGCGGTTGAGGGATTGGATGGAGGAGAATGATGAGTGAAGTTTTGGCTGCCCTTGTTGGGGCATTGGTGGCGGCTCTGGTAACGTATGTTATTTCGAATCGTGACTTAAGTGACTCGCTAGATTCAAAATCTGGCTGGCGGGAAAAATTGTTTACTGTGGCTTCGAAGTATGAGTTGACTTTAGATGATGCACAAACAGTTCGAACTGCTCTTAGAATTTTCCCTAAGTTCGAAGAAGTAGAGCAGTACTCTTTCAGTTGGTTTAGTGATATTATGATTGTACATTTGGATAGATATATCTTAAATAAGGATTTTAAGGACAAAGTCACTGAGAAAATTAGTAAAAAAAAGTCAGTTCAAATAAAAAATTTGCAATTAATTACTATTGAAGATGTACCTAATTCAGAATCAAATCTCTTAGATAGTGATACAACTGCTATTGTTCGATTATTTGCAATGTTTCTTCTCAAGCACCATTTTGATTATAGGAGTTCGATGGGAGCAAAAGATTATTTATATAAACTAGGAAGAGATAAGAATAAAATTTATAATCCGATTGTTGAAGAAACTTATGATAATTATTTGAAACTAATGAGGAGAATTGATATGTGTGAAGATACTGATAAAAAAGACGAAGGTAAAGAAACAGAGGGAAAAAACGGTGATAAAACACCAGAGAGGATAGGCTGTTTAGTAGGTTCCGTGGTATTTTTTGTACTAACAATAATTCTATTATTATTATTATTTGATTTTCTAGGAAAAGGCCAAAATGGTATAAGATTTATTAATTTGGAATGGAGTGACTTAGGAATCAGTAAATTATTACTTATTCCACTTTTTTTATTTGCATTATTATTCATATTCTCAATGCCAATATCTATTTTATCAGGTTTGGTTATAAGTCAGAAACTAACTTCTAGGCCTGTATCAAAATCAGATCACAATATTGTAGAGTTAAAAGACTTATGGGAAAAGATTTATGAGAAGTGAGAAAATGAATAAAAAATTTAATAAAAACGAAATGAGAACAACATGAACAACTGGCAGGAATTAACCATTACGATTCACCGTGAGGCGGAAGAGGCGGTGTCTCATCTCTTGATTGAGACGGGCAGCCAGGGGGTGGCTATTGACGATAGTGCAGATTATCTGGGGCAGGTTGGCAAATACGGCGAGCTGTTCCCAGAAGTTGAACAGGCTGACATGGTCAAAATCACAGCCTATTACCCAGACAGCGCAGATATAGTAGCCATCACTGAGCAGGTCAACGAGCGCTTGGCCAACTTGACGGGCTTTGGTTTGGCAACGGGAGTTATCCAGCTGTCTACACAGGCTTTAGCTGAGGAGGACTGGGCAGAGAACTGGAAGAAATACTATGAGCCCACTCGCATTACCCATGATTTGACCATCGTGCCCTCTTGGACAGACTACGAAGCGGGAGCGGGCGAGAAGATCATCAAGCTGGATCCTGGGATGGCTTTTGGAACAGGGACGCACCCAACAACCAAGATGAGCCTCTTTGCCTTAGAGCAGGTCCTGCGTGGCGGGGAGACCGTGATTGATGTCGGGACGGGGTCTGGGGTTCTCTCTATCGCCAGCTCACTCTTGGGTGCCAAGGAGATTTTTGCCTACGATTTGGACGATGTGGCGGTGCGTGTGGCACGAGAAAATATCGAACTCAATCCCAATATGGACGATATTCATGTATCAACAGGCGACCTTTTAAAAGGTGTGGGCCATGAAGCAGATGTCATCGTGGCTAATATCTTGGCGGATATTCTCATTCATTTGACAGAGGATGCCTACCGTTTGGTCAAGGATGAGGGCTACCTGATCATGTCGGGTATTATCTCTGAAAAATGGGACATGGTGCGTTCTTCTGCTGAAAGTGCAGGCTTTTTCCTTGAAACCCATATGGTGCAGGGTGAATGGAATTGCTGCGTCTTTAAGAAGACGGATGACCGTTCAGGTGTGATTGGAGGCTAGATGCAACAGTATTTTGTAAAAGGCAAAGCAGAAAATCCGGTGACCATCACTGATAAGGAAACGGCTAAACACATGTTTTCGGTCATGCGTCTGACAGAGGGTGATGAGGTGGTCTTGGTTTTTGATGATGGGGTAAAACGTCTGGCGCGTGTCCTCTCTAGCCAAGACCAGCAGTTTGAACTGGTCAAAGACTTGGTGGACCATGTCGAGCTGCCTGTTGAGGTGACCATCGCTTCTGGCTTTCCTAAAGGGGACAAGCTGGAATTTATCAGCCAAAAAGCGACCGAACTGGGGGCGTCGGCTATCTGGGCCTATCCTGCAGACTGGTCTGTGGTCAAGTGGGATAGCAAGAAATTAGCCAAGAAAGAAGACAAGCTAGCCAAGATTGTTTTAGGTGCTGCGGAGCAGTCTAAACGCAATCGTGTGCCAGAAGTCAGCCTCTTTGACAGCCAAAAGGATTTACTAGCTCGGCTTGCAGATTTTGACAAAATCTTTATCGCCTATGAGGAAATCGCTAAGGCAGGGGAACGCTCTACCCTAGCTAAGGAGCTGACTCAGGTTGCACCTGGTCAAAAGCTTCTCTTTCTCTTTGGCCCAGAAGGCGGTATATCGTCTCAGGAAATCGAAGCCTTCGAGGCTGCTGGTGGCATCAGAGTGGGCCTTGGCCCTCGGATTATGCGGACAGAGACAGCTCCGCTCTATGCCCTGTCAGCAGTGAGTTATGCTTTGGAACTAGCTGATCATGATTGAGAAACAGGATACCTGTTTCTTTTTTTGAGCCGTTTTTATCAGAAGTTATCCACAAGTTGTGGATAATCAGTGAAAATTGACGTGAAAAGTTTGGAAAACAAGTGGTTATCAGTCTAAAATGGGGGGTTGTTTTCCACATTATAAAACTTTTATCCACAATTCTGTGGATAAGTCTGTGTATAGGAGGACTTTTTGACCTTAACAGCTGAAAAAAGCAGGTCGCTCTGCTATTTTTCCAAAAAAATGGTAAAATAAGAACAAGATTTCAAGGAGATGTGCGGGTATGCCGAAAGAAGTGAATTTGACGGGCGAAGAGGTGGTGGCCTTAACAGCTCGCTATTTGAGTGAGAGCGATGTTATTTTTGTAAAGAAAGCTTTGGATTATGCGGTGGAGAGCCACGAGGGGCAGTTTCGTCAGTCGGGTGAACCCTATATTATTCACCCTATTCAGGTAGCTGGGATTTTGGCGGGTCTGCATCTGGATGCTGTGACCGTTGCTTGTGGATTTTTGCACGATGTGGTCGAAGATACGGACGTCACGCTAGAAGATTTGGAACGTGATTTTGGTGAAGATGTTGCTAAGATTGTGGATGGCGTCACCAAGCTCGGTAAGGTGGAGTATAAGAGCCATGAGGAGCAGTTGGCGGAAAATCACCGCAAGATGTTAATTGCTATGTCAGAGGATATGCGGGTGATTTTGGTGAAATTAGCAGACAGGCTTCACAACATGCGCACCATTAAGCATCTGCGTAAGGATAAGCAAGAGCGGATTTCGCGGGAAACCATGGAAATTTATGCCCCATTAGCCCACCGTTTGGGGATTTCCTCCGTGAAGTGGGAACTGGAGGACATGAGTTTTCGTTACCTTAACGAAGAAGAGTTTTACCGAATTTCACGCCTCATGAAGGAGAAGCGTCGTGAGCGCGAAGCCCTGGTTGAAGAGGTTGTGGAAAAGATTACGACCTATACAGAGGAGCGGAATTTAAGAGGGCAGGTTTATGGGCGTCCTAAGCACATTTACTCGATTTATCGTAAGATGCATGACAAGCATAAGCGCTTCGATGAGCTATATGACTTGATTGCCATTCGGTGTCTCATGGACACGCCGAGCGATGTTTATGCTATGTTAGGCTATATTCATGAACTCTGGCGCCCGATGCCGGGTCGTTTTAAGGATTACATTGCTAATCCTAAGGCCAATGGTTACCAGTCCATTCACACGACGGTTTACGGTCCTAAAGGACCGATTGAGTTTCAGATTCGGACCTATGAGATGCACGAGGTGGCTGAATACGGGGTAGCAGCTCACTGGGCCTATAAAAAAGGTGTCAAGGGTAAGGTCGATGAGAAGGAAACCGCACTTGGCATGTCATGGATTGCTAATATGCTGGACCTTCAGGCTGATAGTGACGATGCCCAGGGCTTTGTGTCATCGGTTAAGGAAGATATCTTTACCGAGCGGATCTATGTCTTCACGCCAAATGGTGATGTTCGGGAATTACCCAAAGATTCAGGGCCGATTGACTTTGCCTATGACATTCACACCAATGTCGGTGAGAAGGCGACAGGTGCCAAGGTTAACGGTCGGATGGTGCCTCTGACGACCAAGCTTAAGACGGGTGATCAGGTGGAAATCATCACCTCAAGCAATTCCTTCGGTCCTAGTCGTGACTGGATCAACATTGTCAAAACCCACAAGGCTAGGAATAAGATTCGCCAATTTTTCAAAAACCAAGACAAGGAGCTTTCCATCACTAAGGGGCGCGAAATGCTCCAAGATATTTTGCAAGAAAATGGTTATGTTGCCAATAAATATTTAGACCGCAAGCATATGGAAGAGGCCTTGCAAAAAACGGGGTACAAGACTGAGGAAGCTGTTTATGCGGCCATTGGGTTTGGCGAGGTGTCACCGGTCTCTATCTTTAACCGCCTGACAGAAAAAGAACGCCGTGAGGCCGAGCGGGCTAAGGCCAAGGCTGTTGCGGACGAGTTGGTCAAGGGCGGTGAGGTCAAGCAGGAGAACCACAAAGAAAATCTCAAGGTTAAGCATGAGGGAGGTGTCATCATTCAAGGGGCATCTGGTCTCATGATGCGGATTGCCAAATGTTGTAGTCCTGTACCGGGTGACGAGATTGTGGGTTATATTACCAAAGGACGTGGAGTGGCCATCCATCGAACAGACTGTATGAACCTTAGGAGTCAAGAAAACTATGAGCAACGCTTAATCGATGTAGAGTGGGAGGAGTCAAACTCTAGCAAGGAATACTTGGCTGAGATTGATATCTACGGTCTTAACCGTTCAGGTCTTTTGAACGATGTTCTCAAGGTCCTGACCAACTCCAATCACAATATTTCAAGTGTCAATGCTCAGCCAACCAAGGATATGAAGTTTGCCAATATCCATATCAGTTTTTACATATCAAATCTCTCCAGTTTGACCACCATTGTCGACAAGGTCAAGTCGGTGCCGGAGGTGTACTCTGTTAAACGGACGAATGGTTAAAAAGGTCTGGGGGGCCTTTTTAATCGGGAAATGGGAAAAGGCGTCAGCCTTCTTCCTCTAATCGGAATAGTTCTCTTCTATCCATCGTCAGCTTGCTTTGATAGACTATAGCCTTATCTGCAGGATCGCTTCCTTGCCTATAAGGGAATTGTGTACAATAGAGAGGCTTTTTGGTTCAATTGTCGTCAATAGGAAATGGTAAATAGCTTATGAAAATCATTATTCAGCGGGTGTCCGAAGCCCAGGTAGAGATTGAGGGGCGCGTGCAGGGAAAGATTAGCCAAGGGCTCTTGCTTCTGGTTGGCATAGCGCCTGAGGATACGTCAGCGGATTTGGACTATGCTGTCCGAAAACTCGTCAACATGCGGATTTTTTCAGATGCAGCAGGAAAGATGAATCTGTCTGTTCAAGATATCGGTGGGCAAATCCTCTCGATCTCTCAGTTTACCCTTTTTGCGGATACCAAGAAAGGCAATCGTCCAGCCTTCAATGGTGGTGCTGCACCTGACAAAGCAAGTCAGCTTTATGACCAATTGAATGCCCTGTTAGCCCAGCATGTTCCTGTGGAAACAGGTCTCTTTGGCGCTGATATGCAGGTCAGTCTAGTCAATGATGGTCCTGTGACCATTGTATTGGATACGAGGGTAAGACAATAAAAGGCTATATGGTAAGGTCGACCAAAAATAGTTCAGCTTCTGTTCCTTATGAAAATATTGTTATTTCCCGTGGTGTTAGTTAATCAAATATCGGCTAAAGGGTGGTATAATACATCCTTTGGTTGACTCAACTTGGAATAATGCAACATGCCGTTAACAGAGGACGTGGTGTTGTTATTATCATTAATCAATATGGTGGAGTTTCTCTAATGTCACGATAGTTTTGAGGTCTTACAGATGAAAAAGTTTCTTAGAGGTTTACTATGGATGGTACGGATTTTAGGAATACTGAGCCTACTCTATAGTCTTTTTAGAGTGGATGAGCTGAGCCATAAAATATCATTTCGCCAATTGGGGTTTATACTGATTATCATAAGTTCATTAGGACAATTAGCGTTTAATAAATGGATTGCCTCTTCTAATGAGGACTAGTCCTCGCTGGTTCTATAAATATATTATGATGCGAAGTGCAGTGAATAATGGAAGAAGAGTCATTATCATGATTAATCAGTCTGGCGGGGTTTCTGTAATCTCTAGGTAGAAAAGGAGTGTTTATGAAAAAAATAGGAAGGGTTATATCTTGGCTGATTGCTCTTTTGGGGGTATTTGTTCTAATCTATGGTTTTCAATTTGATTATGGCCAAACTCGTGATAATTTTTACTTACTAGGTGGTTTTTTGATAATTCTAGGTGGAGTTTTACGTGCATTACTGGGTAAAAGCTGAATGCAGATGAGGCCAAAAAGATTAAAAATCGTCACGACAGCTAAATGCAAATCCACAGGTCAGTCTCATCAATGACGGCCTTGTGACCATAGTGTCTGATATGCAGATCAACTAAAAAATTCTCCAAGCCAAAACTTGGAGAATTTTTCTGTATAGATACTGGTCTTGCTCAAACGTTTGGTTAACAGGATGCTTTCAACTTATCCCAGATAAATAAAACTGGCGATGCCCATCATGATGGGGAAGCTGATGAGCGACAGGACAGTCGTTAGGAGGACTAGGCGTGAACCGTACTGGTAATCCCCACCATAGACTTGGCTGAGAAGGGCTGCATTCATGGCTGTTGGGGAGCAGGAGGCGATCGTTAAGGCCAGCTTGAGTGCTGGGACATTTAAAGGAAGCAACCAGATAATGAGGGTAGAAATGAGGGAGGTAAGGATTAGTCTAAGAAAGGCTGTCCAGTAAGCTGGCAGATAGCAGAAGACTTCGCGCCAATTGGCCTTATAAAAATAAGTCCCAAGGACTAGGGTTGATAAGGGGGTATTGAGTTGGGCAAAGCTACTGACAGCATCCATCAAGACATTTGGAAAAGTAAAGGGGAGGATATAGCAGGTCAGTCCAATGACTGTTGAAATGGAAGCCGGATTGAGAAGGGCAGTGCGCAGGGATATCTTTGATTTGTCCTGCGTGATAAGGTAGATGCCATAGGTCCATTGCATGATTTGGTTGGCAACGACAAAGCCTGAAATATAAAAAACGGCATCATTGCCGCCAACGGCGAGGGCTAACGGGGTTCCTAGGAAACCCACATTCGCAAAAAGAACAGCGTAAGTATCAATCGGACGGCCTTTTGGAACTAAAAAGCGGGTGAGTATAATACGGGTAATGAGGATAAAGAAGGCCATAGCGATGGTAATAAGAAGGTAAAGCAGGCGATCTCTGGAAAAATCAGCCTTCAAAAAGGTCGCTACAAATAGGCTAGGGGCCACATACATGGTTAAGAGCTTTGAGAGTTGGCGCGTGATGTCCTTGGTCAGGATGTTGCGGGCCAGAAAACAGCCCATTCCCATGAGGAGGAAAAGGACAAGAAGTTTTTGAAAGACCATGAGGGCTATTGACATACGAACCACCTTTCTAACTATTCATTATAGCATAATATGGAAGTGTTGATTTTGAAAAATTAGCCATTTTCAGAAAAAAACTCCGAAACTGGTTAAAAAGTTTTGACTATTTAACTGGTTAATGATAAAATGGTTTATGTTAACAAAAAATAAAGGAAATCATGATGACCGAATTAGCTAAACAAATTGATCAAGCGATCAATACCATTATTCTCAAATCTGAGAATCACTTAGAACTTCTAGTAGGCGCCTGCCAGAGCAATGTGTCATTGACCAATACGCAAGAACATATTCTCATGCTGATTAATGACGGCATTATCAACAATTCTGACCTAGCTAAGGCCCTCAATGTCAGCCAAGCTGCTGTGACCAAGGCCATTAAATCCTTGATTGCTCAAGGGATGTTGGAATCTGCCAAGGATGCCAAGGATGGCCGGATGACTTACTATCAGTTGACCGATTTGGCCAAGCCGATTGCGAAGGAGCATGAACATCACCATGCCCATACGCTGAGTACCTATGATGCTGTTATTGCTGGCTATTCTCAGGAGGAGCAAGCATTAGTTAGTCGTTTCCTCAAGGATTTGCTTGGCAAGATTGAGGAGGCTTAATGCGCTATATCACGGTTGAAAACTTAGCCTTTCAATATGACAAAGAGCCTGTTCTGGACAAGATTTCTTATCATCTTGATAGCGGGGAATTTGTGACCTTGACGGGTGAAAATGGGGCCGCCAAGACGACCTTGGTTAAGGCGACTCTAGGGATTTTAAAACCCCAAGTTGGCAAGGTTGATATTTCAAAGACCAGTATTTCGGGTCAAAAATTGCGCATTGCCTATCTCCCTCAACAGGTGGCTAGTTTTAATGCAGGCTTTCCGTCAACAGTCTATGAGTTTGTGAAATCAGGCCGTTACCCGCGTCAAGGCTGGTTTCGCAAGTTGAGCGAGCATGACGAAGAACATATCAAGATTAGTTTGGAAGCGGTTGGGATGTGGGAGCAGCGAGACAGTCGGCTGGGTTCGCTTTCAGGTGGGCAAAAACAACGGGCTGTGATTGCCAGGATGTTTGCCAGTGATCCCGATATCTTTATCCTAGATGAGCCAACGACGGGTATGGACATCAGCTCTAAAGAAGAGTTTTATGGTCTTATGCACCACTCTGCTAAACAACACGGTAAGTCAGTCCTCATGATTACCCATGACCCCGATGACGTGAGAACATTTGCGGACCGCAATATTCATCTCGTGCGTGACCAAGATTCGCCTTGGCGGTGCTTTAACCTTCACGAGACCCACCACCATCATGGAGCAGAGGAGGTGGATCATGCTTAGTCTTTTTGATTATGCCTTTATGCAACGAGCTTTCCTCGCTATGATTGCCATTGCAGCTTTCGCTCCGATCTTAGGAATTTTCCTGATTTTGCGGCGGCAGTCCTTGATGAGCGATACGCTCAGTCACGTTTCCCTAGCAGGAGTGGCTTTCGGCTTGATTTTGGGAATCGATGTCAGTGTGTCAACTATCATTGTCGTGCTGATCGCTGCGGTGTTCTTAGAATACTTACGGACGATTTACAAGGATTTTATGGAGATTGGGACTGCTATTCTCATGTCAACAGGGTTGGCTATTTCTCTGATTGTGACCAGTAAGTCTGGTGGCTCCTCTAGCATGAGCTTAGACCAGTACTTGTTCGGGTCGATTTTGACCATTACATCGACGCAGGTGACGGCCTTGTTTGCCATTGCGGTGATAGTGCTTATTTTGACGGCCCTCTTTATCCGTCCCATGTACATTTTGACCTTTGATGAGGATACTGCTTATGTGGACGGTTTGCCTGTGCGGACCATGTCTATCCTCTTTAACATGGTGACCGGGGTGGCGATTGCCCTCATGATTCCTGCGGCTGGTGCACTATTGGTTTCAACCATTATGGTCCTACCAGCCTCCATCGCTCTGCGTCTGGGCAAGAGCTTTAAGACGGTCATGGCACTCTCTGTGCTTATTGGGTTTGTCGGGATGCTGTCTGGGCTTTATATTTCCTACTATATGGAAACACCGGCTTCAGCAAGTATCACCATGATCTTTATCACCATTTTCTTGGTGGTCAATCTATTGAAAAAGTTTAAAAAATAAAGGAGATTTTCTCATGAAAAAATGGGCTTTATTAGGCTTATCGTTATCTGCAGCCTTATTAGCTGCTTGTTCCAATCAAGCAGGATCTGAAGAGCCGACGATTGTAACAACCTTTTATCCTGTCTACGAATTTACCAAAGAAATTGCAGGGGATGAAGCAAATGTAGAACTCTTGATTGAAGCAGGGACAGAGGTGCATGGTTATGAGCCATCTGCTAAAGCCATTGCGACTATTGAAGATGCGGATGCCTTTGTCTATGCCAATGAAAACATGGAAACCTGGGTGCATGAATTAGAAGAAAACCTTGAAAAATCAAAATCAGATGTCAAGGTCATCTCGGCGACAGAAGGAATGTTACTCCTACCGGGTTCCGATGATCATGACCATGACCATGCGCATGGTGAAGATGGTCACTCGCATGACTACGATCCCCATGTTTGGGTCTCTCCTTACCGTGCTGTACAGATGGTGGAGATTATTCGTGACCAATTGATAGAAGCTTATCCCGAAGACAAGGATACCTTCACTAAGAATGCAGAGGCCTATCTAAAGGAGCTCCAAGCGCTTGACCAAGAATATACAGATACCTTATCACAAGCTAAGCAAAAAAGTTTCGTAACCCAGCATGCGGCCTTTAATTACCTCGCCCTTGACTATGGATTGACACAAGTTTCTGTATCAGGTTTGACGCCTGAGGCTGAGCCGTCAGCAACGCGTTTGGCAGAATTGTCTGAGTACATTAAGAACAATGGCATCAAATACATTTACTTTGAAGAAACAGCTTCTTCAGCAGTGGCTGAGACCTTGGCCAAGGAAACAGGTGTGGAAACAGCGGTTCTCAATCCACTGGAGAGTTTGACAGCTGATGCCATGAAGGCTGGGGAAACTTATATTTCAACGGCTGAAGCTAACCTTGAAGCTCTAAAATTGACAACAGAAAGCGAAGGTCCTGAAATTCAACCGGAAGAAGCCGTAGATACGAAGACTGTTTACAATGGCTACTTTGAAGACAGTGACGTTGCAGACCGTGAGCTCTCAGACTACGCTGGCGATTGGCAGTCTGTCTATCCATACTTGCTAGATGGTACTTTTGACCAAGTTTGGGACTACAAGGCTAAAAAGTCTAATGGAGCTATGACAGCTGAAGAGTACAAGGATTACTATGACATTGGTTACAAGACAGATGTTGAACAAATCAAGATTGATGGTGACACCATGGAATTCTTTGTCGATGGCAAAGGTCATAAGAACACTTATAAGTATGTCGGCTATGAAATCTTGACCTACAAAAAAGGCAACCGTGGCGTACGCTTCCTCTTTGAAGCGACCAATGAAGATGCTGGGGACTACAAGTATGTTCAGTTTAGCGACCACAACATTGCCCCAGTTAAGACCGGTCACTTCCATATTTACTTTGGAAGCGACAGCCAAGAAAAACTGTTAGAAGAACTTGAAAACTGGCCAACCTATTACCCAACAGGCATGAGCTCTTTTGAAATTGCTCAAGAAATGTTAGCCCACTAATCACATGGACACTTCCTCAAAAATGAGGGAGTGTTTTCTTGACATTTAATGTTTACAGTTGTAAACTATAGCTATAGACAATGATTACAAATGTAAACGAAAGGAGTAGCTATGGAAAGAGAAACCATGTCTCAGGCAGAATGGCAAGTCATGCGCGTACTCTGGGCCAACCCAGGGGCGACTAGCGCCCAAGTGATCGCACATTTAAGCAAGGCTTACAATTGGCAGGCCGCAACCATTAAAACTTTGCTGGGACGTCTGAAAACGAAAGACTTGGTCAGAACAGAACAAGTGGGTAAAAAATTTGCCTACTATGCCCAGGTTTCTGAAAAAGACCAGTTGACCCAGAGCTTGAAGACCATACAAAGCAGTATCTGCAACACTAAGCATGTGGACTTGGTCTCCTTGTTGCTATCTCAAGGAGAATTCAGCCAAGTTGACCTAGAGCGGATTAGCCAGCAAGCCTTGGCTCAAAAACAGACAGCTCCAATAGCACTTACTTGCAACTGCTTAGCAGGTCAGTGCACTTGTGGGCAACACGGAGGACATTGCCATGACTGAAAAAACCTTTACCTTAACAGGGATGACCTGTGCAGCCTGTGCTGCAACCATTGAAATGGTAGTCGGGGAGTTACCGGGTGTTCGTGAGGCAACGGTTAACCTTGCGACAGAGCGCTTGGTTGCTAAGACAGAAGATCCTGATTTTGACTGGGGCCAAGTCATAGCAGAAGTTGCAGCAGCTGGCTATGGCGCTAGTGAAAAAACAGAGCGTGGGAAATCGGCTTATCAAGCTGAAAAGGCGGAACGCCAAGCGCGTTACCAAAAGAAGAAACAGGAAACCTTTCTTGCGCTAGCGCTGACAATTCCCTTGCTCTACTTATCCATGGGGACCATGGTAGGCTTGCCCGTGCCAAATAGCTTGTCTCCCGATCTAGTGCCCTTGAATTTTGCGCTGGCTCAACTAGTCTTGACCTTACCGGTTATGTGGCTAGGGCGCGGCTTTTACCAAAGAGGGTTTAAAAACCTCTTCAAAGGGCATCCCAATATGGATAGCCTGATAGCAGTAGGGACAGGCGCAGCCTTTGTTTACGGCCTTTATGCCATCTATGGGATTTCTCAGGGCGAACACCATTTTGCCCACCATCTGTATCTGGAATCAGTAGCAGTTATCATCAGCTTGATCATGGTCGGAAAACTCCTAGAAGCAAGAGCCAAGGGGCAAACGTCACAAGCTATTGAACACCTCATGAATCTGGCCCCTAGAAAGGCGACGGTTATTCGATACGATCAGGTTGTAGAGATTGATACTGAAGACATCCGAGTGGGGGATATAGTCCGTGTCAAACCAGGAGAAAGCATTCCGGTTGATGGGGAAATTATTGCAGGTCAAACCAGTATTGATGAAGCCATGATTACAGGAGAAAGCATGCCGGTGTCCAAGGCAGTTGGAGATACCGTTATCAGCGCCACCATTAACCAAAACGGTAGTATCGATTATCAGGCGACTCGGGTCGGAGAAGATACAACTCTAGCTCAGATTATTCAACTCGTCGAGCAAGCGCAGGGGTCTAAGGCGCCGATTGCTGCGATGGCAGATCGCATTTCCCTCTACTTTGTTCCCATAGTGATTGGCTTAGCCCTTCTAGCAGCCTTATCTTGGCTGATTTTTGGAGGCAAGGATATCGATTTCGCCCTTCAAATTTTTGTCTCTGTTCTTGTGATTGCCTGTCCCTGTGCTTTGGGACTAGCAACTCCGACAGCCATCATGGTCGGGACCGGTAAGGGAGCCGAACAGGGCATTCTCGTTAAGTCTGGTCAAGCTTTGGAATCCGCTCATCTCGTGGATACCGTTGTCTTAGACAAGACAGGAACCATTACAGAAGGTCGCCCACGCGTCACCAGTCTTCATCCTCAAGGCTCGTGGACCGAGCAAGAACTCCTGCGACTAGCCGCTTCTAGTGAGGTCGGTTCAGAGCACCCTCTGGCTAAAGCTCTTTTAGATGCCGCTAAAGAGGCGGAACTGGATTTGTTGCCGGTCACCGATTTCCAAGCCATATCTGGTAAGGGTTTAACAGCTCGCTACAAGAACCACCAGCTAGCCCTAGGGAATGCCAAATTAATGGCGCAGCAGGGGGTTGATATCTCCAGTCTAGCTAGTACCGACGCCCTGCTGGCCCAATCTGGTCAGACCCCTCTCTATCTTTCCTCTGATGACCAGTTGGCAGGCCTTATCGCTGTAGCAGATCAGGTCAAGTCAACCAGTAAGGCTGCCATCCAGCAGCTCAAGACGATGGGCTTGACAGTCGTTATGCTGACAGGAGATCATGCAGGCACTGCTCGAGCGATTGCGGCTGAGGTCGGTGTCACCGAGGTGATTAGCCAAGTGCTCCCCGCGGACAAGGTCCAAGCGGTCGAACGCCTACAAGCTAGCGGACAACGGGTAGCTATGGTGGGTGATGGGATCAACGATGCCCCTGCTTTAGTCCAGGCTGATGTTGGTATCGCGATTGGTTCTGGCACGGATGTAGCCATTGAATCCGCAGATATCGTGCTCATGCATGGAAACCTTGAAGACGTACCGGCAGCTCTTAAACTCAGTCGGGCAACCATTCGTAACATCAAGCAAAATCTTTTCTGGGCTTTTGCTTATAACATTCTAGGTATCCCTGTGGCGATGGGCTTGCTTTACCTCTATGGAGGGCCTTTGCTTGATCCTATGTTAGCAGGCCTAGCCATGAGCCTTAGTTCAGTCTCTGTTGTTACCAATGCTCTTAGATTACGCTATTTAAAATCCTAACGAATTCTTTGAAAACAAAAACTGACAAGCACCTCTGTATGGTGATTGTCAGCAATTCCAATCGTTTTATATGGCCTAGAAAAAAATTTTGGTCAAGAAAGAAGGTTTATGATGAAACAAATCCTTACCATTGAAAACATGTCCTGCGACCACTGTGTGGCGCGAGTTACTGATAAATTGAGCCAGCTAGCTGGCGTTGATCAAGTGGCGGTTGACCTTGAAAAAGGGGAAGCAACCGTCTCTACAACTGAAGCCTATACGCAAGAAGAGTATCAAGAGGCCCTAGCTAAAACCATCTATAAAGTCATTGCTGTAGCTTAATGGGTGACCCTCAAAGACGATTATATCTAGTAATCACGGATAAAGTCGTCTTTTTTTTTAATGACAATTTATCGAAAATAAGTTTAAAAAGTATAAAACTCTAACTAAGCAAAAAAGATAGCGCTTACTAATTTTGTGAAATAAAAAAATTTTACAATCATAAAAAGCTTGAAAGTAAGGCTATCAGGGAAGTTAACATACTAACGAAAGAAAAGTTTGTGAAATATTTATCAAAGTGTTTACAAAAACAAAAATTTAGTGTAGAATATAGTTGTGAAATAATTAACAAAGTTACAAAAGGAGTCAACAAATGAGTAAAAAAGCAAAAGAAGTTGCTGTGGCAGATGTTAACCAAGCGATTGATAGCTTGGTCCAAAAAGGTCTTGTTGCCTTAGATGAATTTCGTCAGTTGAACCAAGAACAAGTCGATTATATTGTAGCCAAGGCGTCTGTTGCTGCTTTAGATGCCCACGGTATTTTAGCTCAACACGCCTTTGAGGAAACAGGTCGTGGTGTCTTTGAAGATAAGGCGACGAAAAACCTCTTTGCCTGTGAACATGTTGTCAACAATATGCGGGGCGTCAAAACAGTAGGAGTTATCTCAGATGATCCGATTACAGGTGTGACAGAGATTGCCGAACCTGTTGGGGTTATTTGTGGTGTAACACCAACAACAAACCCAACATCAACAACTATTTTTAAAGCCTTGATTGCTCTTAAAACACGTAACCCAATTGTATTTGGTTTTCATCCATCTGCGCAAGAGTCTTCCGCCCATGCAGCTCAAATTGTGAGAGATGCTGCGATCGCTGCAGGAGCGCCTGAAAACTGTGTTCAGTGGATTACAGAACCATCTATGGAAGCAACAGCTGCTTTGATGAATCACGATGGCATCGCAACAATCTTAGCAACTGGTGGTAATGCCATGGTACGTGCGGCCTATTCTTGTGGTAAACCTGCTCTTGGTGTTGGTGCTGGTAATGTCCCAGCCTATGTCGAAAAATCAGCAGATATCAAACAGGCTGTACACGATATCGTAATGTCTAAGTCCTTTGATAATGGTATGGTCTGTGCCTCAGAACAAGCGGTTATCCTTGA
Organism: Streptococcus rifensis; assembly: GCF_053203525.1. NCBI lineage: Bacteria > Bacillati > Bacillota > Bacilli > Lactobacillales > Streptococcaceae > Streptococcus > Streptococcus rifensis. The sequence goes on along the minus strand of NZ_JBRUCW010000004.1, from coordinate 149,627 downwards.
TAAAGAAATCTATGATGAATTTGTTGAAGAATTCAAATCTTACCATACTTATTTTGTCACTAAGAAAGAAAAAGCCCTCCTTGAAGAATTCTGTTTTGGTGCCAAAGCAAATAGCAAAAACTGCGCTGATGCGAAATTAAATGCCGAAATCGTTGGTAAACCAGCAACTTGGATTGCGGAGCAAGCTGGCTTCAAAGTACCAGAAGGAACCAATATTTTAGCAGCAGAGTGTGCAGAAGTTGGTGAAAAAGAGCCTCTTACGCGTGAAAAATTGTCTCCAGTGATTGCGGTGATTAAAGCAGAGGATACAGAGGATGGACTAGAAAAAGCTCGCCTTATGGTGGAATTCCATGGCCTAGGTCACTCTGCAGCTATCCATACGAAAGACGAAGCTTTAGCGAAAGAATTTGGTACCCGTGTTCGGGCGATGCGTGTCATCTGGAACTCTCCATCTACTTTCGGTGGTATCGGTGATGTTTACAATGCTTTCATTCCATCATTGACACTTGGTTGTGGCTCTTATGGTCGTAACTCAGTTGGTGATAACGTTAGTGCAGTTAACTTACTCAACATCAAGAAAGTCGGAAAACGGAGAAACAACATGCAATGGTTCAAAGTACCTTCTAAGATCTATTTCGAACGCAACTCTATTCAGTACCTACAAACAGTAGAGAATGTTGAACGCGTTATGATTGTTACTGATAAGTCTATCGAACGCCTTGGTTTTGTACAACGTGTCATTGACCAATTGAACGCACGCAGCAACCAAGTAACGATTCAAGTCTTCTCTGACATTGAGCCGGATCCAGATATTACAACTGTTGAACGTGGTGCGGAAGTCATGAAAGCCTTCGAGCCAGATACTATCATTGCTCTTGGGGGTGGTTCGCCAATGGATGCTGCTAAAGTGATGTGGCTCTTCTACGAACAACCAGAAGTAGATTTCCGTGATTTGGTTCAAAAATTCATGGATATTCGTAAACGTGCCTTCAAATTCCCATCACTTGGACAAAAAGCCAAATACATCGGTATCCCAACAACATCTGGTACAGGTTCAGAAGTGACACCGTTCGCCGTTATCTCTGATAAGAAGAATAACCGCAAATACCCGCTTGCTGATTACTCATTGACACCAACAATCGCTATTGTGGACCCTGCGTTGGTAGAGTCAGTTCCTGATTTCATCGCAGCTGACACTGGTATGGACGTCTTGACCCATGCGACAGAAGCCTATACGTCTAACTTTGCCAATGACTACACAGATGGTCTGGCTCTTCAAACCATCAAGTTGGTCTTCCAATACCTTGAACAATCTGTTAAAACTGCTGATCCAGAGGCGCGTGAGAAGATGCATAATGCGTCAACTATGGCAGGTATGGCCTTTGCCAATGCTTTCCTTGGCATGAGCCACTCAATGGCCCACAAACTTGGTGGTCGCTTCCACACCGTTCATGGTCGGACCAATGCCATCTTGCTTCCATATGTTATCCGCTACAACGGTACTCGTCCATCTAAAACGACAACATGGCCTAAGTACAACTATTGGAAAGCAGATGAGAAATTCCAAGATATTGCTCGAATGCTTGGTCTCCCATGCTCAACGCCAGAAGAAGCAGTTGAAGCATACGCTAAAGCAGTTTACGAATTGGGTGAACGTGTTGGCATTAAGATGAACTTGAAAGCACAAGGGGTTGATGAGAAAGAACTTAAGAAATACTCTCGTGAATTGGCTCTTCTTGCTTACGAGGACCAATGTTCTCCAGCCAACCCACGTTTGCCAATGGTTGATCATATGCAAGAAATCATTGAAGATGCTTACTATGGTTATGGTAAACGCCCAGGCCGTCGCAAATAATAGGTGACTCCACTAGTCAGACCTTAGTCTGGCTAGTTTTTTGTTTGATGTCACTTTACTAAAAACGATACCAGTATCTTAATCAGGTGATTTTTGGTATAATAAAAAGAAAATCTTGGAGATGACTATGAACGAAATTGCTGTTGCTTGGACCCTTGTAAAAGAAACGTATGCCCCTGAAGATGCGGTGAAACTGTTGCTTCCTGAAGAAGAAATTATTGCAGCTTTCAAAACGGTTAAGGACATTGCTATTTTTACAGATAAGCGTTTGATTATCAAAGATAGTCCGACCTTGGCCCCTAAAAAAGTAGAAACCTATGTCTTACCCTATCGGGCTATTCAAATGTGGTCTGGTGAGAATGGGAGACTCTTTTTGGATTCAGGTTCTGAAGTGGAACTTTGGACCACGATTGGACGGATTAAGATTGGTCTGAAAAAGGATATTGATTTGCAAAAGTTTGAGCAACTTTTATCAAGAGTAATCGTTGGTTAATGTGTGTAAATTTACTAAAAGAATCTCGGAGTTATCTCTAAGAGGTTCTTTTTTGGTTCGGAAATAGGATAAAAACGCTATCAAAATAAAAGGTTGGCGTTATTCCTTACAAAATTATGGTAAAATAGTAAAAAAGCTTTGAAGAGGGTACTCCTATGACACTAACATATCAATCAACTCGAGATGCCAATAATATTGTGACAGCCAGTCAGGCTATTTTACAAGGACTTGCTAATGATGGCGGGCTTTATACACCAACAAGAATGCCAGAGGTCGATTTGGACATGGCTGTCTTGAAAGATGCTTCCTATCAGGAGGTGGCTAAGCTTATTTTATCTGCCTTTTTAGATGATTTCACGAGTGAAGAGCTGGACCACTGCATTGCCTCTGCTTATGATGACAAATTCGATACCGATCTGATTGCGCCTTTAGTCAAAATTAGCGACGATCAGTACAATTTAGAGCTTTTCCGTGGCTCAACAATTGCCTTTAAGGATATGGCCTTGTCTATCTTGCCTCACTTGATGACAACGGCCGCCAAAAAACATGGCCTAGACAAGAAAATTGTCATCTTGACAGCGACATCAGGAGATACTGGAAAGGCAGCCATGGCTGGATTTGCAGATGTTCCAGGAACTGAAATCATTGTTTTTTATCCGCGTGACGGGGTCAGCAAAGTCCAAGAATTGCAAATGACCACTCAAACAGGAGAAAATACGCACGTAGTCGCTATTGACGGAAACTTTGACGATGCTCAAACCAAGGTTAAGGAAATGTTTAACGACAGTGCCTTGCGTGACAAACTAGCAGTCAATGGCTTCCAGTTCTCTTCAGCTAATTCAATGAATATTGGTCGCTTGGTGCCACAGATTGTCTACTATGTTTATGCCTACGCCCAACTGGTTAAGTCAGGAGAGATTGTAGCAGGTGAGGCCCTTAATTTTGCGGTGCCAACAGGTAATTTTGGGAATATCCTAGCAGCCTTTTACGCCAAGCAAATAGGATTGCCCATTGGTAAATTAATCTGTGCTTCCAATGAAAACAATGTGCTGACAGATTTCTTTAACACAGGAACTTACGACAAAAAACGGGATTTCAAGGTGACCTCATCACCTTCTATGGATATTTTAGTGTCTTCTAACCTTGAACGCCTGATTTTCCACCTAGTTGGTAACAACTCTGAGCAGACGCTAGAATTGATGACCGCTCTTTCTGGAGAAGGGCAGTACAGCTTAGGCGATGTGGATCGTGGGATTTTAGACCTTTTTGCGGCGGATTTTGCCACTGAAGCAGAAACGCTGGCTGAAATCAAACGTGTTTATGATGCTGCTCTCTATGTTGAAGACCCACACACTGCTGTAGCTTCTGCTGTCCATCAGAAATATAAGGCTAAAACAGGAGACCAGACGAAGACAGTTATTGCTTCTACGGCCAGTCCTTATAAATTCCCAGTAGTGGCTGTTGCAGCGATTACAGGAGAAACAAATTTAACAGACTTTGAAGCCTTAGAGCAATTACATGCCATTTCGAAAGTGGCCTATCCAGCAGCTGTTGACGGACTTGAGACAGCGCCGGTACGTCACAAAACAGTTGTTTCCGTTGCAGATATGCAAGGAGCGGTTGAACGTTATTTGACCATTACAGATTAAAAAAGGAGGGACGGGAAGAGATTTTCTATGACTTACCAAAGAGAGTTGAAGGCCATTGCTTTACCCGTCCTCATTGAAAATAGCTTGCAGGCGCTAATGACGCTGGTAGATACCTATCTGGTTTCCCAACTGGGTTTAGTCGTGATTTCTGGAGTAGCCTTAGCAGGAAATATTCTTGCGATCTATCAAGCTCTATTTATAGCGGTAGGAGCGGTTGTATCTGCAGCGATAGCGAAGTCTTTTGCTCAAAAAAAGGAAAACGAACTTCTCCATCTCAGCCAGATGGCTATTCAATTAACCTTATGGCTGAGCTTAATTCTGGGAGTTTTATCTTTAGGGTTTGGTGAAAGTATATTATCCCTTTTAGGGGCTGGGATGGCGGTTAGTCAGTCAGGTGGTCAGTATCTGGCAATCGTTGGTGGAGCAAGTCTTAGCTTAGGCCTGATGGTCTGCTTAGGCGCAATGCTCAGGGCTCAAGGCCAGACCAAGTGGCCCATGGTTGTCAGTTTCTTTGTCAACGCTTTAAACATTCTCTTATCGGGATTAGCAGTGTTTGTCTTTCATTGGGGAGTGGCAGGTGTTGCCTTAGGAACTGTTATAGCACGGTTTATAGGTGTCGGTCTCTTGTGGCATCGCTTATCGTATCGTCCAAAACGGTTGAATTTCCAGGTTGATCAGCAGTTATTGCACCAAGTTTTTCCGGCTGCAGGAGAGCGCCTCATGATGCGTGCGGGCGACTTAGTTATGGTGGCTATAATTGTCCAGTTAGGGACAAGGGTCGTTGCAGGTCATGCTATTGGGGAGACGTTGATACAGTTTAATTATTTACCAGCTATGAGTGTGGCTGTTGCAACGGTTATTTTATCAGCTCAAGCACACGGCCAACAAGATGTTCAGCTCTTAGACGAGATTCGAAAGGCGAGTTATTGGTTGGCTTTTCGGCTAGTAGCCCTGGTATCAGGGACGGTCTTGTTTTTGAGTCCTTGGTTGATTCGCCTCTACACACTTGATCTTCAAGCGATTGCGGCAGCTCAACAGGTCATTTGGATGTCTTTTATCGGTTTTCCTGTAGCGACGGGAACGCTTATCATGACGGCGCTTTGGCAGGGTGTCGGCCGAGCTAGAGTCCCCTTTGTTGCCACAACAGTCGGCATGTGGGTGATCCGAGTAGGATTGGGATATCTTTTGACTCTTGTCTTTGGTTTAGGACTTTCGGGAGTATTGATAGCTACGATTGTTGACAATGCTTATCGAGTCCTATACTTAGGTTATCGTTATCAAAAATCATTTAGGAGAGTTTTTCTTGTTAAAAAACCATAAAAATCTTATTTTGACGCTATTCATTTCGCTTATTGTTGTTTTAGCTGTTTTTCGTTATTGGGAAACTGCAGAAAACCTTTTAGGAACCCTCTGGAGTGCCTCACTGCCTTTCATTGGTGGAGCTATGATCGCCTATGTTGTTAATATCCTGATGTCCGGTTATGAACGCATCTACTATCGCCTTATTAAAGGAGAAACAGCGCGAAAATTTTCGCGGCCGATTACCTTGCTACTGGCTTATGCCACATTCTTTATCCTTTCACTTATATTGTTAGGAATCGTCATTCCAGAGCTGGTTGAAAGTGTCCATTCATTAGTGACGAACACACCTAAAGCCGTTCAAAATCTTATTACCGAAGTTCAACACAACCGATGGTTAAACCGCTTCTTAACCGAGTATCTCGGTTCAAGTACCTCTAGCGAAATTATTGATAAAGTCAATGCTTACACAAATGATATTTTAAGTGGTGTAGGAACTTTTCTATTAGGTCTTTTATCTTCAGTGACCAATGTCTTTTCAGCCCTTTTAAATATCTTAATGGCTCTTATCTTTTCCGTTTATGTCCTTGTGAGTAAGGAAGAGCTTGGGCAACAGATTCGTCGCCTGATCAAGGCTTATTTACCAAGTCTATATGAGCCTTTTGAAAATGTCCGTCAGGTCTTTCATGAATCTTTTCGGAACTTCTTTTCGGGTCAAATCACAGAGGCTGTTATTTTGGGAACGCTAGTCTTTCTAGGGATGACACTCTTTAAATTCCCTTATGCGTCAACCATTGGGATTTTGGTTGGATTTACCAATATTTTCCCTATTATCGGGGCCTATATCGGTGGCATTATCGGGATGATTCTAGTCATGACCCAGTCCTTTAATCAGGCCTTATGGTTCGTCGTCTTTATCGTTGTCTTGCAACAAATAGAGAGCAATCTTATCTACCCACGAGTGGTCGGGAACTCTGTTGGACTACCAGGCATGTGGGTGATTGTAGCCGTTACAGTTGGAGGCGCCTTGGGCGGTATTTTTGGCATGTTGGTATCGGTTCCCTTCTTTGCATCGCTTTATAAGTTAATCCGTCAAAATGTCCTATGGCGTGAAAAGCAACAATTATTGGAACAGGAGGAAGGTTCATGACGACCCTAATCTGGGATTTGGACGGCACGCTCTTTGACTCCTATAAGGCGATTCTGGCAGGGATTGAGGAGGCTTATGCCCACTATGGTCTAATCTATGATCATGAAGCGATTAAAAACTTCATCTTAAAAGAATCTGTCCATGCTCTCTTTGAGCGTGTGGCGCAGGAGAACAATTTGGACTATGATGCCTTTAATGCGGCGCGTGCTGAGCACCTCACGACCCACAATCACTTAGTTAAGCTCTTGCCAGGAGCTAAGGAAATTCTAGAGTGGGCCCATCAAGAAGGCTTTTCTCAATTTATCTTTACCCATAAGGGGCACAATGCCCACCGTTTGCTAGCGGATTTGGGAATTGCTCACTACTTTACAGAAGTGGTAACAGGAGATGATGGCTTTAAACGAAAGCCCGACCCAGAAGCACTGAACTATCTGGCAGACAAGTATGGCTTTGAAAAAGAAGACGCCTATTATATTGGTGACCGCCAGTTGGATGCTGAGTGTGCTCGAAAGGCTGGTGTCAAGAGCCTTAATCTCACGGTAGAGACGAATAGCTACAACCAACATATTCCAGATTTACTGGCTGTAGCGCAGCATGTCCAAAAAAAATAAAAAAAGTTGTCAAGTAACTTTACTTTACAAAAAAGATGTGTTATCATGGTTAAGTTGATGAAAATCAAAGACATTAACTTTTAAAGAGGGCTGAGCGCGAAACGGTGAGTTTTGCCTATGACTGGCCCAACCAATCTAACGGAGGAAACAAACAATGGCAGTACCTGCACGTCGCACATCAAAAGCGAAGAAAAACAAACGTCGCACTCACTACAAATTGACAGCTCCAACTGTAAAATTTGACGAAACAACTGGTGATTACTCACGTTCACACCGTGTATCTTTGAAAGGATACTACAAGGGACGTAAGATCGCTAAAGCTGGCGAATAAGAAGGAGGAGTCAAATGCGCGTAAATATTACACTTGAACACAAAGAATCTGGTGAACGCTTGTACCTCACTTCAAAAAACAAACGTAACACCCCAGACCGTCTTCAATTGAAAAAATACTCACCAAAATTGCGTAAGCATGTCGTGTTTACGGAAGTTAAGTAGACATTCAATACACGTCAGTTGACGGTGAAAACCTTGATTTAAAGCAATTCTTGAAATTCCAAATTTCAATAGATTGCAGTATAAATCAACTGAATGACTACATTTTTGACTACATTTTTTGTGAAATAAACAAGAAGTTCGGATATACAAAAAGCACCCTAACACAGTGTTAGGGTGCTTTTTATATGCTGTAATTTTAACGTCCTACATTTATAATTGCTTCAAATAGCTGTAAATATTCTTTCCGTTTTTCATCAGGAACTAGAAGTAAACTCTTTTTAAATTTTTCAAACGATGGATCAAGAATATCTATGCCAGATTCTTTTTCATAATCCATGAAAAAATTCTCTACTGAAAGATTAAATGCTTCAATAATTTTTTCAAGTGTATTTATCTTTATATTTGAACGTTCTCCTCGCTCAATCTTAGCAATAGACGAAATATCTATATTTGCTATTTCTGCTAACTGCTCTTGTGTTAGTCTGTATTCTCTACGTAATATTCGAACACGTTGTGCTACATATTGATCTAAAGCCACCAGCTATCCTCCTATTATTTATAGAATATAGGTTTTAGAGGATAGTTTAAAGAGTATATAAGGACTAAGAACCTCTCCTTTAGAGGATTTTTGTGCTATAATAGTTAATAACCTAATAGCAATCCGTAGGATATGTAGAATTGGGAAGTAAAATATAGAAAAAGAGGAAAATAGAATGTTTTGTCCAAAATGTGGAACTCAAAATAATACTGACAATAAATTTTGTATGTCGTGCGGTCATATACTTCATATCCAACAATCCACCAATTCAAATTATAGCGGTAGTTCACAACCAAAACTAGGTTCGCACCCCGACTTTTATACTTATTTATGCGTGGGGTTAAATTTGTTAGTAATATTTATGAAAAATAGCAATCCAGGTTTTGCTTTCATTATATCAATTGGTGCAATCATAGCGGGTATTCGTGGTTTGAAGCGAACAACGAATCCATCCTTGCACCGCATCGTTCTATTGATTACTCTTGTTATAGCATTCCTAGGTTTTATTTCCATATCTACTGGTGGTTGGTAAGGAGTATTAATGATGTCATTTTTAGAAGAACTTTCAGCTAAGCTTACAGATGTAAAAAATATTGCAAGCCAGAAAACTCATGAATTAACACAAACTGTCAAAAATCAAAATGTCATCCTGCAAGAAAAGCGCAAACAAGATACTTTATTTCAAAAATTAGGATCTGCATACTATGAAAAATATAGAGATGTAAGTGACAATGAATTCCAGGAACTTATCTCTCAGCTCATTATATGTGAGCAAACAATTCAATCTTTAACTATAGATATCTCTTTAAAAACCGAGCAATGTAAATCATGTGAGAAGTTTATTGAGAAAGGTTTAACATTTTGTCCACACTGTGGATTGAATCTTCATCATTCAGCGGATGAAAATTCAATAGAGGTAGTAACTTCATCCGTAGCTGTTACAGCTCGAGAAACTATTGATACAGTCAATAAAAGTTCTGAATTTTGTACGAATTGTAGCTCTATTTTAGCTGATGGAGCACTATTCTGTGTAGAGTGTGGAAATAGGATATAGAATAATTAGAAAGAGATAGAAGAACTCAAGATACTCATTATCCTTATAGTTCAGTAAGCCCGCAACAGAGTATATGGTCTGTTGCGGGCTTTTTGTTATACAACTGATTAAACCTTATAGAATTATTACCAGTATGACATTCTAGCTCTTACCTCATAGCTAGTTCACTTCACTTGTATTCTAAAAGCGACTCATAAAATACTTCTGACAAACATTACTCAAAAATTCCTCCAGGCATTTTTTTATTTCCACGTGATTATGGCATACTAATCATGTAACTCAGATATTCTAAAGATATGCAGGGCATCAACAAATATGTTGATGCCTTTTTTGCGTTCTCTTGGGATTTTGGATTACAGAAATAATTTTTTGGAGGAACCCAAATGTACAAAAAAGTTGCAGAACGCCGTGAGCGAAGAATTGAGGAAGCCGCAAAAGCTAGTGATTGGAAAGAAGTAACTCATCTTCTTGAGCAGGAACAGAGGAATGCCGAACGTCGTGACCGTTATCACAATAAAAGAAGTCTAGAAGAGAATATTTATCTAAATAATGGTAAGCAACGTGAACGCCATGAGTTAGTTGCTAGTTCCAGTCTGAATCCCGAAGAGGCACTAACTCTGAAGGAATTAAAGCAGGACATTCAAAAAGCTAAAGAAACCCTTTCACCTATTGACCGTGATATTGTCGAAATGATTGCTGAACAAAGGCTCAGCTATAGAGCAACAGCTCGCTATATCTCCGAACATCACCAGAAAATGAGTGATCTAACCGTCAAATCCCGCTACCTTAAAGCACTTAAAAAATTAACTCCTCTTTTAGCAGATTATAGCTAATCCCTACAATCCAGTGTTCACGCAACACTGGATTTTTATGAGATAAAAATTTTTTTCAAAGAAACTTTGCATTTTGGGTTCTCATTCTCCTTAGTAACGAGGAGGTGATTAGACAACCCAGTAATCAAGTCCAGCTCATGACCTCAAACCGAGCATGTCGTATTCACTTATTTTCCATAATATAGGAGGAACTGCTCTATGGCATTCAAAATGAAAACCACAAAAAGTGGTTATACAACTACATTGGCTGATAATATCATCAATCAGAATCAACCAATATATTCTATCAGTACAGAATTGGAACCGCAACAACGGTTCAAGGATGGAAAGCCGACTGGTGAAATTATCGCTTACAAGGCAACCTTTATCCAAGAGGGGCTTGAACCCTTCCAAGTTAAATTTGAAAACAAGGTCAAACTTCCTGATTTTCTGAGCTTGGTTGAATTCGATAACTTACAAGCCGTTGAGGTTCGCTACAACGTTTACTTCAAAGCTGATAGCATCAAGGAGGTTAAATAATGGTATCTAAAAGTGATACCGTCTTGCAATCCTATCTGCTCCAGAGTCTTAACATGGCTCTCGGAGCTTTGATGCAGGGCGAAACAAGCTATACTAATAGCTTCAATATCGTAATTCAAGAAGATGGCTTCATCTTTATTCCTAGGCTTCCTTGCGCCTATATCCTAGATGATGACCTCTACAATAAAATCTTCTTGATAGCTAACGCATCTCTATACCCTCACTACACACTTCTGAAACAGAATGCCACTTATTTTGTCCCACTCAAGACTGATGACATCCATGTTCAGCGTGGACTCTACTTTCCTTGGAAAAAGGGGATTTCAGAACGCTTAGTCATTCCTGATTTGGATAGCTTTTCAGCTAGCTTAACTCAGGGAAAAATTCCTATCATGAAGAACTTTGAACTCAATTTAGATAAAGTTAATCATTGGGCTATTGCTGGAACCTCTGGTTCTGGGAAATCGTACGCTCTCACTTACTTCCTAAGCGTCCTAAAACATATGTCTGACTTAATTATCATTGACCCAAAATTCGATACCCCAAGTCGTTGGGCAAGAGAAAATAAAATTGCTGTTATCCACCCAGTAGAAAACCGCTCAAAATCAGACTTTGTCTCACAAGTCAATGAGCAATTAAGCCAATGTGTCACCCTCATTCAGAAACGACAAGCTATCTTATATGATAACCCCAACCATCAATTTACCCATCTAACCATTGTTATTGACGAAGTACTCGCTCTATCAGAGGGAGTCAATAAGAATATTAAAGAAGCCTTCTTCTCTCTGCTCTCACAGATTGCCTTGTTGGGTCGAGCTACCAAAATACATCTCTTCTTGGTGAGTCAGCGATTCGACCACACTACCATTCCAATCTCCGTAAGGGAACAGATGAACGTAGTAATTCAGATAGGCACCATCAACTCGAAGACGACCCAATTTCTCTTCCCTGACACTGATATAGAAGGTATCGTTATTCCGATAGGTCACGGCACAGGATTAATACAAGTTATCGACAACGAACACCCATATCAAGTCCTACCCCTACTCTGTCCAACATACTATACAAAGAAAGGTATTTTGTAATGAAAAAATCTTTCTTTCAAAAAACATATAATGTAAATTTCCGGCTACTAGAATTCATCGGGCTACTCTGGTTTTTATCATTTGTCTCTTTCGTAATCCCTTTTGGGTTCCATGCAAGTATTTTTAATAGAAAAGTAATCATCAATATTCAAGAAATTTCAACAAAAGTTACTTTGGTACTTTTGTTACTGTCTCTAGTTCTATTGGTCATCTTATCAATTCTTCTTTCAATCGAAATAGTACATCGATTTTCAACAGACAGTCTTTCTAATTTCATTAAATCAATACAACAGACCAGCAAATTACGACAATTTCTTATACAGATTGAAGCACCTTCTTCTATCCATAATCGCTTCTTAAATACTGCATATCCTACCGTGAGTAAAGATTTTAACAAGATTACTCATTTATGTACGGTCGATAAAAGAAAAAATAGTATTTTAGTCTTTTTGAAGTATCCAAAGACGCAACAAGCACAGCAACTCTTTAAAGAAATGGAGGAACATATCAAAGAAGAAATTTCAAATTATAACCCTGAATATTACTTTTCTGCACCTACTCGCATTGGTAATAATTTATGGTTTAAGGGCTCAAAACGATAACATCAAGAGAGTATTTGACTGGCGAAGCAACAGTCAGAAAGACTCTCTTGCAACCCTAATCTTGATTCAATGGGGTCACTACGACCCCCATTGAATCAATAATCAATAATCACAAAAAGAGGTATAGTAAATGACAAAACAAATAGTAGATAACACAACGGATCAAGAAATGATTACTAAACAAGCACTAGATAATTCAAAGAATATCCAAAATTGGAGCATACAGCGTTCAAATAAATGGACTTTCATCCTTTATCAGGATAGCGCTCCTGAAAATTTTATTGAAATTTTAGACGCTCTACACATCCCTTATATCCTTAGCCCTTGGCATGATAAAGATATTAATAAAGAAACCGGAGAACTCAAAAAGATGCACCGGCATGGAGCCTTTTTCTTTGATTCTCTTAAAAGTAAACTTCAGGTAAGTAGGTTGTTAGTAGAAAAGCTTAATACACCTGCTCATATCGAAGTTGTCCACTCACCAAAAGGATTGTATGACTACTTTACACATGCAAATGATGAGCAGAAAACACAATATAATATTAATGATATTGTATCAGGCTGTGGCTTCGATCTGGATAAATTTATTTTAGAAAACAATGAAGAAGACTTTTTGGCAAGAGCAATCGATATTATCAATCAGTATGATTTTGTGGAATTTGGCAGCGTGGTCAATTATGCACGTGCGAATGATCCTCTTCTCTTGAAAGCAATACTTCAAAAACCCTACTTTTTTGCGAAACTGTTAGATTCTCTTCGTTATAACCGTCAACAACGTATCAACGAACTGCGAAAAGTAGAAAAAGAAGAGGCGGACACACGTGAGTTTCATCGCCGACAACATCAAAAGAAAAAAGATTCTAAAGAAGAGGAGAGAGAAAGATGAGTTCTCCTGAATTTGAAAAATTAAAACATATCGAACAGTTGCTTATTGGCTTATTAACTATTATGAAACAACAAGAGCACACCCAAAAAAGTAATAGCATTGTTACTCAAAAAGAATTGCTATCTATTCTTCAAATCTCACCTAACACCCTTAAAACATGGGAAAGTAAGGGTTTGAAGCGACTAGAGCCACCAATCGAAGGTACTCGCACCATCTACTATAAGTTAGATGATGTTGTACATTATTTAACCCCTTAAACCCCAAATGTGCTAAAATAGAACTATCACATCAAATGCATGTGAGGTTGTTATTTTAGCCTTTTGTATATCCGAACAAAGAAGGCTAATATGCAAAAAGAAACTATCATTCACAATAATCGAAAGGTAACAAAGACAACAAAAAATAACGGAACTATCAGCTACACTCAACGAGGCGTTTATCTTGGAATTGATAGCAAGACTGGTAAAAAAGTCACTTCATCCATCACTGCCAAAACTTTACGAAGTCTTGACCGAAAAATCATGCAGGCTAGACTAGACTTTGAAGAAAAAGGGGCTACCTTAAAAGAGACTCTTGTCATCAATAATTTTGAAGAACTCGCAGAAACGTGGTTCACTAGCTTTGTAACATGGGTGAGCTCACAAAATACTATCAACCGTGTTAGAGGATACTTAGATACTTATATCATTCCAAAATTTGGTACTTATAAGCCTGAGGAAATAAAATCTGTTGATATTCAAGTATGGGTGAACAAACTTGCTCAACAATCAAAGAAATCTGTGGAATCAGGCGCTAAAAAGTCTAAAAAAGGACATGCCAAAGATTTTGGGGCTGTTATCTATAAATTAAGTGATATCTTCGACTACGGTATTACCAACTTTGAACTCTCTTATAACCCAGCTAGAACAATAAAAATCCCCCCAAAACCAAAACCATCTAAAGAACGTATTATGGTGTTACACGAAGACGATTTAGCAACTTGGTTGAACTATCTAAGCACCTTACCGAATACACGGGCTAATAAACGATTTAAGGTCATTTGTGATACCTTACTAGCTTCTGCTTTGCGTATCAATGAGCTACTTGCAATGACTATTCATGACCTGGATTTTGATAACAATGAACTTATTGTTACCAAAACACTAATGTGGAGAGCTGCCAATAAAAAACTTAGGTTCAAGGGTGAAGTTGTCTGCAAAAATAGTGCTAAAACAGACTCAGGGAATCGCAGGGTCCCCGTTCCTAGAAAAACATTGGAAGACCTTAGGGATTTTCACAATGAAATGAATACTTACTTTGAAAAGCACGATTTACCACCTACAGACCTTATTTTTCCAACTATCTATGGAAATTATATGTGCGATAGAAACGAGCGAACAACACTTAAAAAGCGTCTCTCAGAACTTGGGTTGCCCGATTATGGTTTCCATCTGTTTCGTCACACACACGCCTCTATGATGCTTAATGCAGGTACAAACTGGAAAGAACTCCAAAGCAGAATGGGACATAAGTCAATCAAGACAACTATGGACACCTATGCTGAACTCGCACCAAAGAAAAAGTCTGAAGCTGTTAGTATTTACCTCAGGGAGATTGCAAAACTTACGTCCTAATAAATGACTACATTTTTGACTACATTTTATTAGATATGAACTCAAAAACGTTGATATACCAACGTTTATAGCATGCTGAAATAACACTAATAAACCTTTACGGAAGTGAAGTAGACCTTCAATACGTGTCACTAGACAGCAAAAACCGCCTATTTTAAGCGGTTTTTTGTTTTGCCAAAATCAGTGTATTGCCATATGTTGAGCTTTTATCTCTTTCAATTATCTTATAATGGCAGATTATTTAAGAGGTGTTATGGATGACAATCTTGAAATGACGAACCGATAGATCTTTATCCATTTTACTACTTGTAGCACTAGGGTAGAAAAAACAACTTTTATTCCGCTATATTATATGTGTAAATGTGGGGGTTTACGGGTTTTTATGATACTAATAACTGAGTGAACTTGTCAAAAGCTCCAATTTTGCTTCAATCCAGTCACTCATAGGTTTTCATAATCTTTTCTCATGGCTTTGTAGACAAGATGGGTTAGGTAGCAGTCGTTCAAGGCTCTGTGAAGGGAGCGTTGGTCGAATTGGTAATAGCTTACTAGGTCATCTAAACGATTTCGAGGAAGGCTCAGATAGCGCCTAGCTAGTCTCAGGGTATCAATCATGTCATTTGGGAAGGGCTCGCTAATAAAGCGATAAGAGTGGTCATATAAAAAGTTGACATCAAAATGAACATTGTGTCCAAGGACAATGTCATTCCCTAAAAACCGTTTGAATTCTTTCAGAACCTCTCTGATTTCAGGGGCTCCGCTGACCATGTCATCTGTGATACCAGTTAACTGTTTAATAAAAGGGCTCAGTTTTTCATGGGGATTAATCAGTGTCGAGAAATGAGCATCAGGTTCATTATTTCTGATGCGGATGGCAGAAATTTCAATGATTTTGCCCAGTCTTCCAATTTTACCGTTTGTTTCGATATCAACAACGGTATAGTTAGAAGTAAATAGGAGGAGGCTTTTTCCTTTAAATTCTCTTTGATATACCATCATAGCCCTTTCTTGTTTTTGAGTAGGTATTGTGCCAGACCATCATGAGTTGGAAGTCTCTTGACCACCAAAAAGTCTCAGGCTCGTTTCAGCTACTGGAAAACCAATGATGGTATGAAGATCGCCTGAAATCTTACTGATGAGTCTAGGGTCTAGTTCCTGAATGCCATAGGCGCCAGCCTTATCCAGTGGTTGTTTTTGATGGACATAATCATCAATGACCGTTTCTAATGCAGGGTAATAAGGGGAGAAAGTGACCTCGGCAAGGGTGTAAAAAACATCGAGGTAGTCTGTTGTCCTGAGGCAGACTGATGTGACCACATAGTGGCTTTTCCCTAAATAGGACAGGAGCATTTGCTTAGCTTGGACCAAGTTCGCTGGTTTATTTAAAATGGCGTCTTCAGAGGCGACGATGGTGTCGGCAGAAATGTAAAGAGTACCTTCTGATAAGGGCCGGTTGGACTTGGCTTTAGAAATTTCACAGCAGGTCATAGCGGTGCGTGTTAAAAAATCCTTATCGGCAAAGAGTCCCATAAACTGCTCTTCAATCACGCGTTCATCAATAGTTACTGGACAAATATCTGGGTTAAGGAAGGCCAATAACGCTTTGCGACGCGGTAACGCTGATAATAGGGTAACGTGATGAAAGGGCTGCAAATGGCCCCTTTTTTCGTAATTGTAGACAAAAGACACGGCTATTTGCCTCTCTTTCTTGGGTTAAATGGGCAGACCTTATTTCTTCGGTGATGGGCTCTAAAGTACTGCTGCCTTGTTCTTGGTCTGGCGGATGCTAGAAGTTTTGGACAAAAAAGGCAAGCCCTGTCAGTGATTCTGACCAGATGCCTGCCTTTTTGTTTATCGTTATTTATCAGGGGTTAAAATCATTGGAATGATAATCGGCTCGCGCTCAGTCTTCTCAGATAGGAAAGGTCTGAGGGCATTTACGATAGCACCATTAACTGTTTGAACAGAGGCATCCTTGTTTTTGAGGGCGACACGAATAGCGTTAAAGAGCAGACGCTGACTTTCGCGAATCAGCTCACCAGACTCCCGCATGTAAACAAAGCCACGGCTGAGGATATCTGGACCAGCCAGAATCATCTGGGTCTTAAAATCAACAGTAGCAACGGCAATGACAACACCATCTTCTGAGAGATCATGGCGGTCGCGCAGAACTGCGGCTCCGATGTCACCGATGCGGTTCCCGTCTACATAGATATCTTGAGCATTAAAGTGACCCGAAATACGGGCAGAATCCTTGGTTAGCGCTAAGACATCTCCATTTTCCATGATGAAGGTATTTTCTTTAGGAACACCAGTATCAACGGCAAGGCCAGCATGAATTTTTTGCATGCGGTATTCCCCGTGGACGGGCATGAAATACTTGGGCTTGATCAGGCGCAGCATGAGTTTTTGCTCTTGCTGACCACCGTGACCTGAGGTATGGATGTTGTTGATTTTACCATGAATGACATCAACACCAGCTTCGGTAATGGTGTTGATTAATTTGTTAACACTGGTCGTATTGCCAGGAATTGGGCTAGAGGAGAAGATGACTGTATCACCTGGTTGCAAGGTCACTTGACGATGAGTTCCGTTTGCGATACGGGCTAGGGCGGCCATAGGCTCTCCTTGGCTTCCTGTACAAAGAATTAACACTTCACCAGCTGGGTAATCTTTGATCGCATTTGGCTCAATCAAAGTCCCTTCAGGAACCTTAATGTAACCCAGCTCAATCCCATTGACAATGGCTTTTTCCATGGATCGTCCAAAGACAGCAATCTTACGTCCTGTTTTGACTGCAGCATCTGCCGCCTGTTGGAGACGGAAAATATTGGAGGCAAAGGAGGCAAAGATAATCCGTCCATGGATGCCCTCGATAATTTTCATGATTGACTGGCCAACCATTTTTTCTGAATTAGTAAAGGTTGGAATCTCAGCGTTGGTTGAATCAGACAGAAGGCAAAGCACGCCCTCTTCGCCGAGAGCTGCCATTTTATGTAAGTCAGCTGGCTCACCAACAGGGGTAAAGTCAAATTTAAAGTCACCCGTGCAGACAATTTTCCCTTGAGGGGTATCAATGACCACCCCTAGCGGTTCGGGGATAGAGTGGGTCGTACGGAAGAAGGAAACACTGAGGTGTTTAAAGGTCAACTCAGTATTATGGTTAATTTCGTGTAGTTTGGCGTTTCGCAATAGGCCATGTTCTTCCAATTTGCCACGAATGAGGGCAAGAGCTAGCGGTCCAGCATAGATTGGCACGTTAGCTTGTTTTAAGAGGAAGGGAATACCACCGATGTGGTCTTCATGCCCGTGAGTGATGACGAGGGCTTTGACACGGTTAATATTTTCAACGATATAAGAATAATCAGGGATGACATAGTCTATCCCTAGCAAATCATCTTCAGGGAATTTAATTCCCGCATCAACGATAATAATTTCATTTTGATACTCGATGCCGTAGGTGTTTTTCCCGATTTCACCCAGACCGCCGATGGCGTATACGCCGACTTCTTCAGGCTTTAGGTTAATAGTGGACATAGGTTAAAACTCCGTTAATTCAAAGGCACCAGTCTCTTTTTCATAAGCGAGATGCTTATCTGATAGCAACTCGATGAATTCGATATGGTAAGCAGTGTTGGCTTCAACAACTTGACGTGCCTTAATGCGACCTTCCAATTCGTTAGCTGCATCTACTTCGAGATAGAGAGCCTTCGTCATTTCTCGCTTAGGGTTAGTTGTTTTTGTTTCTTGGTAAAAAACTTTGTAAATCATAGGTTTCCTTTCATTAGTGACGGTCAAAATTGTCTGTAGGAAAATGCCCAGCTCGTAAACACAAGCTGAGAAGGGGTTATCCAATTAAGGGTAATAAATTGACCTGAATGTAATCGTACTAAAATTATATCATAGTTTTAGGAAAATGAGCAAGTTGCAGAAACGAAGGAAAACGATTTAACAGGGATTGGTCGAAATTTGAGGACTTTTTTCAGTTTCAGATAGTGAACATATACTCCTAATATTCCTCTTTCTAGGTCGACTAGCTCTGGCTTCAAGATGAAAAGCTAGGTTCAGGCGGTTCAAGTTTCCTTTTTGCCATTTATTTAGTAAAATAGAGGGTGATCCTTCGGTCATAGAAATGATAGACCGAATCGTAGGGAAAGGGAATAGAATGAATATTTTAGCTATAGATACCTCGAACAAAACCTTATCTGTTGCTCTTTTATCTGGCAATGAACTATTGGCAGAAGCAACCCTTAATATTAAAAAAAACCACTCAGTCACTCTCATGCCAACAATTGACTTCTTGATAGCTCAAATTGACTGGAAGCCTGCGGACTTGGACAGGATTGTGGTGGCTCACGGGCCTGGGTCTTATACCGGGCTTAGGATAGCGGTCGCAACAGCCAAGGTGCTAGCTCAAGCACTGGCCATTGACCTGGTTGGTGTATCCTCTCTCCAAGGCCTCCTTAGCGAAGAAACGTCTGGTCTTGTTGTGCCCCTGATGGATGCTAGACGTAACCACGTGTACACTGGGTTTTATGAAAATGGCAGAGCTGTTGAACCTGATGGATACCGCAATTTTGAGCAGGTATTAACAAAACTTGGCCAAATAGCCCCTGACCAGTTGACCTTTGTTGGCGAGACGGAAAACTTTGTGGAGCAGATTCTAGAGGTATTTCCAAACGCTAGCGTCAAACCGAGCCTGCCCTCAGCTTATCACTTAGGGCGTTTGGGAGCCAGCTTAGAACCTGTCGACATTGATCGCTTTGAGCCTCAATACCTCAAGCGTGTCGAGGCTGAGGAAAATTGGCTCAAAAATCATGAGGAGACGGACCGAGATGCCTATATTAAACGGGTTTAGCCTGACAGCCTCCGACGTGCATGAGATTTTAGCAGCTGTTTATGGAGTCTCGCCCTGGACGTTGGAGCAGATTGCGGCTGACTTAGCACGTCCTGAGACAACCTACTTTGCACTAGCAGAAGCAGATGAAGTCATCGGCTTTTTAGCGATTCAAGACCTGTCAGGAGAGCTGGAAATCACACAATTGGCAGTCTTACCTGATTACCAAGGAAAGGGGTATGGTCGTCAGCTCCTTGAGGCTTTAAAAGATAGACCAGAGGCCATCTTTTTAGAGGTCCGAGCCAGCAATCGATCAGCCATCAGCCTCTATCAGAAACAGGGCTTTAAAGAAGTCGGTAGACGTCAGGCTTATTACCATAACCCTACAGAAGACGCCCTCTTGATGGCAAGGTCTGCACAGATAAACCAGAATGAAAAATGAGAATGAGAACATGAGTGATAGATATATTTTAGCTTTTGAGACGTCTTGTGACGAAACTAGTGTTGCCGTCCTTAAAAACGAGGACGAGCTTCTATCTAATGTCATCGCTAGTCAAATCAAGAGCCATCAGCGCTTTGGCGGTGTGGTGCCAGAGGTCGCTAGTCGCCACCATGTTGAGGTTATTACGGCCTGTATCACCGAGGCCCTAGAGGAGGCAGGTGTTACTGCCAAAGACTTGTCGGCGGTAGCGGTGACTGAAGGTCCAGGCCTTGTTGGCGCTCTGCTCGTTGGGGTGTCAGCGGCCAAGGCCTTTGCTTGGGCGCATGGTCTGCCCTTGATTCCTGTTAACCACATGGCCGGACACCTGATGGCTGCTCGTCACGTTCAGCCTTTGGATTATCCGCTCCTCGCCTTATTGGTCAGCGGGGGCCATACGGAATTAGTTTATGTTGCAGCGCCGGGTGATTATAAAATTGTCGGTGAAACGCGAGATGATGCTGTTGGAGAAGCTTATGATAAAGTCGGTCGTGTGATGGGGCTTCCTTATCCCGCAGGTCGACTGATTGATGAGCTGGCTCATCAGGGTCAGGATAGCTACAATTTCCCTCGGGCCATGATGAAGGAAGACAATCTGGAATTTTCCTTTTCTGGGTTAAAATCAGCCTTTATCAATCTCCATCATAATGCCGCCCAGAAAGGTGAAGATTTGGTTCAAGAAGATTTAGCAGCCTCCTTTCAGGCGGCCGTTATGGATGTTCTCATAGCCAAAACCCAAAAAGCACTTGAGCGCTATCCTGTTGAAACCTTAGTTGTGGCAGGAGGTGTGGCAGCCAACCAAGGCTTGCGTGAGCGCTTAGCAGCGGACATCAAGGATGTGGAGGTCATCATTCCTCCTCTGAGACTCTGTGGGGACAATGCAGGCATGATTGCGCTGGCAGCGGCAGTTGCTTATGAAAAGGGGCAATTTGCAGATTGGTCCTTAAATGCTCGTCCGAGTTTGGCCTTTGAATCCTTGTAAAGGAATAGAATTAGGAAGTATGATGGATAAACAAACATTTCGTGCGGGCCTGAAGGCTGCCATTCCAACAGGGATGGGCTATTTAGGAATCGGAATGGCCCTGGGGATAATTGGTGCGACTGAAGGTGTCTCCCCTTTCCTTGTTTTGCTGAGCAGTTTAATGATATACGCTGGCTCAGGCCAGTTCGCCTTGGTAAGTCTGTTGGCAACAGGGGCTAGTTTGCAGGCCATTGCCCTGACCATTTTCCTCATCAACCTGCGTCATTTTTTGATGGGACTGCATACAGCTACCCTGTTTCCTCAAATGAGTCTGGTCAAGACCTTAGGGGTTGGTAGTTTGCTGACGGATGAAAGTTACGGTGTTATGTTGGGACAGGATATTCGAGACCAAAACCTGTCGCCTGACTGGATGTTGGGGAACAATATCCTCAGTTATTCGGTTTGGGTAGGGGCGACCTTTTTAGGTGCCTTACTTGGGGAACGAGTGCCAGATCCTTATATGCTGGGGCTAGATTATGCCTTAGTTGCCATGTTTATCGGGATTTTCGCATCTCAGTTCAGAGCCTTAGAGAAAACAGATAGCTGTAGTACTATTTTTAAAATTCTGTTGGTTGTTGGGGCCAGTTTTTTGGGTATGTCTTTGGTTTTGCCCAAATCTTTAGCCGTACTGACGGCGACGCTTTTAGGGTGTGCAATGGGGGTTTATTTAGATGGAAAATAGCTATGTTTTATCAGCCATTCTGGTTTCCAGTTTGGTCACTGTCATTCCACGATTACTGCCCTTTGCTCTTTTAAAAAAGGTTCAATTGCCAGAAAAAATCCTCAAATTTTTAAAATACCTACCAGTATCCATTATTTTTGCCTTAACTTTTTCCAGTTTGTTTGATGTGTCCTCAGGCGGTTTTCCAAAATTACTCCCCTTAGAAACGGTCGCAAGCCTTGTTGTGATTTGGGTTGCCTTTCGCTATAAAAACCTTCTCTTTACCGTCGGTGTGGGTGTTGTCCTCATGGCCTTTTTAAGGTTGGTGTTTTAAATGATCACGCTTCAAAAAGCAGACCAATCCCACATCAAAGGAATCCAAAGGGTTTGTTCAGCAGGGTGGCGTACGACCTATCAGGACATTCATGACACTGACTACATTGACCAAGTGATTGAAGAATACTATAACCTCAAAAGGTTGGAAAAAGAGGTGACTGTCCATAATCATTCATGGACAGGCTATTATGTGGCTTTAGAAAATGGGGAAGTCATTGGAGCAGCTGGCGGCGGTCTGATTGCTGATACTGTTGGCGAACTTTTTGTACTATACCTTGATCCGGCGCGTCGAGGAGAAGGGATTGGTAGCCGTCTTTTAGAAGCAGTAACAACTGAGTTAGTCGGTTTAGGTGCTAAGGAGCAATGGGTGTCTGTCACTTCAGGTAATCAAAAGGGTATTCCTTTTTATGAAGCTAAGGAGTTTGCTCTTGATGGTCCTCATCCAGATAAAGTCAATAGTTTGCGCTATTACAGAAAGCTTTAGAGGAGACGCTAATCTTCTCTCCTCCATTTTTCCAAAACCATTCCAGGGAAACATGGTATAATAGGGTGATTCAATTTGAGGTAAAATTCCAAGGAATGGTTGCGACAAGATCACAGAAGGTGTGCAAATCTTAGGATTTCTATTGACTGGGAGACTGCTATCAGTCGTTAGGATAGGTTTTTCGTTTTTGAAGATTTTCTAAGGATAGCGTTCAGGTTTTTTCTGCACTTCCGATTTGAGCGAATAAGAGTGAGAATGGGATGACTTCGGTAACAATGGTTATCGCTAGGAGCTGATTTGACAAGGGTTTGAACCTTTTTTGTCCTGAACTTTAGAGGAGATAAAAGAGACATGGCAAAGACAGCACAAGGACGTGCCAGTGGCAAGATTATACTGATGGGAGAGCATTCGGTGGTGTATGGGAAACCAGCGATTGCCCTACCTTTTGAGGCGGTTGAAGTATTGACAACCGTTACAGAAGGAGAGGGAGACTTAACGGTTAACTGCGCCTTTTATGATGGTTTGGTTCATGAGATGCCCAAGGTCTATGAAAGTTTAAAACATGCCATTCGGTTTTCTCTCTATCGCCTAGGGGTATCGCAAAACCCCGCTATAAAAATCGAGATAACCTCAACCATTCCTGCAGAGCGGGGAATGGGGTCGAGTGCAGCGGTGGCAGTGTCCGTTGCTAGAGCCTTATTTGCGTCCTACGAAAAGGAGCTAACTGAAAGTGAGCTTTGGGATATTGCCCAATCCTCAGAAAAAATTGCCCATGGGAATCCTTCTGGCGTTGATGTTACCACGATCAGTCGGGAGCAGTCGGTCTACTTTGTCAAAGGACAGCCGATTGAAATCTTAAACGTCGATTTGCCGGGTTATTTAGTAGTGGCTGATACTGGGCGTATTGGTCATACCCTTGAAGCTGTCCAACATGTGGCGGACTGGGTAGACATAGAAAATCAGGGTGGTGCGGACCTTTATTTTAGCCCGCAAGGGCATATTGAGATTTTGGGCGAGCTTGTTGCCGCTAGCAAGGAAGCCTTACTAGATCGAGATATCAATCGCTTAGGAAAGCTGATGAATCGTGCCCAAGGGTATCTTTATGACCTTGGTGTTTCGGATGATTCCTTAGAGCATCTGGTACGAACGGCCAGAGAAGCAGGAGCTCTTGGAGCAAAATTAACAGGTGGTGGCCGTGGTGGTTGTATGATTGCTCTAGCCTCATCAGCCGATCAGGCTCACTCTATCGCCCAAGCTCTCGAACAAGAAGGTGCTAGCCAGACCTGGGTTCAATCTCTAGCAAAGGCGAGCTTCTCACTAATCTGAAACTGACAAGGAGATAAGATGATAGCCATAGGACGAGCGCGTGCCCATACCAATATTGCCTTGATTAAATACTGGGGAAAGAGGGATAAGGCCCTCTTTTTACCAATGAACAGCTCCCTTTCCCTAACCTTAGACGCTTTTTACACAGACACTCAAGTGATTTTTGATGAGGACTTAACAGAGGATCAGTTTGTCCTCAATGGGCAAAATCAAACGGATTCTGAAGTGATCAAAATTAGCCAACTTCTGGATCTTTTTCGCAAGGCATTCAAGGAAACGCGGAAAGCCCAAGTGCTATCTTATAACTTTGTGCCTACTGCAGCAGGTCTAGCCTCTTCAGCCTCAGCTTTTGCGGCCCTAGCTATGGCGGTCAATCAAGCCTTGGGCCTCGGCTTAGACCGAGAAACCTTGTCGACTTATGCGAGACGGGGATCAGGATCTAGCACTCGTTCCCTTTTTGGAGGGTTTGTCGAATGGGATATGGGGACGACATCAGAAAACTCAGTTGCACGACCCGTAGATGATGCTAGTTGGGATGTGGGGATGATTGTTCTTGCTATCAATACCTCCAAAAAAACAATCTCAAGTCGGATAGGTATGGATCATACGGTAGCCACCTCGCCTTTTTATGAGGCATGGAAAGAAAGTGCCAAACATGACTTGGTAGCAATTAAGGAGGCCATCCTAGCGCGTGATTTTCAGACCGTGGGCCAGATTACTGAGCACAACGGTATGAAAATGCATGCGACAACCTTATCTGCTAATCCACCGTTTACCTATTTTGAGCCAGAAACCTTGCGTGTTCAGAATCTCGTGCGACAAATTCGTGAGGTTACAGGACTTTCAGCTTATATGACCATGGATGCTGGGCCCAATGTGAAAGTGTTGTGCCGAGCATCTGAGATGGAGCGTTTGGTTGCGGAATTGGCTAAGGATTTCCCCAAGGAAAAAATCATTACCAGCCTTCCTGGTCAGGCGGCCTATTACTTAACAGAAGAAGAGTGGCGGGAAAGTGAGAGACGTTTTTATGACGACTAAAGATAAGGTAAGGGTCCAGGTTCCCGGTAAACTCTTTATTGCAGGTGAGTATGGCGTCGTCGAAGGAGCGCCAGCCATCATAGCTGCAGTTGATAAGTATTTAACGGTCACCGTGGCAGCGAGCACTGACCAAGGGAGTCTGCAGTCCTCGCAAGATCCTAATCTTACCTTGGCTTGGACCCGTTCTTCGGGCAGGATTCAGTTTCAGGAGGACCATCCCTATGCCCTAGTTGTTAGAGCTATGCAGATGGCTGAAGACTATGTCAGCAGTCAAGATATTTTCGTAGATGACTATTATAGCCTCAAAATCACTAGCCATCTAGATGATACCAGTACAGGTCGAAAATATGGCTTGGGCTCAAGTGGCGCTGTGACCGTGGCTGTTTTACGGGGCATCCTTGCTTATTACCACTGCCCAGTACCAGCCTTAACCCTCTATAAGCTTGCAGCCCTTACTCATACGAGACTCGGAATGAGAGGCTCCATGGGCGATCTGGCAGCTTCAAGTTTTGGAGGACTCATTGCCTACCAACGACCAGATCGAGACTGGTTGTTAGGAAAAATGGCAGAGCAGTCTATCTTGCCTCTCATTGACCAAGATTGGCCGAATCTACGGATTGAGCGTTTGCCTTTGCCCCAATCTCTCAAGCTCTTAGCTGGCTGGACCAAAACCCCGGTCTCTACAGAACATTTGGTGGGGCAAATGCAAGGAGGCCTCTCAGAAGAACAGGCCGATCAGCTTCATCAGGCTTTCCTAGCTGATAGCCACTCCTGCGTCGATGGCTTGATTGCTGCCATTTACCAAGGAAAGACCAAGGCTATTTTAGCGGGCATACGCCAGAATCGTCAGCTTCTTTTGGCTTACACCAAGCAACGCGGGATTCTCCTTGAGACTCCTCTATTGGAGACGCTCATTGCTATTGCAGAGGGAGCAGGTGCAGCCAGTAAAACCTCTGGTGCAGGTGGAGGAGACTGTGGGATTAGCTTAGTTGAAACAGCAGAGCAGGCCTTAGAAATCACCACTAATTGGGAACGAGCAGGTATTTTACCGCTTGACCTCTCCCTTGCACCCATTACGGATTAAAGAGGAACCTTTATGACCCAGCAAACGAACCGCAAGGACCAGCATGTCGGCCTTGCCAATCAACAATACCAAGCGTCATCTGGACCTGATCTAGAAGCGGTGCGCTTTGTCCACCATGCTTTTGCGGAGGTAGATGTGGCTGACATTTCGGCTGACACCCAAGTAGCAGGCCTTGATTTTTCAACCCCTTTCTTTATCAATGCTATCACAGGAGGCAGTCCTCAAACCACCAAGATTAACCAACGCTTAGCGGTACTTGCTCGGGAGACAGGCCTAGCTCTCGCAACAGGTTCTGTCAGCATTGCCATGACAGACCCTGAGGCAGCAGCCTCCTTTAAAATTATCCGGCAGGAAAACCCCGACGGCTTAGTTTTCGCTAATCTTGGGGCCCACCATGGCCTTGAAAATGCCAAGCGAGCTGTTGATCTCTTAGAAGCCGATGCCCTGCAAATCCATGTCAATGTCCCTCAGGAAATCGTGATGCCAGAAGGGGAGCGTGCCTTTCGAGGCTGGCTAGATAATGTGGAAACTATTGTAGCCAATCTATCTGTCCCTGTCATTGTCAAGGAGGTCGGCTTTGGCATGAGTAGAGAAACCATCGCTGACCTCTACCAGCGTGGGGTGCAGATAGTGGATATCTCCGGTCGCGGTGGCACTAACTTTGCCCGTATCGAAAATGCCCGCAGAACGATAGCTAAATATGATTTTCTAGAAGATTGGGGGCTAACGACTGTAGAGAGCTTGCTAGAAGCAATGAGTTTGCCAGCGGACAAGCGTCCACAAATGATTGCCTCTGGCGGGGTACATCATGCCCTCGATGTCGTTAAATGTCTGGCCCTCGGGGCAGACTTGGTTGGTCTTTCGGGACAGGCCCTTCAGTGGGTGCGCCAGCCAGATAGTCTGGATACAGCTATCGAGACAGTTAAGGCTATGCAGGACCAAGTTCGTGAACTCATGACCATCTTAGGCGCCAAAAGAATTGCCGATTTGCGCCAGACCGATCTGGTCTTGCCAGCTAGCGCATACCACTGGGCCCAAGCCCGTGGTATTGACGCGCAGAT
Organism: Streptococcus rifensis; assembly: GCF_053203525.1. Taxonomy (NCBI): domain Bacteria; kingdom Bacillati; phylum Bacillota; class Bacilli; order Lactobacillales; family Streptococcaceae; genus Streptococcus; species Streptococcus rifensis. Next base: position 122,619 of record NZ_JBRUCW010000004.1, on the reverse strand, counting down.
TTATGCCGCGCGAAGCTCCAAAATATAAAAGGCTAACTTCTAAACTTCTGCGCAGTCACCTATTTTTAGTCGAACTTAGGCAGGTGTGTATTTTCTTATCTAATTATAGTCTTCTTGCCTATTATCACGATGACAGTTTATCTTAAAACACCCCTCTAGTTTTTAGGACTTGTTCCTAAATATTAGAGGGGTGTTTTTTGTTGTTATGGCAGTTATCCAACTTCAGCCGATATTACTGATGATTAGAGCGTCGTGATGTAATTGAGAATTCGAAGTACTCAATTGGAATATAATGCTTACTTGAGACAATCAATTTTTCTTTATTATAAACATTTTCCTGTATGAGAATGAAACGATCATGGTTAGAAAGAGTGTATTTTGTCGCACTGAAATTTCCTGACTGAGTGTAAACGAAGTCATTTTGAGAATGGTTGGCAATATCAGATTGATAAAGACGGTGTTCAAGAAAATGTGCCAACTCGACAGTGTCGTGCAAGGTCATCTCTAAGTCAGAAATGACTTCAATAGGGACAAAAGATAAAGAATAAGCAGATGGGCCATTTTCTGTATGGTACCAGCGATCAGCAATAACCACGACAGGTGTCTCGTGCTTTAAGGACGAAGCAACTGCTACAGAAGGCACTTCGAGGCGAAACTCTAGTTCCGTTTCAAGGATGTCAAGAGACATACAAGCCTTTATAGGATGTTGCAAATATTCTAAGCCCATCTTGCTATCTGATTCTGTTGAATAGTCCCTGATAAAATTCCCTTTACCTCGCACATTTTTCACCAAATGGTCTTCCTGCAAGAGAGCTAATGACTTTCTGAGGGTGGCACGACTGACATTAAGCTGTTCTGCTAGTTCGGGCTCAGAAGGCAACTGCATGCCAGGTGTGTATATACCGTCCTGAATCAGTTTAAAAATTTGATTGTAGACTTGAACATGTTTTAATTTTTTTAATTTGGTATCTAATTCATTTTTAGGCATATTAGCCTCCTAAAAGTCTATTTATAGGCTATTTTAATGAAATAATGAAAAAAAATCAACAAAAAGATAAAAAAGCGTTTACAAAATACAACTTGTATGTTATTATACAAGTATAACAAAAACAAACAAGACATATAGGAGGTCTTAAATATGCAAAATTATTCTGGTGAAGTCGGATTACAGTATCACTTACAGATTCGCCCGGGTGATGTGGGACGCTATGTGCTCATGCCAGGAGATCCAAAACGGTGTGCCAAGATTGCAGAGCATTTTGATAATGCTGAACTAATAGCAGATAGCCGCGAGTATGTAACTTACACAGGAACTTTAAATGGTGAAAAAGTAAGTGTCACATCAACAGGTATCGGTGGATCTTCAGCTTCTATTGCCCTGGAAGAGTTAAGGTTGTGCGGTGCAGATACTTTTATCCGTGTTGGAACCTGTGGAGGTATTGATCTCGACGTTAAAGGTGGGGACATTGTTATTGCAACAGGTGCTATTCGGATGGAAGGAACTAGTAAAGAGTACGCGCCCATAGAATTTCCAGCTGTCGCTGATTTAGAAGTAACTAATGCCTTAGTAAATGCCTCTAAAAAACTAGGCTATACAACCCATGCTGGTGTGGTCCAATGTAAAGATGCCTTTTATGGTCAACATGAACCAGAACGGATGCCTGTTAGTTATGAATTACTCAATAAATGGGAAGCTTGGAAGCGTCTGGGAACAAAGGCGTCCGAAATGGAATCAGCAGCTCTTTTTGTAGCAGCTAGTCATTTGGGAGTTCGCTGTGGATCAGACTTCCTTGTTGTCGGAAACCAAGAAAGAAATGCTCTAGGTATGGATAATCCGATGGTTCATGACACAGAAGCAGCTATCCAAGTTGCAGTAGAAGCGCTTCGTATACTTATTGAGGAAGATAAAGCGAAATAAGAAACAGTTAAATGGAGGAAGCCATGCAATTCGTTTATGGTATTATTGGTATTTTATTGGTTTTAGGTATCGTATATGCTATTTCCTTTAACCGACGTCACATTTCACTTGGTTTGATTGGAAAGGCATTATTGGTACAATTTGTTATCGCCATCGTTTTGGTCCGGATTCCACTTGGGCAACAGCTTGTTAAACTGGTTTCAGAAGGAGTTACCAAGGTCATTAACTGTGGCCAAGCAGGTCTGGATTTTGTGTTTGGCTCACTGGCAGACAGTGGTGCAAAAACAGGTTTTATCTTTGCGATACAAACTCTGGGGAATATCGTTTTCCTATCGGCCCTCGTCAGCTTACTTTACTACCTAGGTGTTCTCGGTTTTATCGTCAAGTGGATTGGTAAAGGAGTGGGAAAGATAATGAAATCTTCCGAGGTTGAAAGTTTTGTTGCGGTTGCTAACATGTTTCTTGGCCAAACAGATAGTCCGATTTTGGTCAGTAAGTACCTAGCAAGGATGACAGATAGTGAGGTAATGGTCGTTCTGGTATCAGGGATGGGGAGTATGTCTGTGTCCATTCTTGGTGGCTACATTGCCCTAGGCATTCCTATGGAATACTTACTGATTGCTTCAACAATGGTACCGATTGGCAGTATATTAATTGCAAAAATACTCCTTCCTCAAACTGAACCTGTTCAAAAAATTGACGACATAAAAATGGATAATAAAGGCAATAACGCTAATGTTATTGATGCGGTTGCTGAGGGAGCTAGTACGGGAGCTCAAATGGCCTTTTCAATCGGAGCTAGTCTCATTGCCTTTGTTGGCCTGGTTTCTCTCATAAATCTATTGCTAAGTGCTTTTGGTATTCGTTTAGAACAGATCTTTTCCTATATTTTTGCGCCATTCGGCTTCTTGATGGGATTTGATCGTCAAAACATTCTCTTGGAAGGGAATCTGCTTGGTAGCAAACTCATTTTAAATGAATTTGTCTCTTTTCAACAGTTAGGAAATTTAATTCAGTCTTTAGATTACCGTACAGCTTTAGTCGCAACAATTTCATTGTGTGGCTTTGCTAATCTATCTAGTTTGGGAATCTGTGTTTCTGGGATTGCAGTACTCTGCCCAGAAAAACGTGGCACCTTAGCACGATTGGTCTTTCGTTCGATGATTGGGGGGATTGCCGTCAGTTTATTGAGCGCCTTTATCGTGGGCATTGTGACACTATTTTAAGTTAAAAAATAAGGAGATGATATGATGGAAATGAAAGAGATATTAAATAAAGTAGACCATACATTATTAACGACAACAGCGTCGTGGGAGGACATAAGGCTCATCTTGGATGATGCTATGGCATACCATACAGCATCTGCTTGTATTCCTGCTTCTTATGTTAAGAAGGCAGCGGACTATGTTTCAGGGAAACTAGCGATTTGCACTGTTATTGGATTTCCTAATGGTTACAGTACGACAGCAACCAAGGTATTTGAATGCCAAGATGCTATCAAAAACGGTGCTGCTGAAATTGACATGGTTATTAACTTGACCGATGTTAAAAACGGAGATTATGCGGCCGTTGAAGACGAAATTCGGCAGATTAAGGCGGCCTGTGGCAGTCTTATTTTGAAGGTCATTGTCGAAACCTGTCAATTAACCAAAGAAGAGTTGATTGAACTTTGTGGTGTAGTGACGCGTTCTGGCGCAGATTTTATTAAAACATCTACAGGTTTTTCAACAGCTGGTGCAACCTTTGAAGACGTTGCTTTAATGGCAGAACATGTTGGTAAAGATGTTCAGATTAAAGCAGCTGGTGGGATTTCTTCTTTAGAGGATGCCGAAAAATTTATCTCGCTAGGCGCATCACGTTTAGGAACCAGTCGTATTATAAAAATCGTTAAACATCAAAAGGTGGAAGAAGGCTCTTATTAAGGCTCTATTGTCGGATAGTGGTGCGAGGATGGTTTCATTCATTTTTGACCAAGACTTTGGAAAGATGTGCTGAAGTCGTCAGTTAGCCGTTTGATTTTTAAGACATATAAGAATGAGAAGAAGCTGTGTACACGATGTTCCGGCTTCTTTCCATCCATGAAAGGAGAAACAATGTCGCAATTTGATCGTATTCATTTAGTTGTTTTAGACTCTGTGGGCATTGGTGCTGCACCAGATGCCAACAATTTCGTCAACGCTGGTGTGCCTGATGGGGCTTCAGATACTCTTGGTCACATTTCAAAAACAGTTGGTCTTGATGTGCCCAATATGGCTAAGATTGGTCTGGGAAATATCCCACGGGAAACACCATTGAAAACCGTTCCAGCGGTTGAGCATCCGACAGGCTATGTGACGAAATTAGAAGAAGTCTCTCTCGGCAAGGACACTATGACGGGACACTGGGAAATTATGGGGCTCAATATCACAGAACCATTTGATACCTTCTGGGATGGATTTCCTGAAGAAATCTTAACCAAGATTGAGGACTTTTCAGGCCGTAAAGTTATTCGTGAAGCCAACAAGCCTTACTCAGGAACAGCTGTTATCGATGACTTTGGTCCGCGTCAGATGGAGACAGGCGAGCTGATTATCTACACCTCAGCGGATCCAGTCCTTCAAATCGCAGCCCATGAAGACATCATTCCGCTTGAGGAACTCTATCGTATTTGTGAATATGCCCGCTCCATTACCCTAGAACGTCCAGCGCTTCTGGGTCGGATCATTGCCCGCCCTTATGTGGGAACGCCGGGTAACTTTACCCGTACCGCTAACCGTCATGATTACGCGGTGTCACCGTTCCAAGACACGGTCATGAACAAGCTGGACCAAGCCGGCATTGACGTGTATTCAGTTGGTAAAATCAATGATATTTTCAATGGCTCTGGTGTTAACCATGATATGGGACACAACAAAAATAATGCTCATGGGGTTGAAACCTTAATCAAAACCCTCCAATTACCAGAATTCAAGAAGGGCTTTTCATTCACAAACTTGGTTGACTTTGATGCCCTTTACGGTCACCGCCGCAATCCGCAGGGTTACCGTGATTGTTTGCATGAGTTTGATAGCCAACTGCCAGACATCATAGCAAACCTCGGAGACAATGATCTTCTCATGATTACAGCAGACCATGGCAATGACCCAACCTACGCTGGAACGGACCATACCCGTGAGTACATTCCACTTCTCATCTATGGAAAATCCTTGAAAGGGAGTGGGGTCATTCCACAAGGCCACTTTTCGGATATTTCAGCAACGATTGCAGAAAACTTCGGTGTTGAGAAGGCTATGATTGGAGAAAGTTTCTTAGATCAGTTGGTGTAGGAACACGCTTTCTAAAGCACTATGACCATCTTAGGTGCTAAAAGAATCGCTGAATTGCGCCAGACAGATCTGGTCTTACCAGCCAGTGCCCAGCACTGGGCCCAAGCCCGTGGTATTGACGTGACGGCCTATGGACAACGGTCTCGCAAGTTATTTTAAGAAAAACGACACTCGATTTTGGTCGAGTGTTTTTGGTTGCCTAAGATTCTTTTTAAAGAAAGTCAATTGTTCCGAAAAACAGAACGCTTCCCTGCTTTAACTTGCAAAAGAATTTTTTTTCCTCTAAAATAAGGAAAAATAGATTTGGTCACAGGAGGTCAGGCATGAAGGCGATTGTAACAGTTGTTGGTAAAGATCATACAGGTATTGTAGCGGGGGTAGCGAATAAGCTAGCCATGCTTAACATTAATATTGATGATATATCACAAACCGTATTAGATGGTTATTTTACCATGATGGCTATGGTGTCGACGGATGAAAAGGTTGATTTTACAGCTGTTCGTCAAGATTTAGAGGCTTTTGGTCAAGAGCTCAATGTCAAAATCAATATTCAAAGCACTGCTATTTTTGACGCCATGCACAATTTGTAAGGAGCCGATCATGGATATTAGACAAGTCACAGAAACGATCGCTATGATCGAGGAGCAACACTTTGATATACGGACCATCACCATGGGGATTTCCCTCTTGGATTGTATTGATGCAGATATTGACAAGGCTGCTGAGAAAATTTACCAAAAAATCACGACCAAAGCAGCCAATCTGGTCTCTGTCGGCGATGCCATTGCAGCAGAATTGGGTATTCCCATCGTCAACAAGCGGGTGTCGGTGACCCCGATTGCTATTATTGGCGCGGCGACGGATGCGACGGATTACCTGCCGCTTGCCAAGGCTCTGGACCGAGCGGCTAAAACCATCGGTGTCGACTTTATCGGTGGGTTTTCAGCCCTGGTGCAAAAAGGCTATCACAAGGGCGATGAAATCCTCATCAACTCCATTCCTCAAGCCCTGGCAGAGACGGACAAGGTCTGCGCCTCGGTCAATATTGGCTCCACCAAAACAGGTATTAACATGACAGCGGTCCGTGATATGGGCCGTATCATCAAGGAAACGGCGGAAGCCTCAGATATGGGAGCGGCTAAGTTAGTTGTTTTTGCCAATGCCGTAGAAGACAATCCCTTCATGGCTGGTGCCTTTCACGGTGTTGGCGAGACGGATGTGGTCATCAATGTCGGGGTGTCAGGTCCAGGTGTTGTCAAGCGGGCTCTTGAAAAAGTCAAGGGCGAGAGCTTTGATGTGGTCGCTGAGACTGTTAAAAAGACTGCCTTCAAGATTACCCGCATCGGTCAACTGGTCGGTACTATGGCCAGTGAGCGCCTCGGGGTTAAGTTTGGAATTGTGGACCTGTCACTAGCGCCAACACCGGCAGTTGGGGACTCAGTTGCTCGTGTTCTTGAGGAAATGGGGCTTGAGATGGTCGGCACCCACGGCACAACAGCGGCTCTAGCTCTTTTAAACGATGCTGTTAAAAAAGGCGGCGTTATGGCTTGTAACCAGGTCGGTGGCCTCTCAGGTGCCTTTATTCCGGTTTCAGAAGACGAGGGCATGATTGCTGCTGTTCAGGCAGGCTCTCTCAATCTGGAAAAATTAGAAGCTATGACAGCCATTTGTTCGGTGGGATTGGACATGATTGCGATTCCAGAAGACACACCTTACGAGACCATTGCAGCTATGATTGCTGATGAAGCAGCTATCGGCGTTATCAATCAAAAAACAACAGCTGTCCGCATTATTCCAAAAGGAAAAGAAGGCGACATGATTGAATTTGGGGGTCTTTTAGGAACAGCTCCCGTCATGCGGGTCAACGGAGCCTCCTCTGCGGACTTTATCAATCGTGGGGGGCAAATTCCTGCACCAATTCACAGTTTCAAAAATTAAGACTAACGGTTTAGAGTAGATGTTTTTGCATCTATTTTAAGCCTTTTTTGTCCAAGAAAGGAGATAGGATGTTACTTGGGTTACAGGGAGGAATGGCTGTTGGAAAAACGTCTATCATCCAGTTTATTCAAGACCACTCATCAACCATTCGAGCTGTTGCTGAGGATAATCGTGAAGTAATTGAGCAGTTGAATCGTCAGCAATTGGATAAAACAGTTTATGAGGACTACCTTGAGATTCAACGGTATTGGATTGCTCATGAGATCGAACGTTTTCGCCGCCTACAGGATTATCCCTATCATCTCATTGATTGGGGCGCAGAGGAGATTGCTTTTTACACCCTGCATTACCCGAAATCTATTGGTAAGGATTGGGATATCGAGCAGGCTTTGGCACCAGAGCTAGCAGCCTTAAAAGCTTGTTACCCGGAACGGGTCCTCTATTTAGACGCCATGCCTGAAACCCTTCTTGCCAGAAAGACTGGAGATGTGACGAGGAAGCGGAGCTTTTTCGACCATTATACGAATAAGCTGCTTCCTTATAAAAAAGAATGGCTGATGAGTCAGCTAACTGTCGATACTCTAACCGTAGACAATCTGACAGCTGAAGAGATGGGCTTGGCTGTTCTGAAATGGACGGAGGACCACTTTCAAATCAATCGAAAGGCTTGAAATCAAAACAGGAGTCTCCCTTTTGTGGTATAATAGAACAAGTAGTAAGATAAGGAGAGAGACATGACAAAGACAACCTTATATATTGCCCGTCACGGGAAAACCATGTTTAATACCATTGGCCGAGCGCAAGGGTGGAGTGATACCCCTTTGACAGTGGTTGGTGAGCGTGGTATCAAAGAATTGGGAGTAGGTTTGAAACAGTTTGACCTGACTTTTAATGAAGCTTTTTCCAGCGATTCAGGACGGACGATTCAGACTATGGAAATCTTGCTCAATGAGATTGGCCAGACCGATATTCCTTATACTCGGGACAAACGGATCCGTGAGTGGTGTTTTGGTAGTTTGGATGGTGGCTATGATGCTGAGCTGTTCATGGGAGTTCTGCCACGGATTTATGGGACTGAAACTGAATTTCGTAATTTGACCTATGAAGAGATGGCTAATGGCATTATGGAAGCTGATACGGCAGGCTGGGCGCAACCTTGGGATGTGATCAAAGAGCGCATTACTTCTGGATTTACAGATATTGCTCAAAAAATTGAAGCCCAAGGTGGAGGGAATGCTCTCGTGGTTTGTCATGGTATGACCATCAGTACCTTGGTTTACCTTATCAATCCTGAAATCCCTAAACAAAGCATTGATAATGGTTCTGTGACCGTTCTGACTTACGAAAATGGACAGTTTACAGTCGATATCGTAGGCGATATGTCCTATCGTGCTCATGGGGCAGAGGTGCTTGATGGAAGAGTTTGATATGCTAGAACCTGTTCTAGAGGACACTGTTAGCGAGGATGAAGTGACAGAAGAGGAAGATCAGACTGCGCTAACAGAATCAGACACAACTGATAAACCGATTAGCCTGTTTACGATTTTTGCTGGACTTCTGATGTTGTTGGCTCTCTTTATTGGGATTATTTTTGTACAAGAGTTTAGCAACCCGCAATTGAGTCGAGCAAAAGAACCATTGGCTCAGGCGACGACGGATACAAAATTGCTGACCTCTTTACAATCCGCTCAAGATTTGCCTGATCTGTCTCTCGACAGCTGGGATTTAGTCTTAGTTGGACCGAACTATGTGGCAGAGGAAATGAATCCTGAACTTAGAGAGGTATCGGGTGTTCTGGTGGATAGCCGAATCGCAGAAGCCACCGCTAATTTCTTAGCGGCAGCTCAGACGGTTGATCCAAGCGTGCATCTCATTTTAGGCTATCGCAGTCTAGCAGACCAATCGGGTCTTTATGAAACCTTCATTGCTCAAGAAATGGAAGCACAAGGAATCACACGGGAGGGAGCCATTCCCTTTGTGGATGCCTATTTCCAAGCGCCAGGCACCAGCGAACACATGACAGGTTTAGCGATTGATATGTCAACGGTAGATTATGTGAATCTCATGGATCCAGCTATTACAGCACAATTAGCAGCGATGGCTCCTGATTACGGTTTTGTTTTACGCTATAAGGAAAGCTATCAGGCCCAGACTGGGGTTGCGGCAGAGGATTGGCATTTCCGCTATGTCGGTGTGGAGGCGGCCCGCTATATGACAGATTATGACATGTCTCTAGAAACTTTCTTAACCCGTATCGCTAATGCCACAGGGACTGTTTTGGGAACCCGTCCATCTAGCAGTGCAGTGACGGATGAGGCAGATGTTAGTGATGCCGAAGAACAAATGGATGAAACTACTCCAGAAATGACGGAGATCACGGAGTGAACTGCATTGTTGGCAGCACTAGAACACATCTAAAGAGAGCCCTGTGGCTCTCTTTTTCATATAAAAAAGTAATGGGTACCATCATAGGAAAAACCTATTATCCAAGCTCTTAAAATTATGGTATCATAAGATATTCTATTTTTTAGGGGGAGTTATGGACAATCATAATTTTGAAAACGAAGGGCAGTTTAAGCGCGAGATGACTAGTCGTCACTTGCAGATGCTCTCGATTGGTGGGGTTATTGGGACAGGTTTGTTCTTGAGCTCGGGTTACACCATCGCTCAAGCTGGACCGTTTGGAGCTATCTTTTCTTACCTATTTGGTGGGATCATGGTGTATTTAGTCATGTTTTCACTGGGTGAACTTTCGGTAGCCATGCCTGTAACAGGGTCCTTTCATACTTATGCTACTAAATTTATCAGCCCAGGAACGGGCTTTATGGTGGCTTGGATGTACTGGCTTTGTTGGGTGGTTGCCTTGGCGTCGCAATTTATCGGAGCAGCACAGTTGACCCTTCGCTGGTTTCCAAGTGTGCCGATTTGGTTTTTTGCGACGCTTTATGCGATGTTAGTCTTTGGCCTCAATATGCTCAGTGTGGGATGGTTTGCTAAAGCTGAGGATTATTTCTCCAGCATTAAGTTTTACGCCATCATTATTTTTATCGTTCTTGGTGGTTTGGCTATTTTTGGTATCCTTCCATTTGAGGGAGCTTCTTCTGCACCGCTTTTTGCCAATATTACGGCTAACGGCTTTCTGCCAAATGGGATCATTGGTGTCATATCGGTCATGCTTGCGGTCAACTATGCTTTTTCAGGAGTCGAGATGATTGGGATTGCAGCTGGGGAGACGGATAACCCTAAGGTCGAAGTGCCCAAAGCCATCAAATCAACTATCGGCCTTCTGGTGGCCTTCTTTGTCTTGACCATGGTGGTCTTAGCCTCACTTCTTCCGATGGAGGCGGCTGGCGTCACAGAGGCCCCCTTTGTCACAGTTCTTGATAAAATCGGGATTCCTTATGCGGCAGACATCATGAACTTTGTTATCTTGACGGCCATCTTGTCAGCGTCAACTTCAGGTCTATACGCGTCTAGCCGGATGCTCTGGTCCTTAGCTAATGAAGGTATGATTAGTAAGAGTGTGGTGAAAATTAACAGATATGGTGTTCCTATGCGGGCCATGATTTTATCAATGGTCGGTGTCGTGATTGCCTTGGTTGCCAGCGTCTATTTTGAAGACACCATTTTCCTAGCCCTAGTATCCATCGCAGGCTTTGCGGTGGTCATCGCCTGGCTAGCGATTCCCCTAGCTCAGATTGGATTTAGGAAAGCGTTTCTCAAAAATCATACCGAGGACGAACTCGATTATAAGGCACCGTTCACACCAGTATTGCCATGGATAACTGTCATTTTGCTCTTGGTTTCCATCGTCGGAATCGCCTGGGATCCGTCTCAGCGAGCAGGTCTCTATTTTGGGGTACCGTTCATGATTTTGTGCTATGTTTATCACTATCTACGCTTTAAAAAATGGTAGGAGGCGCTTATGGGACAATTAAAAGAACTTTTAGCCACTAGAGCAGTCCTCATTTTAGACGGGGCTTTGGGAACAGAACTGGAATACCGAGGCTATGATGTGTCAGGTAAACTCTGGTCTGCCAAATACTTGGTTGAAAAACCGGAGGTTATCCAAGACCTGCATGAGACTTACCTCGAAGCAGGGGCGGATATCTTGACGACATCGACCTACCAGGCGACTTTGCCAGGTCTTATCGAGGCAGGTCTTTCTGATGCAGAAGCCGAGAAAGTCTTACGCTTGACAGTAGCCTTGGCTAAAGCTGCGCGGGACAAGGTTTGGGCAAAATTATCGGAAGAGGAAAAAAACAAGCGCCCTTATCCACTAATCGGAGGAGATATCGGGCCTTACGCTGCCTATCTAGCAGATGGGTCAGAGTACAGTGGGGATTATGGTGAGATTACTGTGGAGGCTCTTAAAGCCTTTCACCGTCCTCGCATAGCTATCTTATTAGAAGAGGGTGTGGATTTCTTGATTTTGGAGACGGTGCCAAATGGGAGTGAAGTCCAAGCTCTAGCAGAATTGCTCAGAGAGGAATTTCCAACGGTCGAAGCTTATCTCAGTGTGACCTCACCAAATGGTGAGGCTCTACCAGATGGGACAGTCTTAAAGAGTATTGGAGCTTTGGTGGAGGGGTCTAGCCAAATCCTAGCCGTTGGGATTAACTGCAGTGCGCCTAGGGTGGTCAGCAAGGCTTTGAGAGTCTTGCGCAAGGAGACTGACAAGCCTTTAGTGACCTATCCAAACTCAGGAGAGGTCTATGATGGGGCTACCCAGACCTGGTCAGAAGATGCAGACCACAGCCACAGCCTCTTGGAAAATACTAGAGTTTGGCAGGCACAGGGCGCCAAAATTGTGGGCGGCTGCTGCCGAACCAGACCTAGCGATATCGCAGAATTGAGTCAGGGGTTGAGAGGATAACTGCTTTAGAGGAAAGGTATTGAAACAGTGGCATCAGCCTTCAGACTGATTTTTGAGAGTGGGACAGAAGGCATGATTTCGAAGAAATTGACTTCGTTGTCCCACCTCCGCACAGTTGATTAGGATGGCCTCTAACAATTGCGTAGCAAGGGTTTAGGGCTTCCAATCAACCACTGCGTCAATCTGTTACTACTATCAAAAAGAGAAGCTTGAGACACTCTTGCCCCAAGCTCATTTTTTTGGTTTTTCTCAAAATAGGTATTTTTACGAGGGAAATTATAAAAATAAAGTTGCATATACCTAATTACCATCATCTCAGAACAACATCTGAAGTGTTTTTTGAACAAATGTCATTAACGAATGGCTATAAACAGGGTCTAAAGCTGTTTGTTTAGGGGGATTCTCCTTCGTCGACTTTTAGATGAACACCAAGATATTTTAGTTCTAAGCAGATTTTTAAGGGTCTCAATCGATTGAAAGAAGCTATCATCAATTGGATTTTGATGCAACAATTAAAAGGATTAAATATTATTATATAGAACTCAATCCATGTTTTTTAATAGTTTGTCTGACTTTTTGGAGAGACCTCAATTGAAACGCTTTTAGTATGGACATCCATGTCCTAACGCTTATCCGCAAAATAGAGTAAACTAGATTTAGCTAGAAAACAAAGGAGTTCGTATGACTTTTCTTGAAATTAAAAATGTTAGCAAGCATTATCAAATCTCTTCAACCGATTGGGAGAGGGCCTTGCAAGGGGTCAATCTACAGCTTGAACAAAACAAAATTATTGCCATCTATGGCCCCTCGGGCTGTGGGAAAACTAGTTTACTCAATATTATCAGTGGGCTGGACCGTGAATATGAAGGGGATGTTGTCTTTAAGGGGGAATCTCTGAGTAACTACTCTCAAGAAGAGTTGACTCTTTTTAGAAAAGAACATATCGGTTTTGTATTCCAGAATTTTAATCTTATTTCACACCAAACAGTCTTAGATAATGTTAAGATTCCTCTCTATCTCAAAGGTCTATCTGATAAGGAGATGAATCGCATTGCCGAGGAGCAGCTGGATAAGTTAAGTATGTCAGAATTTAAAAACAAGAATGTCAAACAGCTTTCTGGTGGACAGCGCCAACGGGTAGCCATTGCGCGCGCTTTGGTGAACTATCCCGAATTGATTGTAGCAGATGAGCCAACTGGTGCCTTAGACTCCCATTCTCAAAAAGTTGTGCTAGATATTTTTAAACAATTGGCAGACTCAGGCAAGACAATTATTATTGTTACTCATAATCCTGAAGTGGCACATTATGCCGATGTGATTATTAAAATGAAAGACGGTGAAGTCCTTGAAGAAATCAACTGTTAATCGAAATAAATTATCTTTTAGAAGTAAATATAAGCTATCCTTATCTAATTTTATGGAAAGGCGTTGGCGTAACCTAATGATTGCTATGGCAACGGCGATCGGTTTTATTGGGATTTTGATTTCCTTTGGTTTAGGAAATGCCATTGTTGATATGATCAATGAGGAAACAGATAATGGCAACTTACCAGCTCAAATCCAGATTTCGCTTAATAGTAAAGTAGCCAGTTCAAGTGTCCTCAATCAGACGGATATTGATACTATTACTGAGATTGTCGGAAAAGGTGAAATTAAGTATTTAGAAAGCCCCTTTTCAACCATGATGCAGAAGGTTAGTATTGATGGGAAGAATTTGGATTTAAGTACAACTTTACCAAACTATGCACAAGTTGTTAGTCTTTATGAAGATACCAGTATTTCTGTTTCTGCCAATACAAAAGATAGCATCTTGTCAGGAAAAGCATATCAGGACTCTTCTGAGCAGGGATTGACGGTCCCAATTACCTTTGTAGATGATTTTAATAGAGTTAATCAGACAAATTACACTGAGAAGACTATCCTTGGTAAAGAATTAGAAGTAGAGATTGTTGAAAATACGATAGAAGGAAGCCAGGTTGCTAGTATCCAAACGAAAATTGTCCGTGTTGTAACGGATGAGTTTGATGATAGCAATAGCTACATGGCACCTCAGCAGTTGAATAGTATTTTGGAAGCCAATGGTTTTTCAAAAAATAGGCCTTATCTCATTTTAGAATTAAATAATCCAGATAAAACGGCTACAATTACGGAAAGGCTTAAGGAACATCAAAAATATATGGTTCTGTCACAACAGGAAGTCCTCGATATTATTATTAATTTTATCAGGGTTATCCAGGGGCTTTTAATTGTCCTCTCGTCCCAAGCGATTGTTGTATCCATGGTCATGATTGGCGTTATTATCTATATCAATATCATGCAACGTTCTAAAGAAATTGGGGTCATGAAGGCGGTAGGCTACCTTAATAAAGACGTTAAAGCCATCTTTGTTTATGAATCCATGATTATTACCTTTGCCTCTCTTATCATTGCCTTTCTTGTAGCCCTTGGGATTGGAGGTCTGGCCAATATTATTGTTCGTCAACAATTTCCAAATATTAGTAAAGTCTTTGCTCTCAATTGGCAATCAGTCATTATCATGATTGCGCTTGCGACCATGATGGGATTTATAGCAGCTTACTTCCCCACTCGTAAAATCAGCAAGCTCGATCCAGTTGAATCTCTGAGATATGAATAAGGATATATATGATTGAAGCTAGTTTTTATGAGGAAGAGGAGATTGTTACCTATATTCAAGTGGAGAACAGGAGTAATAAGGATAGAGTCTGTCGCGTTTACGTTGATGGAAAGATGATAGGGATGGCAAAAATCGTAGCTCAGGGGCAACAGGTGTTTCCGGCAAGGAACTATAATGAAGGGAGTCTAGTTTCTATCAAAGGATAGGCAGTGATAACTGTTAATTGTAGTCAGGTATTAATGTTATTAACCTATTAATCTTTTCGGTGTTATTCTTATTAGTTGAAAAAGCATTGACTCATTAGAGTTTGTTTTAAATAGATACTTTACCAATACCGATGACTGTGATGAAAGTACTATCATAGTTATCGGTGTTTTTTGTAAAAAAGGAACGATATTAAAGGCATTTTGCAACAGGATTTGGTTATGTGTATGAAAAGCTCATAAGGTAGTTTTTATATTGGATTCTAACTTTAGAACCCCTTATCATTTAAGAATCATGACTAGGGGCTCCATATTGATATGGGGTACTGAGAGAATAGCTATGGATACAGAAGTTTATGCTTTTGGAGCGGAATCAATTTATTTGATATATTTTAAAAAACGAATGTCAGAATCTTTCAAAAATGATTGTAATAGTATATAATATCTGATATATAAATTTAAGCAAACAGGGGTTAAATGGGGATATGATTGATAAGGTATCATTAGGGCAACAGATCCAGAATATCCGAGAAAGTAAGGGAATGAGCCGTCAAGCGCTTTGTCAAGATGAGGAAATCTTGACAACCCGTCAATTGCAACGGATTGAAAAGGGAGTCTCATTGCCTAGTATTGCAACTGCCCATTACATTGCTCAGCAATTAGAAGTATCCTTAGATATCTTAGTTGATAAGGAAAGTTTGGAGTTGCCGCAAAGGTACTTAGATTTAAAATATCAGATAAAGCAAATCCACCATTATGGGAACGAGGAACGAATAGAAAAGCGTGAAGCTATTTTAGATGAGATTTACGAATGTTATTATGATAACTTACCTGAGGAGGAACAGTTGGCAGTTCAAATAGAACACGCTTTATTAGATATTTCAGCTTCTCAGAGTCCTGAATTTGACCAAGGGCTAGTGGATGAGTATCTGGAAAGTAGTCTTGCCAAGTCTCAATTGGACCTCAATGATATCGATATTCTTTTTTTAAGGCAGATGACGCTTGCTTTTGGGGAATTTAATAAGGAAGAGTTTGTGACTTTGTTAAGCCGTATTATCCAACAACGGTCTAATACAACTGTTGAAGGCTTGCACTTGATTCAGAATATCGTGATTACCAGTATTGGAGTTCTTTGCCATTACGAAGAGTATCATTTACTTTATCAGCTACATCAGGTTTTAGAGGAGATTATGGATAGTTTGAAGGATTATAATGACAAAACCTTCTTATACATGACAAGATGGAAAATCAATCTTTTTTTAGACAATGACCTTGAAAAAGCTAAGGAAAATTATAAATCAGCCCGTACCCTTGCGCACCTTTTATCAGAGGATTTGCTTTTCAACAACATCGGCCTAGAATGGGAAGAAGATATGAAAAAACTAGGATTAATCAATGAAAAAAGCTAGAGATTTCTAGCTTTTTTTTGACAGACTATATCGCAGTGTGATATACTTTTATATATCGAGGAACGATACATCGAAACTCTATATATGAGGTGCACATAATGGAAGAAAAAATTAAGCGAGTCTATATTCCCATGACGGAATCTGCTTTTTATATTCTCTTTGCCTTGCAGGAGGAACGGCATGGCTACGAGATTACCCAGCGAACTAAGGAGCTGACAGCTGGTCAGGTGGTCATTAGTCCAGGAACCATGTACGGAACTCTCTCCAAGATGGAGAAGGATGGCTTGATTGCCTTTGTGACGGAAGTCGAGAAACGTAAGCTCTACCGGATTACAGACTTGGGAAAAGAAGTCTTAGCAATTGAGCTAGCACGGATTGAACGGTTGTATAAAAATAGTAAGGGAGAAATCTTATGAAAATAAAAAAAGAATTCAAACTATTTCTGCTGACTGATTTTGAAAAAGAGGAAATCTATCTATCGGAAATGCATCATAAAGGCTGGAAATTTACCGGTGTTCAAGGAAGATTGCTTTATTGTTTCGAAGCTTGTAAACCAGCAGATGTGGTCTATAAAATTGATTTCAAGCGTAATAACCTGTCCGATCAGGAAAGTTATCACCAACTTTATCAGGATTACGGTTGGGAATACGTTGCAGTTTGCAATGGTTTTCATACTTTTCGCAAGTCTGATGCTGAGGATGGAGACATAGACATTTTCAGTGATAAGGCTAGTAAGTTAGATATGATTGAGCAGATTTTCAGGCGCCGCTTTTTACTATTATCATTCTTTTACCTGATGGCCTTCGGCTATGGATGGGTGTTTAAGAAACCAGATTTTGTATTAGGAGTAGCGACGATTGCCGTTCCGGTGACCATCTATTTGTTCTATCGTTTTTACCAATTGCGTAAAGAGTTAAAGGAGTAAGGAAGTTGAAGAATTGGACACCTAAGGTGCTACCAGCCCTCTCATTAAATGTGATTACTTTAGCCCTCTTTGTTGGGCCTCGTGTTGATTTCAAAACCACCAGTTTTGCAGGTTGGGCCATCAATGGTTTGGCTCTGGTGCAACTGGTGATGATTGTTGCTCTAGTGGTATTTCTTTTCAAAAAGAAAAAAGACTAGGTCCCCAGACTGATTTTTAGCACTCTTATAAAAAGAGTGCTAATTTTTTGAGTTTTCCTCTTGACTTTGTGCCAAAAAGGGGTATAATGAAATCATCAATTAGCACTCGAGGTATTAGAGTGCTAAAATTGAGGAGGTGAGGTTTTGATTACAGATCGTCAAAAGGCGATCCTTGATTTGATCGTTGACATCTTTACGCAAACGCACGAGCCAGTTGGCTCTAAAGCCTTGCAAGAGCGGATCAATTCCTCCAGTGCCACGATTCGCAACGACATGTCTACGCTGGAGAAGATGGGCTTGCTGGAAAAGGCTCACACCTCTAGCGGTCGTATGCCTAGTGTGTTAGGCTTTCAGTATTTTGTGAAAAATTCGCTGACCCTGACTCAGGTGGCTGAGCATGATGTCTACCAGGTGCTCAAAGCCTTTGATGACAATTTCTTCAAAATTGAAGACTTGTTGCAAAGAGCAGCGGACATCTTAGCTGAATTGACTGGCTACACTGCGCTAGCGCTTGATGTGGAAGCCAGTCGCCAAAAACTGACCGGTTTTGAATTAGTGACGACCTCCAACCATACAGGCCTTGCGGTCTTTACACTTGATGAGTCCTCAACTCTGACCAGCCAGTTCGCTATCCCTAAAAACTTTCTGCCCAGTGATTTGGCAACTATTCGTCAATTGGTGCATGAGCGTTTTATTGGAAAAACAGTTCTGGATATTCATTACCGCTTGCGGACGGAAATTCCACAGATTGTTCAGCGCTACTTTACCACGACAGACAATGTCATTGACCTGTTTGAACACCTTTTCAAGGATATTTTTTCCGAAAAAGTGCTGGTATCAGGCAAGGTCAGGCTCTTGGATTTTGCTAATCTTGATGCCTACCAATTCCTGGATAGACCCCAGATGGTGGCAAGAGAGATTCGTGAGAGTTTAGGCGAGGAGCAAATGCAGGTGGTTAAGGTGGCTGATAGCCACTCCTCAAATCTGTCGCAGTTAACGGTCATCAGTCAGAAATTCTTGGTGCCCTATCGGGGTTACGGAATTTTGACCTTAATTGGACCGATTAGCTTGGACTATAAGCGTATGGTCAATCAGGTTAATTTGGTCAATCAGGTGTTGGCTATGAAATTGACAGACTTTTACAGATATATGAGTAGTAATCACTACGAAGTGAATTAAAAAGGAGGCCAAGGTGTCTAAGAAAAAAGAAGAAAATAAAGAGCCAGAAGAAATTTTGGCAGACCAAGAAGAGGTCTTGGAAGAGGCAGTAGCAGAGGAGGCCATTCCTGAAACAGCTGAAGCTGCTGAACCTGAAAAATCAGAACTCGACTTGGCCAATGAGCGAGCAGAAGACTTTGAAAACAAGTACCTGCGTGCCCACGCTGAGATGCAAAACATTCAGCGCCGAGCAAATGAAGAGCGTCAAACCCTACAACGTTATCGTTCGCAGGACTTAGCTAAGGCTATTCTGCCAAGTCTAGACAATCTTGAACGAGCGCTGGCAGTCGAAGGCTTGACCGAAGATGTCAAAAAAGGCCTGGAAATGGTCCAAGATAGCTTGCTTCAAGCGTTGAAGGAAGAAGGGGTCACCGAAGTCTCAATGGAGAGCTTTGACCCGAATTACCACATGGCTGTTCAAAGTATTCCTGCAGACGACGACAATCCAGCAGATACCATCGCCCAAGTCCTTCAAAAAGGCTACCAACTCCATGAGCGCTTATTAAGACCAGCCATGGTGGTGGTGTATAACTAGGCCTATTTTTCACTCGCAACTCGTCGTTAAAGCCTTTCGCTGTACCGTCAGTACAAGCCACAAGGCTTTGCCTAGATTTGCATCGGAAAAATATCCCTAGCCCAGGTGGTCAAGATTTGATTTAAAGAACTTTATCACCAGACGGCAACCGCTATGGCGGCTTGCCTAGGGTCCTGGCAAGTTCTCGTCGTCCCAATAATTTTGTCTTAAATGACGGTAAACGATGAAAAGGTGGTGCATAACTCATGCTATCTTTACGAGAGATTGGAGAAGATAACTTCTTTGATTGTTTGAACTTAGACCCCGCCTTATCAGAAGATTACGTTGACCCTGTCGTCTTTTCCTTGGCGGAAGCTTGGTTGAATCAGAACTTTCGACCGTGGGCTATTTATCAGGAAGCTGAGTTGATTGGCTTCGTTTCCTTTTATGTTGGAGAGGAGCATTACCAAATCACCAATTTCTTGATTGACAAGGCCCATCAAGGTCGGGGGCTAGGTAAGCAGGCTGCTCAAGTTTGTCTTGCTTATTTGAAAACTCATTATGAGGCTAAACAAGTCTCGCTCCCTGTCCAACCAGACAATCACAAGGCTTACAGCTTTTGGGAGAGTCTAGGTTTCAAAGCATCAGATGTCATTGAAGATGGTTATGTCTTCATGAGATTGAGCCTATAAGCATTCGTCCGAAATGACGGTAAACTATATGAAATTGTCAATGATTTAGCGAGCGAGAGCGAGCTAGACCCATGGTTCACGCCGTGGCCAGAGTGAGATAAGCGTTAGCTTAGCTCACGAGGGAACTCTTGAGACCTTAGGCTCAAGAGTTAGGAATGGAACGCCTTAGGCGGTCGCTTCCGTCCCTGCCACCTAAGAGAACCATAAAAATAAAAGAAATAAAAAACAAGAGGTAACACACATGTCTAAAATTATCGGTATTGACTTAGGTACAACCAACTCAGCAGTTGCAGTTCTTGAAGGAACTGAAAGCAAAATCATCGCCAACCCAGAAGGAAACCGCACAACACCATCTGTCGTTTCCTTCAAAAATGGTGAAATCATCGTGGGTGACGCGGCTAAACGCCAAGCGGTAACAAACCCAGATACCATTTTGTCTATCAAATCAAAAATGGGAACGTCTGAAAAAGTAGAAGCTAACGGCAAAACTTACACACCACAAGAAATCTCAGCAATGATTCTTCAATACCTTAAAGGTTATGCTGAAGAATACCTTGGTGAAAAAGTAACCAAAGCTGTTATCACAGTCCCAGCTTACTTCAACGATGCCCAACGTCAAGCGACAAAAGACGCAGGTAAGATTGCAGGTCTTGAAGTAGAACGTATTGTTAACGAACCAACTGCAGCAGCTCTCGCTTACGGTCTTGACAAGCAAGACAAGGACGAAAAAATCTTGGTCTTCGACCTTGGTGGTGGTACCTTTGACGTGTCAATCCTTGAACTTGGTGACGGTGTCTTTGATGTCTTAGCAACTGCTGGTGACAACAAACTTGGTGGGGATGATTTTGACGAAAAAATCATGGACTACTTGGTGGCTGAATTCAAGAAAGAAAACGGCATTGACCTCAGCAAAGACAAGATGGCGATGCAACGCTTGAAAGACGCAGCTGAAAAAGCGAAAAAAGACCTTTCAGGGGTGACCTCAACGCAAATCAGCTTGCCATTTATCACAGCAGGTGACGCTGGACCGCTCCACTTGGATCTGACACTCTCTCGTGCTAAATTCGACGACTTAACGCGTGACCTTGTCGAACGGACGAAGACACCTGTTCGTCAAGCCCTTTCTGATGCTGGTCTTTCCTTGTCAGAAATCGACGAAGTTATCCTTGTCGGTGGGTCAACCCGTATCCCTGCTGTTGTTGAAGCCGTTAAAGCTGAAACAGGCAAAGAGCCAAACAAATCCGTTAACCCTGACGAAGTGGTTGCCATGGGGGCGGCTATCCAAGGTGGTGTCATCACAGGTGATGTCAAAGACGTTGTCCTTCTAGATGTAACGCCATTGTCACTCGGTATCGAAACCATGGGTGGTGTCTTTACTAAACTTATCGATCGTAACACAACCATCCCAACGTCTAAATCACAAGTCTTCTCAACGGCAGCGGATAACCAACCAGCGGTTGATATCCATGTCCTTCAAGGGGAACGTCCAATGGCAGCGGACAACAAGACGCTTGGCCGTTTCCAATTGACAGACATTCCTGCAGCGCCTCGCGGTATTCCACAAATCGAAGTAACCTTTGATATTGACAAGAACGGTATCGTATCTGTTAAGGCTAAAGACCTTGGTACGCAAAAAGAGCAAACCATTGTTATCAAATCAAATGATGGCCTTAGCGAAGAAGAGATCGATCGCATGATGAAGGATGCTGAAGCTAACGCTGAAGCCGATGCCAAACGCAAAGAAGAAGTAGATCTTCGCAACGAAGTAGACCAAGCCATCTTTGCGACTGAGAAAACCATCAAAGATACAGAAGGTCAAGGTTTTGACGCTGAACGTGATGCTGCTCAAACAGCCCTCGATGAGTTGAAAGCTGCGCAAGAAGCCAACAACATCGATGACATGAAAGCTAAATTAGAAAACCTCAATGAAAAAGCCCAAGCCTTGGCAGTGAAACTCTATGAACAAGCAGCTGCAGCTCAACAAGCCCAAGCAAACGCAGAAGGTGCTGAGTCAACAGGAGCAGCTGATAACGCAGGCGATGATGTCGTTGACGGCGAGTTTACGGAAAAGTAAGATGTGAGAGCGTTAAAATAACGACAGAAAAATAGGAACTTGACGATGAATGCTTGCATTCAAGGAAAGTTATCTTTTTTCCGAAGTTCTTAGCTCGAACTCAATTAAATCACATTACTATTTTGGTTACCTAGGTGTTTTAATAGGAAGTTCATCTTTTTCACTAGGATTTTAGGTCGTGTTCAGTTACAAAAGTCGCTATGGCGAATGGCCTAAACGACTGACTAGCTCGAACTCAATTAAATCATATTACTATTTCAGTCAAGCTGGGTGTTTTAATAACCCGTTAGCAATACAGTATCAATTTTGCATTCACACGTCGTAATAATGACTTGTGGGGAGAATCTTGAATAGCAAAAAAACAAGCATAGAGGTTGATCCCCAGCCTCTGTTTTTGGCTAAATAGATTTATTAGGAGGAGGAAACGATGAAAAAGTAGCTTGCTTGCTCTATCCCAATTTTTCACTATATGAGATTGCGCCTCTAACAAGTACGTTGGTCTTACATTTTGGTATAGAAATTGACTATATTGCTTCAAATCTTGAAACAGTCTTTTCGGAGGATGGGTTGCCCTGCGTGCCGACTAAAACCTTATCAGAAGTGCAGATGGATGATTATTCTTGCCTTTTGCTGCCAGGTATGATAGATTTTACATCGGCTTTGCTGGATGATGATCTCATTCAATATTTGGCGAATCTAGATACGCAACGTCTAAAAATCGTTGCCATTTCTTCGGCTCCAATCTTATTAGCTAAGGCGGGGCTACTAGATGACGCGACCTTTACAGGTGGCCTTTGGCAGAATTTCTTTGATTATTTCGATTTCCTTCCAAAAGAGAACTTTCGTCCTCTATCCGTTTGTGAAGATAAAAATATCATCACAGGGACAGGTTTTACGGTAAATGCCTTCTCACGAAAGGTTTTAGAAAGCTTAGACCTTGTGGAAAATGCTGATGGCTTTTTCAGAGAAAAGGAACACCTAGAGCCTAATGACTTGATTTTTACGCTTTCCGAGTCAGAATTTCAAGAATTTAAACAAAGTTTTGAAACAAATGCTATCAATAATCGGTAAATAGTGCTTCTTTGAGAGTAGCGAGAGTTAAGTCTACTGAACAAAAAAAGTTAGCATTCTACTAGATTTACAGAAAGAAATAAGTGTTCTTAACAGAACACGGGCTGAGGCGTATCATATCTGTTATAGATTTGAATACGCCTACGACTCTGTGAAAATCTTTTCTAATTTCCTGAACCTACTAATACAGAAAGGAATAAGTGTTCGCAACTGAACACGGGCTAGGGACTGGGCCAAAAAGATAATTTTAACTAGGACGCAAGACGTCCGTCATTAAAATTCCTATTTTGGCGGTGTCCCCTTAACGCCCTTTGTATCTTAATTATGAACAATACAGAATACTACGACCGTCTGGGCGTTTCAAAGAATGCCTCAGCGGATGAAATTAAAAAAGCCTACCGTAAGATGTCTAAAAAGTATCACCCTGACATCAACAAGGAGGCTGGTGCAGAGCAGAAATACAAGGATGTCCAGGAGGCTTATGAGACTCTGAGCGACGACCAAAAACGAGCTGCTTATGACCAATATGGCCCTGCAGGAGCTAATGGTGGCTTTGGTGGTGGCGCAGGCGGTTTTGGTGGCTTCGACAGCTCTGGCTTCGGTGGCTTTGAAGACATCTTCTCCAGTTTCTTCGGAGGCGGCGGTGCTACTCGTAATCCTAACGCTCCACGTCAGGGAGATGACCTTCAGTACCGTGTTAACGTCAAATTTGAAGAAGCTATTTTTGGAACTGAAAAAGAAGTCAAATACAATCGTGAAGCTAGTTGCCATACTTGTCATGGCTCTGGTGCTAAGCCAGGAACTAGTCCTGTTACCTGTGGCCGCTGTCATGGTTCTGGTGTTATCAATGTTGATACGCAAACACCTCTTGGGATGATGCGTCGCCAAGTGACCTGTGATGTCTGTCACGGTCGTGGTCAAGAAATCAAGGATCCTTGCCAAACCTGTCATGGAAGTGGTCATGAAAAACAAGCCCATTCGGTTAATGTAAAAATTCCAGCCGGGATTGAAACTGGCCAACAAATTCGTTTAGCAGGCCAAGGAGAAGCAGGTTTCAATGGTGGTCCTTATGGCGACCTTTATGTGGTGGTTAATGTCTTAGCCAGTGATAAATTCGAGCGCAATGGCACGACAATCCTCTACAACCTAGACATTAGTTTTGTCCAGGCTACTCTGGGAGACACAGTGGATATTCCAACGGTCCATGGGGATGTCGAAATGACGATTCCAGCAGGAACACAGACAGGTAAACGATTCCGCTTGCGTGGAAAAGGAGCGCCTCAATTGCGTGGCAATGGTCAAGGCGATCAGTTTGTCACCGTTAATATTGTAACGCCGACCAAGCTCAATGACCGTCAAAAAGAAGCTCTCAAAGCCTTTGCGGAGGCCTCAGGAGAGTCTGTTCAGCCCGGCAAGAAAAAAGGGTTCTTTGAGTCCATTAAAGATGCCCTCGAAGGGGAATAAAACACTAAGATAAAAGCTGATTCGTCAGCTTTTTTATTTAGGCTCTATAACTGTCCCCGTACAGACGCCGAGAGATTTCGTTGACTTCCCCCTTAAAAAGCGTAAAATAAGGTCTATGACACGATATAAAGCCATTATTTCTTATGACGGAACGCTCTTTTCAGGCTTTCAACGCCAGCCAGAAGCGCGGTCTGTTCAGGAAGAATTAGAAAAAACTTTAAAGCGCCTTAACCGAGGTCAAGAAGTGACCGTGCACGGGGCAGGTCGTACCGATGCGGGCGTCCATGCTTATGGGCAGGTCATTCATTTTGATTTGCCAGAAGTGCGGGATGTGGAAAAGCTGCGCTTTGGCCTAGACACTCAATCACCAGAAGACATTGACGTGGTGGCAGTGGAGCAGGTATCAGACGACTTTCACGCCCGCTACAACAAGCACAGCAAGACCTACGAGTTCTTGGTGGACAATGGCCGTCCTAAGAATCCCATGATGCGGCACTACGCGACCCATTATCCCTATCCGTTAGATTTGACCCTCATGCAGGAAGCCATTCAGGACTTGGTCGGTACTCATGATTTCACAGGTTTTACAGCCTCTGGCACTTCGGTCGAAGACAAGGTGCGCACCATCACAGAAGCGCGGGTTGAGCTGGATTCGCACACAGGGTTTCTCGTTTTTACCTTCTCAGGGAATGGCTTTCTCTACAAGCAAGTCCGCAATATGGTTGGCACCCTCTTGAAGATTGGCAATGGCCGTATGCCAGTGAGGCAAATCAAGGTCATCTTGGACAAGATGGACCGTAATCTAGCTGGTCCAACCGCTGCCGGAAACGGCCTCTATCTAAAGGAGATACATTATGACAACTAAGTATTTATTAGCTATTTCAGGCAATGACATTTTCAGTGGCGGCGGCCTCTATGCCGACCTCTCGACCTACTCAGCTAATGGCATTCATGGCTTTGTGGCAGTGACCTGCCTGACAGCCATAACAGAAAACGGCTTTGAAGTCTTTGGAACGGACGAAACTGTCTTTGGCCACCAATTAAATAGCCTCAAGGATGTGTCTTTTTCAGGTATTAAGTTAGGTCTCTTGCCCAATGTGGCTGTGGCTGAGCTGGCCTTAAACTTTGTCAAGGCCCATAAGGATATTCCTGTTGTCTTGGATCCTGTTCTGGTCTGCAAGGAGAGTCATGATGTCGAGGTCAGTGCCCTGCGGGACGAGCTCCTTAAGTTCTTCCCCTATGCCACCATCATCACCCCTAACTTGGTAGAAGCGGAGCTTTTAGCCCAAAGGCCAATCAAAACCCTTGAGGACATGAAGGCAGTGGCTAAGCACCTCCATGACTTGGGTGCAGCCAATGTTGTCATCAAAGGCGGTAATCGGTTCAGTCAAGAAGTGGCCCTTGATGTCTTTTATGACGGTGTGGACTATACGGTTCTGGAGTATCCAATCCTTAAGACCAACAATGTCGGGGCAGGTTGCACCTTTGCCTCTAGCATCGCTAGCCAGCTGGTCAATGGACAAGCTGTCAAGGAAGCGGTCCGCTTATCCAAGGATTTCGTTTATGAAGCCATTCGCCATTCAGATCAATATGGAGTAAAACAACACTATGAAAAAGACTAACCTACAAAAACTAACGCTTTTAGCTATTTTGACAGCTCTGACCATCACCATGGGGAATATCTTTCGCCTGCCAACACCGACAGGTATGGTGACCCTTCTGGATGCTGGGATTTTCTTCACTGCCTTTTACTTAGGCAAGCGTGAAGGAGCCATTGTCGGTGGTCTTTCAGGTTTCTTGATTGACTTAATTGCCGGATATCCGCAGTGGATGGTGGCTAGTCTTATCAACCACGGCTTGCAAGGCTATTTTGCAGGATTTAAGGGCAAGCTCTTCTGGCTTGGCCAAGTTTTGGCGCTGGTCAGCATGGTTGGGGGCTATTTTGTCTTCTCAGGTTTCATGCATGGCTGGGGCGCAGCCCTAGCCGATGTGCCGCATAACATCATGCAAAACCTTGTCGGGGCAGCCCTTGGCTATGCCCTCTACCGTCTCTTGGTTGTCGCAAAAGTCGTGGAGGCTTAGTCAGATGGATCTTAAAAAACTTTCACAGGAAACAAAGCTGATTCTAGCCGACATTCTAGAACGCAGTGCCATTTTAAAAGGCCAAATATTTGTCCTTGGCCTGTCGTCTAGCGAGGTTGCTGGTGGTGTTATCGGTAAGGCTTCTAGCCGTGAAATCGGTCAGGTCATTGTCAAAACGCTCTTGGACGAGTTGACCCAGCGTGGTATCTATCTAGCTGTCCAAGGCTGTGAGCACCTCAACCGTGCGCTGGTGGTCGAGCGGGAATTGGCGATTCAAAAAGACCTGGAAATCGTCAATGTTCTTCCCAGTCTTCATGCAGGAGGCAGCGGTCAGCTGGCGGCTTTTGACTATATGACGGACCCTGTTGAGGTGGAGTTTATCACTGCTCACACAGGCCTTGATATTGGAGACACGGCTATCGGCATGCACATCAAGCACGTCCAAGTTCCCCTAAGACCGATTCAGCGAGAATTGGGAGGGGCTCACGTGACCGCTCTGACCACGCGTCCTAAACTGATTGGAGGTGTGCGGGCCAGCTATCAGACGGATGCCATTCGTAAATTTTAAGAAATCATCTCATATGACATAGTGAGGCTGGGACAGAAATCCTAGCCTCGCTTTTTTAATTATCTGTCAGACAGGCGTAGCGATTGGGGAGCACATTTATTGGTTTTAGTAGCTTATTAGGTACCCCTGAATCCAGAGTCTCTTGCTGAGAGGTTTCTCATTTGCTGAACTCATGTAAATCATCTCTAGCCTCAACAGTCACAATTATGGCTGTTTGGGCAGTACGAGAGCCCTTGACAGGTCGAACGAACGATTGACAGAGTGATGGTAAATCCTGCCTAGAAGGTTTCCGATTTTTTCTACATCCACTTTTAGGTGGTTTCAAATCTTGGTTGTTTAACATTTTTATTTCCAAAATTGTAAAATGATAGCGTTTTCTATCAAAAAATGATATACTTTAAGTGTCGTAATATATTTAAGAAAATCAATAGAAAGGATTCTTTTATGCAAAAATTAACTCAATTTCCCCACGATGCTTTACCATTAGCCGGCAGTCCTTATGTCTCAATCATCATCGATCTAGACCCTGCTTCAGCTTACTCTGAAAAAGATGCCATCACCTTAAATAATTTTGTTAAGGAAGCGCAGTCCTTGACGGAGAAAGCTGGGGTAAACTTGAGCGATCAGCTGGAATTGGTCCAACGGGATGCTAGAACCTTGTTGAATAATACAGGGAGTCTCTTGCTTTATATTTCAGAAGATAGCATTGTTTATTATCATGTGGACACAGCAGTCTCGGACAAATTAGTTGTTGGTCAAGGGCCTTATGTAAAGCCATTGGTTCAGCATTATCAGTTTAACCATGATTTTGAATTACTGGTATTGAGTCAGGATGAGGCTCGGCTCTTCTCTGTCGGTTTGAACCATTTTGAAGAAATCACTGAAAATGACTGGCCCATCAGCTTAACAGACGCTTTGGGTGAAGAAAAAGTTGGTGGTGAATTGACACATGGAACCTACGGCTCTCGAGGCACAGCAGCAGAGCAAACCTACCATGGACACAATGAGACCAGTCAGGAAAAAGAAATTGACCGTGAAAACTTCTTCCGTTATGTTGACACCCATCTCGTTGAAAACCATGGCAATCAGCCCAGTCCTGGCTTAGTTCTCTTTGCACTCACTGAAAATCAGGCAGCCTTCCGGGGTATCAGCAAATACCAAGGCCTGTTAGAGCAAGGGATTGAGGCATCAGGTGCACAACTTTCAGATTTGGATATCGCAGAGGCGGCTAAGGCTTTCGCAAAAGAATCTGCTAATCGCCAAGAAGTAGATGTGTTGGAACGATTTAAGGAAACAGGACCAGAATTCCGCATTGATAATCACTTGGAAGACTTGGCGAATGCTGCTCATGAAGGACGCATTGATGAAGTTGTTATCTCAAGCGACTTGACTCAGGAAGGAAGTATCTCTACAGATGGTCGCTTTGATGGTGAAAGTGGTAATTTTGTCAAACAAATTATTCACCGAGTTCTAGGCTCATCTGGTAAGGTTTATATTCTGAGTCCAGATAAATTAGGCGAAGATGTTCAGATATCAGCGCGATTAAGATATTAGATTGGTCCAAGATTGAGGACCGAGCCATTGTGAGAAATTGGGTCGACTCTCCGTATAGGAGGAGGGTCGACCCTTTTCAGTACACTTCACCATGACGCTTAATACTCACTTTGAGACTTTAAGGAATTAGAGTTGCTCTTTGCTGAAAAGGGGAAATTCTGCTAGAATAGCTTTATGATTGATTTACAAGACTATGGCATTACCATGTGGGAAGAAGACAAAATTATCGCTTTTCGAAAGGCGCTTCTCGATTGGTACGATGCTAACAAGAGGGACCTTCCGTGGCGCAGGACGTCAAACCCTTACCATATTTGGATTTCAGAAGTCATGCTTCAGCAAACCCAGGTTGTAACGGTCCTTCCCTATTACAAGCGGTTTTTGGATTGGTTTCCAACGGTTGAGGATTTGGCTCAAGCGGACGAAGAGCGTCTGCTCAAGGCTTGGGAGGGTCTGGGCTATTATTCGCGTGTCCGCAATATGCAAGTGGCAGCCCAGCAGATCATGACTGACTTTGGTGGCGAATTTCCTCAGACCTATGCTGACATAGCAAGTCTCAAAGGCATAGGTCCCTACACGGCTGGGGCTATTTCCAGCATAGCTTTTGGTCTGCCTGAACCAGCTGTTGATGGCAATGTCATGCGGGTCATGGCCCGTCTCTTTGAGGTCGATTATGATATTGGAGACCCTAAGAATCGCAAAATCTTCCAGGCTATGATGGAAATCCTAATTGATCCTGATCGGCCAGGGGACTTCAACCAAGCCTTGATGGATTTAGGAACAGACATCGAAGGACCTAAAAATCCCCGTCCCGAAGAAAGTCCTATTAAGGCCTTTAGTGCGGCCTATCAGAATGGGACTATGGATAAGTACCCGATTAAAGAGCCTAAGAAAAAACCACGTCCTATACAGATACAGGCTTTTGTGATCAGAAACCAAGACGGTGCCTACCTCTTGGAGAAAAACAAACAAGGGAGACTTTTAGCAGGCTTTTGGTCATTTCCGATTATGGAAACTCAACTGCTTGAACAACAGCTCAGTCTTTTTGAAGGCAAGCCCCTTGTCATGGAGCGGTTATCCCAGACGGATAGTTTTGAGGATAAATACCAAATGAATCCCGTATGGTCAACACACACATTTTCAGCTGTCAACCATGTCTTTAGTCATCAAAAATGGCAGATTGAGCTGATCGAGGGAACGGTTGACACGGCAGACCTACCAAAAACAGGCCAGTTGGAATGGGTGGATCTGGAAGATTTTGAGGCCTATCCTTTTGCCACTCCGCAAAAGAAAATGGTCCAAGCTTACTTATCGGGAGACCGTTAGGACTAATGAAAGGATTTCAAAGCAGTGCTGAACCTTTCTTGGTCTGTCTTTTTTCACAAAAACCAGCAAAAACCTTTGAAAAATGCCAGTCTTATGGTAAAATTGTAAGGTATGTAATAAAACTTAAGGAGCGACATCAATGTCTGTATCATTTGAAACAAAAGAAACAAACCGCGGTGTGTTAACATTTACCATTGCACAAGCGGATATCCAACCGGAATTGACAAAAGTCTTCAACAAAATCAAGAAAGATATCTCTGTACCTGGTTTCCGTAAAGGTCACTTGCCACGTCCAGTATTCAATCAACGTTTTGGCGAAGAAGCCCTTTACCAAGATACTTTGAACAACCTCTTGCCAGAAGCTTATGAAGCAGCAGTTGAAGAAGCTGGTATCGAAGTGGTTGCTCAACCAAAAATTGATATCGCTTCTATGGAAAAAGGCCAAGACTGGACAATCACTGCTGAAGTGGTTACAAAACCAGACGTTAAACTTGGTGATTACAAAAACCTTGAAGTCTCTGTCGAAGATACAAAAGAAGTCACTGACGAAGAAGTTGACGCACGCTTAGAGCGCGAGCGCAATGGTTTGGCAGAACTTGCGATCAAAGAAGGAAAAGCTGAAAACGGCGACACTGTTGTAATCGACTTTGTGGGATCTGTTGATGGCGAAGAATTCGACGGTGGTAAAGGCGATAACTACTCCCTTGAACTTGGTTCAGGATCATTCATTCCGGGCTTTGAGGACCAATTGGTTGGTCACGAAGCTGGCGAAACCGTAAATGTTGAAGTAACTTTCCCAGAAGATTACCAAGCTAAAGATTTGGCTGGTAAAGCAGCAGTCTTTGTGACAACTATCCACGAAGTTAAGGCAAAAGAAGTGCCAGCCTTGGATGACGAATTAGCTAAAGACTTGGATGAAGAAGTGGAAACTTTGGACGAGTTGAAAGCTAAATACCGTAAAGAATTAGAAGCAAACAAAGAAGAAGCATACAACGACGCTGTAGAAGCAGCAGCAATTGAACTTGCGGTTGACAATGCAGAAATCGTTGATCTTCCAGAAGAAATGGTTCACGAAGAAGTTCACCGTGCTATGAACGAATTCTTGGGCAACATGCAGCGTCAAGGTATTTCACCTGAAATGTACTACCAAATCACTGGTACAACTCAAGACGACCTTCACAAACAACATGAAGCTGACGCTGACAAACGCGTGAAAACAAACCTTGTTATCGAAGCCATTGCTAAGGAAGAAGGCTTTGAAGCAACGGATGAAGACATCGAAAACGAAATCCAAACACTTGCTGACGACTACAACATGCCAGTTGATCAAGTTCGCGGCCTTTTGTCAGCAGATATGTTGAAACACGATATCGCCGTTAAAAAGGCAGTAGAAGTTATCACAAGCACAGCTAAAGTGAAATAAGTACAATAAGTTGAAAGTCTCACCGCTCAGGTGAGATTTTTTGGCTCATTGTCAACTGTAGTGGGTGACTTATATCATGTACGAGAGAGAATCAAGTTGGTTCTCTCTTTTTGCACGTTCAAAGCGATCAAAATTTTAGTTTTAAAGTTCTTGAAATTTCTAAATCCAAAGGCATTTCGTTTTATATCTTTGATCAGTTTATTAGTGGCTTCTAGTTTAGCGTTGGAATAAGGTAATTCTAGGGCATTAGTAATGTATTTTTTATATTTTTTAAAGGTCTTAAAGACGGTTTGAAAGGTTGAGTTGTTTGGTCACTTTTCATTATAGATCATATGGGACTTTCAGTTGAAATAGGAGTAGGAGTATATTAAAAGAAAAGGCTTTGTGAGGAAGCGTTATATTTCATAAAGAAAATCCTGACCATAATTGTTGACAAGTTTGTTTTTATGCCTTTGAAGAATTAGTTCTTGATGATCATTTCTGTGTGAAGTGGGGCAGAGAAGGCAACAGTAGCTTGCACGAGTGTGAGGTGTGTACTTAAAAGCCTCTTCAACTTAGTGTTGAAGAAGTCACTGATTAAAATTACACCTCATTCTTTTTGATTTGAGTTACTTCATAATTGAGTTGTAAATTGGAAAATCTACTGAATTGTGTTAAAATGTAGGCCAAAGATAGAAACTCTTTTATAGGTCATCCAATAAGATACGGAGATAGATATGACAATAATTCGAAGTGACATGACAGTAGCCCAGTCTTATGCTACAGGTCTTCAAAGCGCTGGCGAAGAACTGGCAGGCGTGGATCAGCCCCAGCAGGATAACCAGACAACTGTCGCAGGCAACACTAATGCGCACGAGGCTCTAGCAACGTCTCAGTCAACGCGGCAAAGTATAGCTTCTGCTATCACCTCTATGGTTACCAATCTTCGCAGTGTTGCCAGTGAGTTTGAAGCAGTGGACCAAGAGATCGGTAATCAGATATCTAATGGAGGAGACTGATATGACAGATTGTATAGAGGACAGCAGGCAGGCTGACAGCCCTAATTTGGAATTCAATTCGAAAAAAGTTGAAGCTAGTGTGTTGAAGAGTCAATCCCGGTTCAAGTTTGTTTACGAATTGGATATGGCGACAGCTGAACATCAGCAAACCAAAAAGGATCAACTTCAAAATTTTCAAGAGCAGGAAGAACTGAGACGGAAATTGTCCAATCAGCAAAAGATACTTGAGAGAATGGCTACCTCTCGCGACAGAGGACAAGTAGAATCACCCAAAAAAACTAAAGAGGAACGGATGGCCAATCTATTTCAGGAGGAAAGAAAGCGGTCTAATAAGGAGAGTGAATTAACTTATCGCATGCGACAATTATCGGATATGAAAGAGCGAATAAGTGAAAATGCCTATGATTTTCGTGCCCTTTATGAGCGGCTCATATTGACCTACCAGCCTAATTTCAAATTTGAAGCGTTTAATGAGGATATTCAAAGAAATTTCAATAGGATTAAAGACGAACTTGAGGCAGAAAATGCAGCTTTACAACAAGAGAAAAGGAAGGCTGTTGAGGAACAGGACCGTTTTTATTATGAGCGTATTCGTTTAGCTAACAGTCCAGATGAGGAGGGAAACGATGAGTATTGATATGTATCTAGAGCAATCTCAAAATCAGGCTTATAGCGCTTGGACCATGGCCGACAGTGAGATGCTAGCTTATGCACAGATTCGAGTAAGTCTATCGGAATTTGAAGCCAGTGCTGACCAACTCAAGGGTAAAGCTTTCGACTCGGCACGTGAGTATTCGTCGGCTGTCCTGCATCCTTTAGTAAGGGGTGGATACCTTTTAGCAGAAGCTATAGGGACAGCTATCAAGCGCTTTCCTGAGGCTTATGTAGAGCAGGTTACTGCTGAAAGCCTCAAAGAATCGGAATTAGAGACCGATATAGCAGCACTGGACAGTCAGATTACTTTAGCTAATCAACATCTTTTGGATCTAGTTAAAGAGGAGCTCAGTATTGGCAATTCTAGGTTAGTAAAGAGCTATCAGAATACCATTGATATAGCGACAGAGAGTCGTCAACTTTTACAGGATAAGCTTGATAAACTCCGTGCCTTTAATGCGAGCTCACCAAGTATTTTTAAAGAAATTTCGAATCTAAAAGGTTTCGTTAATCAAGGCCTAGCCCAATTGAGTACCGGTTGGGATGCTCAACGAGGCGTTTACGTGTTACCTACGAATCTGAATTGGGCAGCTAATATCAACAAGTTACCGATGAGTCCTCGAAGTCCTATGGATGACCTAACGCGTGAAGAGTTAGACTGGATTAAAATTCTCATGGAGCAATACGGATTTGATATGGAAACTGCTCAACTAATTGTTGACGTGAAGCGAGGAATTGATAAAAAATTTCCTAAGATGTCACAAGAAGATAAAGATTATCTATTAAACAGAGTATTGGGAGCACCTATCTATAATGGTTTCCAATGGGATAACACTGCAGGGGATTTAAAAGATTACTTCTCTGAGCTGGTTTATGAACCGGGTATGGCTTTTCCCGTACAATCCCCTTTATCTATAAAGGAGATTTTTCAGGAATTAGGACTTAGTGAAGCAGAATTTAATAAACTCTATTACGAAATTAGAAAACAATATGATTTCTCTGCCTTAGATAAGGGAGTAGTTATTGATCCAACAGCAACAAATTATGAAGACCGATTAAAGCTATACATAGATACCCATGATGTCTCGGGAATGACTAGAGCTGAAATAGAAGCAGCATTTAGAACTGACTGGTTAGAGCAGAACAGACGTTACGCAGATAAAACAGATTTTGCTCATCAGATGATTACAACCGCAACTCATCTCAATCCTGGCTTTCCATTAGCAGCCCTTGGTTTTGCTGGCCGTGGCGGTCTAGAGGAAGTTGCAGGCTGGCGCGGAGATGCAACTAAAGATGCTGAAGCGGAACCGAGCATGGGAAATGATGATTATCGTGCAGATTTAGATGCGGTAAATATTTCAGCAATTATGGAAGAGCAGAACCTATCTTATGTTGCTGCAGCCAATTATTATTATAATCACCTAGAGGACACTCCTAGTTTAGTGACTCCCAACCATTATACTAGAGCAGAGATATTTCTCCAGAATGTTGATTATAATCATGTCAAAGAAGAGCTTTATGATCTCGTTCCTGATTCGGCATCCGGCCGAGAAAAATATCATAGCCCTAGAACAGGGATGTCCTTTTACGAAGAACCGACTGAAGAGCAGAAAAGAGCCTACTTAAAAGAACATTATCCGGATTCATACCAGTTTTTAATCAGTTTGGAGAATAAAAGTAATGAACTGAAATAATCATCTGGAAATTATTGATACCCTAGGAGGTAATCTGATTGAGAAAAAATAGATTTGTGGTTTTATTGATACTTTTTTTAGCTGGCTTCATGTTTTTCTTCTTTGTTACAAAGCATGATGAAGCAGTTGATACTATTTTTGATGAAATTTATGTAGATGAGATGCGGTTCTTGCGCTCCAATACCAAAACTGGGACTAGGCTAGCACGAATAGAGGGAGCTGACCTTATCACGGAGAAAGAAAGCTCTGATTTTCAATCTGGTCTGGTCTTAGTGACCTATCAGTCTAAGCAGTTTCCTGATAGGAGCAATCTCAATATTATAGCTAGCGACAAGGATAGGTTGATACTAGATTTTGAGGAAAGTCTGGCAGATGATGTTCAACTGTCTTTAATCGATACTTATGATGTGTCTAAGAAAGAGCTCGTTAGGACTATCAAAATCTCTGATTATACTACAGAGAGTATTGAGATTCCGCAAAGTGCTTATGAGACTTATTTTAAAAAATATGGTCTACACAAAGAGAAAATTCAAAAGAGATTCTCTCTCTTTGAGCAGGCTCTCCTGAGTGAATGGATCTTAGTATATGATAGTCAGTTTTCTCCTGAAAATTGGGGAAATGTAAAGGTTATAGACAACTGGTGAGACTTGAGAAAAAACTGTCTTAAGATAATACTATTTTGCTAATTGAGCTATAAAATTTGCTATAATTATGATGTATAGGACTTCCAGATATCTTGTTACTAAGCATTATTCCTGCCCTAAACTCAACCCTCACTGTTTACTGGACAAAGCCTATCCTAGTCAGATTAGGGTACTGAAATCGGATCTTTTCTTGGAAAGTATAAACTCACAACATCATTCTTTCCTTTTCAAAAAAGAAAGTAGGCACTCATTTTATTAAATGTGTGAAGTTCGCGGCCTTTTGTCAGCAGATATGTTGAAACACGATATCGCCGTTAAAAAGGCAGTAGAAGTTATCACAAGTACAGCTAAAGTGAAATAAGTACAATAAGTTGAAAGTCTCACCGCTCAGGTGAGATTTTTTTGCTAGATAAGTTCCTATCCTAATGAAATGTTGTGAAATAGTTCCTAATCTCCTTAGAATCTGGTATAATGAAATCAGAAAGCGATTTTAAAAAGGAGGCGCTATGAAAGTTAAAGAAATAATGTCTATTTTAGAAGACATGAAAGTAGCTGTATTTGCAACGGTTGATAAGGATGGTCTCCCTCATGCCCGGCATGCCCATATCGGAGTTGCCAATGAAAAAGGGGTGTTCTTTATGACTAGCCCGACCACGAATTTTTACCGTCAAATGGTAGACACTGAGCATGTGGCCATTACGGCCATGTCACAGGAAGACTATCTGATTCAGGTGATAAGGATTGAAGGTAGGGTCAAGCAGGTTGGGCGTGATCGTCTGCAAGAATTGTTGAAAGATAACCCCTATGTCAACTATGTCTACCCAAGCAAGGAAGAGCAGGAAAGTGTTCAGGTTTTCCAGCTCTACGAGGGACAGGGGTTTTACCACAGTCTGACGCAAGGGCACAAGTATGTTTTCACCGTTGGATGTGAGAAGGAAACTTCAACTAGAACGATAGTGTAGAAGGCTAGAAGTTATTGTTGGGAAGAACAGGTCTAATTCCTTTTGATGACTTTTACAAAAAGTGCCTAATAGAGCTACATAAAAATAGACTAGAACAGATACTATAGCAAATTGTTTTACAGCTATTTGGCAGTCTATCCTTTTAAGATTGCTTTTACCCTTAAGCAGGTGAAAGAATTCATGGTTTGTGTTGATTTTATACGAGGAGGAATTTTATGCTAAATAAAGTGGTTTATAAAACGGCTATCTTGGCCAGTGTGTCACTTACCTTAGTGGCTTGTCAAACGGAGGGATCGACACCTGAAGAAAACACAAAACAGACGACAGAGGTGAAGAAAAGTTACCAAGGTATATCTGAATTTGCTAAAGCTGTAGAAGAAGCTAATAAAAAAGTGGATAGTGTCCATGTCGATACTCGCGTAGAATTTTATGACCAAAAGGATTCTCTTTCTCAGGCTATAGAGACGAAGGCTGATGTCACCTATCAAATGAATGAATGGAGCAGGATCAAAGGGGTGATAGAGGCTTTTGATGATGATCAAAAACAAATGCATTATGAGATTATCTCATTAGACGGGAAGTTATATGTCAAAGAAACCGAGAATGGCGATTTCGCCGAATCGACTTTTGACAATGCTGGAATCAGACCAGAGTATTTCACTCTATTGGATCACTTCTACGAAAATGCAGAAGATTTAAAATTTGAAGAAAAAAGTGATGAGTATCTTGTCACTTTAAAAAATAAAGACCTTAGCCTCATTTCAACGTTTGGCAAAGAATATGGTTTTTCCTTGAGTGGTTCCTTGACAGAAGAGGATGCTGAAAAAGAGTTAATGCTTTTATTTGATAAAGAAACACTCTTTATGAAAGAGATTAGGGTTGGACTCGCCATCGAAAAGAATGACCTCTATGGCGCCATCATTGGCTATTCCGAGTTCTCTCAGTGGAACGACATTAAGGAAGACGATATCCAAGCACCGATCTAATCCTGTGCGGATGAAGAGGTAAAAATCATTGGGGAAGACATGTATGATGGCTACGCTCTCACCCTACCCTTATAATAACGAAAACAGACACAAAGCCCTTACTAGGAATATCATCTTAGTGAGGGCTTTGCGGTTGATGAGGTCATCATTCTGTCTATGGAGGAGAAGACGGGAGTGGGAAAGAACTCGAAATGATAAAAAGAGTTCTTCCTGCTCCCTAATTTTTAGGTAAAAACCTGAAATAGTGTCTAAAATTTTTCAAAAAATGTAAAATACACTTGACAAAAAATGTAAAGCAAGCTATACTTATATTGTAAAGTTAACTTGACACTAAAAAGGAGGGAGTGTCGTGAAAAATCATATACAAACCCTGCGAAAATCCCAGAAGTTGAGTCAAGCTGAGCTGGCAGATGAACTAGAAGTGACTAGACAGACCATCATCTCTTTGGAAAAGGGGCGGTATAATGCTTCTCTAGAGTTAGCCTATAAGATTGCTCAATTTTTTGGAAAAACCATTGAAGAAGTCTTTGTGTTTGAAGATTAAGGGAGGAAAAAAGTTATTGAAAGAGTTAATTATCAATGGTAGAAAGTCAGAAGCCTCTTTTATCAAAAAGAAAAAGAGCAAGTTTAGTGTTTTCTATTGCTAGGAATTATATTTGGATTGTTGTCATTAATGCTTGATATCGAAGCTTTTTCTGCAGGAATGCTGTTTGGAATGGCAGTGGGTTTTTGATTCTGAGTGATCGAAACCTTTGGCTGTTAAGGGATAAGAAGCGACTCACGATGAACACAGCCTAGAAATCACACGATTAGCCATCAGTGGACTCTAGTCATTGTCAGCTCTATTGTGATTGTTTTCTTGCTACTGGATGTGTTTGTAGGCTATGGCATTTCCTATCGCATTTTTTAAATTCTGCTACTCTATGTTATCTTGCTAGGTTTTGTAGCAGTAAAAGTTATTTTAAATAAATTATTATAAAGGAGAAGTTTATGTTCTGGGAAAAAATAAAATATGTCTTACAAGCGTTTGGATTACTGGTTGTATACCAATTGCCGTCGCTCTTTGTAGGAATCTTAGTTGCTCTTGGCCAACAAACGGGACAATCAAGCCCTCTTTGGGGTTATGCTTTAGTGGCTCTATTGTATTTTTTAGTCATTGCTGGTTTTATCCTTTACGCTAAAAAGATGGGCTATTGGACACCCAAATCCCACTGGTTAAAGGGAAAGAATGCCATTATTATTATTGTGGGATATGTCTTAATCTTAGGGGTGAATATTGCGATTAGCCTTTTAGGGAATGTTGAAACCACAGCGAACCAGGAAGTGGTTGAAAGTTTATTGGGACAAGTGCCATTACCACTTTACTTTATCATGTTGGTCGTTGCGGCTCCCATTTGTGAGGAGATTATTTTCCGAGGGATTGTTTTTAAATCATTAGTTCCCAAGTCAGTGCCTCTGGCTTTTATCATCAGTATTGTAACGTTTGCCCTTGTTCATGGTCCGACAGACCTTGGGAGCTTTCTCATATACGCAGGCATGGGCGCTATTATCAGTTTGAGTTACTATCTAACCCAATCGCTAGAAGTATCTATTGGCGTCCATATGCTCAATAACTTTATTGCCTTTCTAGGGATTGTCCTTATGTCATACTTCTCCTAATAGAAAAACCTTTTGAGCAACTGTGGAGTTCGGGAGAGTAATTAGAAAAACCTTTGTTTCCTGATTGGAAGCAAAGGTTTTTTGACTGCTAGTAGTTTGTGATGGTTTCGTAGGTTGAACGGTCCAAGTTTTTGACGATGGCTTGGAGATAAGCTTGTGCTTGCTCAAAGTCTTCTAAACTAAAGAGGGTTTGATGCGAGTGGATGTAGCGGGCAACCACACCGATAGTCGTTGATGGAATGCCGTGATTTTTGAGGTGAGCCGCTCCCGCGTCTGTTCCGCCTTTAGAAGCAAAGTACTGGTACTTGACGCCAGCATCTTCAGCGGTGGACATGAGGAAATCACGCATATTCTTAAGCATCACATGACCTGGATCGTAGAAACGGAAAAGTGTTCCGCCACCCAGTTGGCCTTGGTCGCCATAGACATCGCCAGCAGCAGAACAGTCGACTGCCAGGAAAATATCTGGATTAAATTTAGTTGTCGAAACCGAAGCCCCACGCAGGCCAACCTCTTCTTGAACGTTAGCACCTGCGATTAAGGTGTTTGGCAAAGCTTGACCAGACAGACTTTCGAGGAGTTCTGTAACCATGAGGAGGCCAAAGCGATTATCCCAGGCCTTAGAGATGACATTTTTGCCATTAGCGGTCAAAATCGCTTCTGCTTGAGGAACGATGATGTTACCTGGTTGAACACCGTAGCTTTCGGCCTCTGCCTTATCTGTAAAACCAGCGTCAAAGACAATGTCTTCAATTTTTGGTGTAGTCGATGAGCCGAGATGTGGTGGGATAGAGCCAGAAATCACAGGAATTTTGGTCCCCTTGCTTGTGTGAAGGGTAAAGCGCTGGGCGCTAACGACCATAGGATTCCAGCCACCGATTGAGACCACACGGAAGGTCCCGTCTGCCTTGATTTGGTTGATCATAAAGCCGACTTCATCCATGTGCGCCGCCACCATGAGACGTGGCGCATCTTTTTCCGTGCTGTCTTTAATGCCAAAAAGACCACCCAGGCCGTCTGTCTCGATGCGATCAACGTGTGGGCTGATTTTCCCACGCAGGTAATCACGCACCTCGTGTTCATATCCTGCTAGCCCCTCGAGGGCTGTCACTTCTTGGATTTTTTGAAATAACTCAGACATATAGCCTCCTTAAAAAAGATTCTTGCCTCTATTCTACCATTTTGTGGTATAATTTTCTTATGAAAAGACAGAAACAGAGAAAATTAGCGATTGTAGGGGCAGGTTTAGGATTAGCTGTCCTGGCTCTTGGGACCAAAATTTATCTGGATGAGCAGCGGGAAGCGCATCTGGCTCAGGTTGTGCGTGAAGTGCGTGATTTTTTTGCTAATCTGGGGCCTATTGCCACGGTTTATATCGACCAAACCCAGTCTGACGAGGTTCAGACCAAGGGCGGTGTCATCATGGAAGACGGCAAGATCTACCTCTTTGACTACTTGGCTGGTGAAATTTTCTACGAGGAGGAAGCCTAGTGATTCAGCCAAAAACTTTAGAAGAATTAGCTCCACTGATCGAAAGTAACCAGCGGCTGGTCCTTGTTTTCATGACCGATTGGTGCCCGGACTGTCATTACCTAGCGCCTTATTTGCCTGAGATTGAGGCGGCTTTTTCTGCTTCGACCTTTGTGGAGTTGGACCGCGATGCCTTTATGCCCCTCGCTCAGCAGTGGGATATCTTCGGTATTCCCAGTCTTGTCGTTCTTGAAAACGGACAGGAAGTGGGACGCTTGGTCAATAAGGCCCGCAAAACCAAGGCCGAAATAATAGCATTTTTGGAAGGATTAGAAACGAAATGATTTATACCTATAACAAACCTTATGTCGGCGATGTGCTCATGGTCATAGTGGCGGACAGCCAAGGTCAAAAAGTGACCAGTGAGCGACGAGACAATGTCGCTGTGATTCGCCGTGCCGCAGATAACCAAGTGGTTGGAGTGAATATTTTTGACGTCTCAAACTTAATCACCATTGACGGTCAAGGCCAAGTTAGCCTCTCAGCAGATGATTTGGCTGTCCTCAATCAGGCTGTCGCGCAAGCAGGCTTTGAGCTGGTCCTTGAAGATGATGGTGCTCCAAAGTTCGTGGTCGGAGAAATTGTATCTATGGAAACCCATCCAGATAGCGACCACCTCAATATCTGTCAGGTAGCTATCGGAGCAGAGGAAACCGTGCAAAT
Organism: Streptococcus rifensis; assembly: GCF_053203525.1. Classification (NCBI taxonomy): domain Bacteria; kingdom Bacillati; phylum Bacillota; class Bacilli; order Lactobacillales; family Streptococcaceae; genus Streptococcus; species Streptococcus rifensis. Next base: position 81,440 of record NZ_JBRUCW010000004.1, on the reverse strand, counting down.
CGTGGCTGGCGCACCGAATGCAGCGGTCGGCCTCAAGACCATTGTGGCCTTGCCTGGTGCTATGATGCCAAAAGGCAACCTCATCTTCCCAGGTGAACTGCGTGGCGTGGCCTCCCATGGAATGATGTGCAGTCCCCGCGAATTAGCCCTGCCAAACGCACCGCAAAAACGTGGCATCATTGAACTCGCTCTAGACACCGCAGTCGGAGAGCCTTTTGACGCCAGTAAGCATTGGGGATAAAGAATATGAGGCTTGATTTTGGGATTAAAGCTTTGATCATCAATAAGGAGGGCCGTTTCTTAGCCGTGCACAAGTCTGGGCAACAATCACCACTACTGGAGCTTCCAGGTGGTAGGATGCAGTTTGGTGAGACGATTGAGGAAGCCCTTATCAGAGAAATTCAAGAAGAAACAGGATTGACGGTTGAACCAGTTTCAGTTCTTAGCACTTGGAATTACATGAAGAAGACGAGGGATTTCCAAGTAGCTGGCTTAATCTATAAAGTGACTGTTGGAGATTTTTCGGCATTTAAATTATCGGAAGAGCATGATGCCTACTATTGGTTAACATTTGAAGAACTGGATAAGTTAGTTCCTCATTTTAAAGAGAGCTTATTAAAAGCTTTGCCACTATCATAAATGCAAGGAAACCTAGGATGCCATTATCCTAGGTTTTGTGATTCTAATTGGTCAAAGGCTTTAAGAAGTTGTTCTTGTAAGACAAGTAGTTGTTCAGTAGTTATGAGCTTTTCTTCTGAGTACATTTCAGTATGTGGTAGCCACCAGACAGGGCCTTTGCCAGACATATCATGATTGCCAAGATCGCCAGATTTTCTAGGAAAGAGGTGCCAGTGAAGATGGGCATCGCCGTTGCCTAAGGATTCGATATTCATTTTCTCGGCTTCAAAAGCAATAGCTACAGCTTCTGAGGCAAGTGTCATGTCACTGAGGTGCTGTGTCTGACTGTTTTTATCAAGATAATGGAGTTCTGAGACATGCTTTTTGGACAAAAATAGTGTGTAGCCAAGAAAATGTTGGTGATCACCAATGACAACATAACCTGTTTCCAACTCTTTAACAAAATAGGGATTTTGATTTCTTGTAATGAGATTAATACGATCGCAAATGAGACACATACTCTATTCTCCTTGCTTCAAATAGGAAGCTGATGGTTGTCGGAAGGACTATTTTTCACAATCTCTGTAAAGCGGTGCGTGAAGCGGGCGGTCATGCCCCAGAGATTTTCATTGTCCTGGTTGTAGAAAGGCACCCGTCTGAAATGCTCTTTAAAATTGTAGTTGGCCCCGTTTGGGATACGTTCAAAAGGAAAATCCCTTGAGGGTGCGACAACAGCCGTTAGATCATAATAGGTCGGAGGAATCTCCAAAAGGAGATCCAAGGGGAGAGTGAAGAGGCGCTCCACTTCCTCATTGGGCTGGATCTGAGTCCAATCCTCAACCAAGAGTTGGCCGACAAAGCAGTGAATGGTGCGAGGACCATTGACCATGTAATCCATCTCACCGATAATAGTAACCTGGTCTGCTGAGAGATTGAGTTCCTCCATGGTTTCACGGATAGCCGCTTCTCTAATCATCTCTCCAGGTTCAACACGCCCACCGGGGAAAGCGACCTCCCCTGGTTGAGAGATGTGCTGGGCCCTGACTTGGTAGAGGATATGACAGACCCCATTGACCTTAATGAGGGGCAGTAAGACGGCATAGACCCTCTTTTCATCGATGGGCCTGGGCTGGTAATGGCTGAGTAGGTTCTTAATATCAGATAGGGTTTTTTCCATAAATCTTCTGGCCGCTTGGCCATCCTTTGTGCATTTTCTTTATTTTACCATTTTTTGAAAAAAGCTACGAATAAAGAAGCAGGAGGAAAATTTATGTTAAATAAAATGATTATGATTGGACGCTTGGTCCAAAATCCGGAATTGCAGACAACCGCATCGGATAAGCATGTGACCCGCTTTACGCTAGCCATTAACCGAAAATACAAGGGACAAGATGGTGAGCGTCAAACAGACTTTATTAATGCGGTAGCTTGGGGGAAAATGGCAGAAAACCTAGTTAGTTATGGCACCAAAGGTAGCCTTATTTCTGTTGATGGGGAACTGCGTACCCGCAAATATGAGAAAAACGGGGAAACGCATTACGCTTCAGAGGTGCTTTGTCATGGTTTTCAACTGCTTGAGAGCCGTGCTCAGCGTGCCATGCGTGAAAACAATGTCAGCCAGGATTTAGCAGACCTAGTCTTGGAAGAAGAACCATTACCTTTCTAACATATTATGAGACTGAGCAAACGTTCAGTCTTTTTTTGAATTGTGGGTCCCTGTTCCAAGAGCATTTTTTGATGATTTACCGATGTTTCTAAGTTTTATAAGTATCATTTTTAAAGTGAGTCAAACAACACCTTTTTTCTTGACTATTTCTGACCAAGTGATAAAATAGAATCAGAGTTAGCACTCTATCGTTTAGAGTGCTAAAATATAGTACAATTGGAGGTTTCTATGTTAAAACCCTTAAATGACCGTGTGGTCTTAGAAGTTCAAGAAGAAGCAGAAAAAACGGTTGGTGGTTTTGTTTTAGCCAGCGCTAGTCAGGAAAAACCACAGACTGCCAAAGTGATTGCGGTAGGTCCAGGGAAGCTATCGCACGGCAACCGTATTGCACCTAGCGTGGCGGTCGGTGACCGCGTGGTTTTTGAAAAATTTGCAGGTAGCGAGGTTAAGGACGGCGATCAAACCTATTTGGTTGTCCGTGAGAAAGACATTTTAGCAATTATAGACTAGAAAGAGGGAAGAGAATAATGGCAAAAGATATTAAATTTGCAGCAGATGCTCGTACAGCGATGGTCCGTGGGGTTGATATTTTAGCAGATACCGTTAAGGTGACGTTAGGTCCTAAAGGCCGCAATGTGGTCTTGGAAAAAGCTTTCGGCTCACCGCTCATTACCAATGACGGGGTAACTATTGCCAAAGAAATCGAATTGGAAGACCATTTTGAAAACATGGGCGCTAAGTTGGTGTCAGAAGTGGCATCAAAAACCAATGATATCGCTGGTGATGGGACAACGACAGCAACAGTTTTGACACAGGCTATCGTCCGCGAGGGGATTAAGAACGTCACAGCTGGTGCCAACCCAATCGGCATTCGTCGTGGGATTGAAAAAGCGGTCGCAACAGCTGTCTCAGAATTAAAAGAAATCGCAGCCCCTGTGTCAGGCAAGGAAGCTATCGCTCAAGTCGCAGCCGTATCATCACGCTCTGAAAAGGTTGGTGAGTACATCTCAGAAGCCATGGAAAAAGTGGGTAATGATGGGGTGATTACCATTGAAGAGTCGCGCGGGATGGAAACAGAGCTTTCTGTTGTCGAAGGAATGCAGTTTGACCGCGGCTATCTGTCTCAGTACATGGTGACTGACAACGAGAAAATGGTTGCCGAATTGGAGAATCCTTATCTCTTGATTACAGATAAGAAGGTGTCTCAAATCCAAGAAATCTTACCACTGTTAGAGTCTGTGCTTCAAACCAACCGCCCACTCTTGATTGTAGCAGATGATGTGGACGGCGAAGCCCTTCCAACCCTTGTCCTCAATAAAATCCGTGGCACCTTTAATGTGGTAGCTGTGAAAGCCCCAGGTTTTGGTGACCGCCGCAAGGCCATGTTAGAAGACCTTGCCATCTTGACTGGCGGTACGGTTATCACTGAAGAACTCGGTCTGGAATTGAAAGATGCGACTATCGAAGCTCTAGGACAAGCGGCTAAAGTTGTTGTCGACAAGGACCATACCACTATCGTTGAAGGGGCTGGATCTGCAGAAGCCATTGCGAATCGCGTCGCAGTCTTGAAAGCTCAGATTGAGACGACAACGTCAGAGTTTGACCGTGAGAAGTTGCAAGAACGCTTGGCTAAACTATCAGGTGGCGTCGCAGTCATCAAGGTTGGAGCGGCGACTGAAACAGAGCTGAAAGAAACCAAGCTCCGTATCGAAGATGCTCTCAATGCCACTCGTGCCGCTGTTGAAGAAGGGATCGTTGCCGGTGGAGGCACAGCCTTTGTCAATGTGCTTGGTAAAGTTGCCGAACTGGACTTGGCTGGCGATGAAGCGACTGGTCGCAGCATTGTTCTTCGTGCCCTTGAAGAGCCTGTCCGTCAAATTGCTCACAATGCTGGTTTTGAAGGCTCTATCGTCATTGACCGCTTGAAGAATGCAGAAGCAGGTCAAGGTTTCAACGCTGCCACAGGTGAGTGGGTAAACATGATTGAAGCAGGAATCATTGACCCTGTTAAGGTCACTCGTTCTGCTCTGCAAAATGCGGCCTCAGTGGCTAGTCTAATCCTCACAACCGAAGCTGTTGTGGCCAATCAGCCAGAACCTGCTGCACCAGCGCCAGCTATGGATCCAAGTATGATGGGTGGCATGATGTAGTAGCTGACGAAAGAGGCTGGGAAAAAAGTCCTAGCCTTCTAATCATTTATCATCAGTTAAACAAGACGCAGTGGTTGATTGGAAGCCCTAAAATGCTTGCTACGCAATCGTTAGAGGCCGTCCTAATCAACTGTGCGGAGGTGGGACAACGAAGTCAATTTCTGCGAAATCATGACTTTTGTCCCACTCTCCAGTCTGAAGACAAAGTTATTTTTGAAACTTTCCTTAGGTGATAACGGACGGTAGCGACTTCTTTCAGACGTCTGTTTCAAGCTATCGCTTGCTTTATTTCCAACCTTTAACAGTCTCCCAGACTGTTAAAGCAAAACTTCCGAGAGCCTGAAACTATTGCGTTTCAGGCTCTTTTATCACGGCGGAAAGTTTCCGTTTTTGCTCGCCTTGCTCGCTAAAAATCTATTATTTTAAATCATTAGCCAAACTTTTGAAGATCATTAATACAGAAAACAGGGTTTGTCTACGCTCTCAACCCTTGATTTTTCAAGGGTTTCTTTGTTTTCGATCTAATCATTTTTCATTTTGGGCATGTTGCTAATAAATAGCTTTTTAGTTGTATCCTCACTACATTCTCAGATGATTTCTAAAGAATGGACTGACTGAAAATAATTGGTCAATCATTAATGGCTTCTTTGCTCAAAATTAAGAAGAAAAAGCTAAACAACAAGTTGACATATGCTTTAATTCTATAGGTTGATGTCAAGTACCAAGAAAAGCTGATATAGAAGAAATGGCTTAAAAAATGGTATAATAACACCAACATAGATGAAGCACATTTGAATTTTAGAGGGGTACTTATTGATATGGAATTTAGACAATTAATCGATTCAGATTTATCATCTTTGCTTGATCTGTATCGCCAACTTGATGAAAATGCTGACCAGTGTGCTATTGAACAGAGCGAAAAAGCATGGAATGGGATTAAGAATAATTCAAATATCCAATACTTCGGTGCGGTTGAAAACGGCAAAGTTGTGTCGACCTGTTACGCTGTTTACATACCCAATCTTACTCGTGGCAATCGAGGGATCTGCTTCATTGAGAATGTCATCACAGATAAAGAATATAGAAAGCGTGGCCTAGCTTCTCATGTTATTGATATGGCTATTGAATTTGCGAAAGAGCGTCATTGTTACAAAGTAATATTGCAAAGCGGAATAACTCGAAAGGGAGCCCATCGATTTTATGAATATAAGGGATTTGATGGTGCATCAAAAAGAGCATTTGATATGCGACTCGACTGAGATAGAATAATGAAACAAGAGGAGTATATCGACTTTCAAAACAGTAAATCAAAAGGGTTACTGTTTTTTCTTTGTTCAAAATACACATAAATAAATGCTATCTTGGGTATCAGTCCAATTTTGAACAGTTGCTTGTGTAGTCTTTGGTCTTTTTGTTATCGCTTACAAAATATATAATGAACATGAAAATAAAACACATAAGGAGTATACCTATGGAAATCCTAACAAGTATACTAAATTGGTTCTCGCAAAATATCTTGCAGAACCCAGCGTTCTTTGTCGGTCTCTTGGTTCTGGTTGGTTATGCCCTGCTTAAAAAACCAGCACACGATGTCTTCGCTGGCTTTGTCAAAGCAACTGTTGGTTACATGATTCTTAATGTGGCTGCGGGTGGCTTGGTATCAACTTTCCGTCCCATCTTAGCAGCGCTTAACTTTAAGTTTAAGATTGGTGCGGCAGTTATTGACCCTTACTTTGGCTTGACAGCTGCCAATACTAAAATTGCTGAAGAGTTTCCTGACTTTGTCGGTGCAGCGACAACAGCTCTCTTGATTGGGTTTGGGGTTAACATCTTATTAGTTGCTCTTCGTAAAGTGACCAAGGTAAGGACCCTCTTCATCACTGGCCATATCATGGTTCAACAAGCAGCAACAATCTCTCTAATGGTGCTCTTCTTGATTCCACAGCTCCGCAATGCTTGGGGAACCTTAGCCATCGGTGTGATTTGCGGGCTTTACTGGGCGGTTAGTTCAAACATGACCGTTGAAGCGACACAACGCCTGACAGGTGGTGGTGGCTTTGCCATTGGTCACCAACAGCAATTCGCCATTTGGTTTGTGGATAAGATTGCAGATAAGCTTGGGAACAAGGAAGAAAACCTTGATAACCTCAAATTACCTAAATTCCTCAGTATTTTCCATGACACAGTGGTTGCTTCAGCAACCTTGATGCTCATCTTCTTTGGAGCGATCTTGACTATTCTTGGCCCAGAGATCATGTCCAACCCTGAAGTGATTACCTCAGGAACCCTTTACGCACCTGAAAAACAATCCTTCTTCATGTACGTCATTCAAACGGCCTTTACCTTCTCTGTTTACCTTTTCATTTTGATGCAAGGTGTCCGCATGTTCGTTGCTGAACTGACCAATGCCTTCCAAGGGATTTCTAGCAAACTCTTGCCTGGTTCTTTCCCTGCGGTCGATGTTGCGGCATCTTACGGTTTTGGCTCACCGAATGCAGTGCTATCAGGCTTTGCCTTTGGTTTGGTTGGTCAATTGATTACGATTGCCCTTTTGGTCATCTTCAAGAGTCCGATTCTCATCATCACTGGTTTCGTCCCTGTCTTCTTTGATAATGCGGCGATTGCAGTCTATGCTGATAAACGTGGTGGTTGGAAAGCGGCGACGATATTGTCCTTCTGCTCAGGCGTCCTTCAAGTGGCTGTTGGTGCCGTTGCAGTAGCCTTGCTTGATTTAGCAAACTTCGGCGGTTATCATGGCAATATCGACTTTGAAATCCCTTGGGTGCCATTTGGTTACCTCTTCAAGTACCTCGGTTTAGCTGGCTATGCTCTTGTTTGTGTCTTGCTTTTAGCCATTCCTCAACTACAGTATGCCAAAGCAAAGGACAAGGAAGCCTACTACCGCGGAGAAGCACAATAATAAGAATAAGATAGGTTGTCATTAAATTAGTAATAGCAGCTCTGCTATTGTCAAAAAAGATAGGAGTAAGATTATGGTTAAAGTATTAACAGCATGTGGAAATGGTATGGGATCATCTATGGTCATCAAGATGAAAGTTGAAAACGCCTTGCGTCAATTGGGAGTGACTGATGTGCAGTCAGCATCTTGCTCAGTTGGTGAAGCAAAGAGTTTAGCAGCGGGTTATGATATTGTGGTAGCGTCTAATCATTTGATTTCTGAATTGGAAGGGCGTACCAATGGTAAATTGGTGGGTCTTGATAACTTGATGGACGATAACGAAATTAAAACCAAGCTCTCAGCAGTTTTAGACTAACAACGGATGGAGGTTGGGGAATTTCCCGGCCTCTTCTCTATTAAACTTGCGAAAGGAAAATGATATGAATTTAAAAAAAGCATTTACAGAAAACGACTCGATTCGACTTGGTTTGTCAGCAACGACCTGGCAAGAAGCGGTTAAGTTGTCTGTGGAGCCCTTGATTGAAAGTGGGGCCATAACCGAAGAATATTACCATGCGATTATCGAATCGACAGAAGAGTACGGTCCTTATTATATTTTGATGCCAGGCATGGCTATGCCCCATGCAAGACCGGAAGCTGGAGTGAAGCGCGATGCTTTCTCCCTTGTGACCTTGACGGAGCCAGTCGCTTTCTCAGACGGCAAGGAAGTGAGTGTTCTCTTGGCGCTTGCTGCGACAAGTTCTGACATTCACACATCAGTTGCCATTCCACAAATCATTGCTCTTTTTGAGCTGGAAAATGCGATTGAGCGTTTGGTCGCCTGCCAAACACCTGAGGAAGTCTTGGCTATGGTAGAAGAGTCTAAAAACAGCCCTTACCTTGAGGGGCTAGATCTAGAGTCTTAAGAATAAAGCAGTAGATTGAAAGGATTATACAAATGACACAACACATTCCAAATTTACAAGTAGCGCTAGACCATTCTGATTTACAAGGCGCCATTAAAGCGGCTGTTTCAGTCGGTCACGAAGTCGATGTCATTGAAGCAGGGACGGTTTGCTTGCTCCAAGTGGGAAGTGAACTGGTCGAGGTGCTTCGCAGTCTCTTCCCTGAAAAAATTATTGTGGCGGATACCAAATGTGCCGATGCTGGTGGAACAGTTGCTAAAAACAATGCCGTTCGTGGCGCAGACTGGATGACCTGTATTTGCTCAGCGACCATTCCAACCATGAAGGCGGCTCTTAAAGCCATTCAAGAAGAACGTGGCGACAAGGGCGAAATTCAGGTAGAACTCTATGGGGACTGGACTTATGAGCATGCCCAACAATGGTTGGATGCAGGAATTTCTCAAGCCATCTACCACCAGTCCCGAGATGCTCTTCTTGCGGGTGAAACGTGGGGTGAAAAAGATCTGACCAAGGTCAAAAAATTAATTGACATGGGCTTCCGTGTATCGGTTACAGGTGGTCTTGATGTGGATACCTTGAAGCTCTTTGAAGGGGTCGATGTCTTTACTTTTATCGCAGGTCGCGGGATTACAGAAGCTCCTGATCCAGCACAAGCAGCCCGTGACTTCAAGGATGAAATCCGTCGCATTTGGGGGTAGGGGATGAAAAGACCTATTGGAATTTATGAAAAGGCTACACCTAAACACTTTTCCTGGCTAGAGCGCCTGCAATTTGCTAAAGAACTCGGTTTTGACTTCGTCGAAATGTCTATCGATGAGTCAGACGAGCGCTGGGCGAGACTTGATTGGAGCAAGGAAGAGCGACTGGACGTTGTAAAAGCTATTTATGAGACTGGCGTCCGCATTCCGACCATATGTTTTTCTGGTCATCGTAGGTACCCGCTTGGATCTGCTGATCCAGAGCTTGAAGCAGAAGCCCTCTCTGCCATGAAAAAATGCATTGAGCTAGCACAAGACTTAGGTGTTCGTGTCATTCAGCTGGCCGGTTACGATGTTTATTATGAAGACAAGTCTCCAGAGACTCGGGAGCGGTTCATTAAAAACTTACGCCAGTCCTGTGACTGGGCAGAGCAAGCTCAGGTTATGCTGGCGATTGAGATTATGGATGATCCTTTTATCAACTCGATCGAAAAGTATTTAGCCGTTGAGAAAGAAATTGATTCGCCCTATCTCTTTGTCTATCCAGATACAGGCAATGTCTCTGCTTGGCACAATGACCTTTGGAGTGAATTTTACCTAGGGCACCAATCCATTGCAGCTCTTCATCTCAAGGACACCTATGCGGTGACAGAGACGTCTAAGGGGCAGTTCCGTGATGTGCCCTTTGGTCAAGGCTGTGTGGACTGGGAACAGATGTTTGCTGTCCTGAAAAAGACCAACTATCAAGGACCATTTTTAATTGAAATGTGGTCTGAAAACTGTGAAACGGTAGAAGAAACGCGCGCTACTATCAAGGAGGCGCAGACCTTCCTCTACCCCTTGATTGAGAAAGCGGGGTTAGCTTAATGCCGAAAGATTTACAGGAAATGCGTCAACGGGTTTATGAGGCTAACATTGCCTTGCCAGCTCATGGTCTGGTCAAGTTTACCTGGGGCAATGTCTCAGAAGTTTGCCGTGAACTTGGCCGTATTGTCATCAAGCCATCAGGTGTTGACTATGACAAATTAAGCCCTGAAAACATGGTGGTGACAGACCTTGACGGCAATGTGGTCGAAGGAGACCTCAATCCGTCATCAGATCTTATGACTCATGTGGAACTCTACAAGGCTTGGGCAGAAGTTGGAGCGGTGGTTCACACCCATTCGACAGAAGCTGTCGGCTGGGCGCAAGCTGGTCGTGATATCCCTTTTTATGGAACCACCCATGCCGACTATTTCTACGGTCCAGTGCCTTGTGCACGCTCACTGACCAAGCAAGAAGTTGATTCGGCCTATGAAAAAGAGACAGGAACTGTTATCATTGAAGAATTTGAGCGTCGGGGTATTGACCCAGTAGCCATTCCAGGGATAGTTGTCCGTAACCATGGTCCATTTACTTGGGGGAAAGACCCTGCTCAGGCAGTTTACCACTCCGTTGTTTTAGAAGAAGTAGCTAAAATGAATCGCTATACGGAGCAGATTAATCCAGAAGTTGAGCCTGCTCCTCAATACATTTTAGACAAGCACTATCTCCGTAAACACGGGCCCAATGCCTACTATGGACAAAAAGGAGACGCTCACTAGTGGCGGGAAAGCAGGCACTGTGTTGTCTGCTTCTTTTGCCATTTAGGCTGTTTCATTTTTAGAAATTATGGTATAGTAATGTATCTATTGACTGTTTCAGAGAAAGGGAGGTCCCATGTTATTTTTAGATAAAGATTCCTATGCCTTATTGACCTACTTAATGGAACTTGAGGAACCAGAGACCATTATGGCTATCTCAAAGAAAATCAACCAATCTCGGCGAAAAATCTATTATAGCTTGGAAAAGGTTAATGAGGCACTGCCTGAGTCCGTTGGCACAATAGTCAGCATTCCAAGAGTCGGTGTACAACTGACACCCGCTCAAAAAGAGGCCTGCCAAGCTCTCTTGGATGAATTGGATGATTACAGTTATGTCATGAGTATGGAGGAGCGGATTCAACTGCTTTTGGTCTATATCCTAGTCTCTCCTGAGCGCGTGACACTGGAGCGCATGATGGCTTTAACAGATGTTTCGCGTAATACCACCCTTAATGATCTCAATGAAATTCGAGAGCGTCTCAGCAAAGAGTATTGTTACCTCCCGTTAACGGTTACTAAAAACCGCGGATACTTTATCAACTGTCATCTCCTAGATAAAATTCAGTACATTTATTCTCTCTTATTCTCCATTTTCCAATCTAGTAATGAGAGTTTTTTAGCCATTTTTGAGAAGAAATTTAAAACCTTGTCCTCCATATTTACTTCCCTGGATACAGATCGTTCGCTTGCCTTGCGTCAGTATTTCCATCGTCTCCAGAAGAACTGGGGAAAGGAAATGTATGAATCTGATATTGTCTTGACGGTTAAGATGTTACCTTATATCTTGATGAGTTATCGAAATAGCCATCTATCCGCAGAGGACAGAGACGATGTTTTGAAAGAGTTGAGCCTGGTTCATGAGAGGATTGAATATAAGGTTGCGCAAGACATCAGTCAATTTTTACTAGAGGAGTATCATCTCAAGCTTGATGATGTTGAAGAAGCCTTGATAGGCATTTTATTACTGTCCTCGCGGAAGAACCATGACAGCCACGTTAATACATTGGATTTTAGAGATGTCGAAGAAGCTATCGAACTCTTTCTACAAGCTTTTGAAATTCATACTCAGTATCAGTTTGTGGAGCGGACAGAATTAGCCGAGCGTCTCTTGATACACTGTAAAGCTTTGATTTTTAGAAAAACATATGGAATCCTCTCCAAAAATCCTTTGACCGCTCAGATCAAAGAAAAATACAGTCCGCTTTTTGAAGCGACGGCTGACTGCGTAGACGTTTTAGAAAATGCCTGGATGATACAATTAACAGACGATGATATAGGTCATTTAGCGGTCCACTTGGGGGGAGCTCTTAGAAGTATTGAACTCCAACGACCGCCAGAGAGAGTTTGTATCGTCTGTGATGAGGGATTACCTATTCAAAAACTTCTGGTCAGGCAGATGGAGTATCATTTTCCTAGAGTTACCATTGTGGCCGTCTTTACGACAGAACAATTTAAGAGCGTTGAAGACATTTTAGAAATGGATGCCTTGATCCAAACAAGTGATAGTTTAGACACATTGGTTCCTTCTGCTCAAGTCAGTCCCATTTTAAATCATGATGATATTCTGAAGATTAGCCAAGTTTTGTCACGCCCAAATCCTTTGAGGAGCCATACAGCAGACGATCTCAATGGCCTTATTGCCTCTTACATTACTGATGATGAAAGGCAAATTGCCTTTAAAACAAAATTACAGCAACTCATCCAAGAAAATTTAATGATGAGCCTAACGATAGATGATCTTGATTAAGAGCATTTAAAATGGTGTAACATCTGTATTTATATCCAACATTAAACAAAGAACAGTCCAAGAATGGACACAGTCTTGTGTCTGATTTGGGCTTTTTTTAGCGTTGTGAAGGCGTTATCATAGAAGTATCAAAAACATAGTTATGCCCTTTTAAAAGTCAGGAAAATACGATTGAGCTTGGTTTTTCTAGGGTATTAAAAAGGAGGCAGTCAAATGGCCAATGTTAAAGACATTACAAGAGAATCTTGGATTCTCAGCACTTTCCCAGAGTGGGGAACTTGGCTCAATGAAGAGATTGAAGAAGAAGCAGTTCCTGAAGGCAATTTTGCCATGTGGTGGTTGGGGAACTGCGGTGTCTGGGTGAAAACGCCAGGCGGAGCTAACATTGTCATGGACCTTTGGTCAGCACGTGGCAAATCAACCAAAAAAGTCAAAGATATGGTGCGCGGGCATCAAATGGCAAATATGGCGGGTGTCCGTAAGCTTCAGCCTAATCTACGAGTACAACCAATGGTGATTGATCCCTTTGCTATTAATGAATTAGATTACTACCTTGTGTCACATTTTCACAGTGACCATATTGATATCAATACGGCGGCGGCGATTATCAACAATCCAAAGTTAGATCATGTGAAGTTCGTTGGTCCTTACGAATGTGGTGAAATTTGGAAGAAATGGGGAGTACCTGAAGAACGCATCGTTGTCATCAAACCCGGAGAAAGCTTTACCTTTAAAGACATGACCGTTCATGCGGTTGAATCGTTTGACCGGACCTGTCTAGTGACCTTACCGGTTGATGGGGCGGATGCTCAAGATGGTGAGTTGGCAGGCTTAGCTGTCACGGATGAAGAGATGGCCCGTAAAGCTGTTAACTATGTTTTTGAAACGCCAGGTGGCACCATTTACCATGGCGCTGATTCTCACTTCTCAAACTATTTTGCCAAGCATGGCCGTGATTTTAAGATTGATGTTGCCCTGAATAATTATGGCGAGAATCCTCTCGGTATTCAGGACAAGATGACATCCGTTGATCTTCTTCGTATGGCTGAAAATCTTCGTGCAAAAGTGATTATTCCAGTGCATTACGATATTTGGTCTAACTTTATGGCTTCTACTGATGAAATATTAGAACTTTGGAAAATGCGTAAAGAACGTCTTCAATACGACTTCCATCCTTTTATCTGGGAAGTAGGTGGCAAGTACACTTATCCGCTTGATAAGGACCGTATTGAATATCATCATCCCCGTGGATTTGATGATTGCTTCTTAGAAGATTCCAATATCCAGTTTAAAGCCTTGCTTTAAAAAATACATAAACCTCCATTCACATCAAAGATCAGAGAAATCTGGTCTTTTTGCTAAAATAAATGGAATAACATAAAAAACTAAAGCGTATTCATTCATTTTATGATAAAATAGTAAATGAATTTAATGAAAAAGGTAACTCGGTTACCAGGCTAATGAAGGAGAACCTATGTCCAATACTTCTATTAATGCTATTCGCTTTCTTGGGATTGATGCGATTGAAAAATCAAAATCAGGCCACCCAGGAATCGTTATGGGCGCTGCGCCAATGGCCTACAGCCTCTTTACCAAGCACCTTCGTGTGAACCCAGAAGTTCCGAACTGGATTAACCGCGACCGTTTCGTGCTCTCAGCAGGTCACGGCTCCATGTTGCTCTACGCACTCTTGCACTTGTCAGGGTTCGAAGACCTCTCCATGGATGAGATCAAGAACTTCCGTCAGTGGGGCTCAACAACTCCAGGTCACCCAGAATTGGGCCATACTAAGGGTGTTGACATTACGACTGGTCCTCTTGGTCAAGGGATTGCCTCTGCAGTAGGGTTTGCCCAAGCAGAACGCTTCCTTGCAGCGAAATACAATAAAGACGGCTACAACCTCTTTGACCATTATACCTATGTTATTTGTGGTGATGGCGACCTGATGGAAGGTGTTTCAGCAGAAGCAGCATCCTATGCTGGTCTCCAAAAGTTGGATAAATTGATCGTTCTTTACGATTCAAACGATATTAACCTTGATGGTCCAACATCAGAATGTTTCACAGAAGATGTTCGTGCCCGTTATGATGCTTATGGCTGGCATACGCTTTTTGTAGAAGATGGTACAGATCTTGACGCTATTAATGCAGCGATTGAGGATGCTAAAAAAGCTGGCAAGCCAACACTTATCGAAATCAAGACGGTAATTGGCCATGGCTCACCTGCAAAAGCAGGTTCAAACGCTGCTCACGGTGCTCCTCTAGGCGCTGACGAAGCGCAAGCAACTCGTGAAAACCTTGGTTGGGACTATGCGCCATTTGAAATTCCTGAAGAAGTTTATGCAGACTTTAAGACTAATGTTGTGGACCGTGGCCAAGAAGCGCATCAGGCTTGGGAGACATTAGTGGCTGATTATAAGAAAGCCTTCCCTGAATTAGCGGAAGAATTGTCAGCTATCCTTGATGGGAAAGACCCTGTTGTCGTGACACCAGAAGATTTCCCAGCGATTGACAATGGCTTCTCGCAAGCGACTCGTAACTCAAGCCAAGACGTTCTTAATGTGATTGCGGCGAAAATGCCTAATTTCCTTGGCGGTTCAGCAGACTTGGCGCACTCTAACATGACGGTTATCAAAGGCGAAGGACTTCAAGATAATGAAGCACCGCTTAATCGCAACATCCAATTTGGTGTGCGGGAATTCGCTATGGGAACAGTTTTGAATGGTATGGCAGCTCACGGTGGACTCCGGGTCTATGGCGGCACCTTCTTCGTCTTTTCAGATTACCTCAAAGCAGCCATTCGCCTGTCAGCGATCCAAGGCCTTCCAGTGACCTATGTCTTTACCCATGACTCGATTGCAGTCGGTGAAGACGGTCCGACCCATGAGCCAGTAGAGCACCTTGCAGGCCTTCGTGCCATGCCAAACCTTAACGTGCTTCGCCCAGCGGATGCCCGTGAAACACAAGCGGCTTGGCATTTGGCTGTAACCAGCCCACAAACACCAACAGCCCTTGTCTTGACCCGTCAAAATTTGACTGTTCAAGAAGGGACTGACTTTTCTCAAGTAGCCAAAGGGGCCTATGTGGTTCACGAAGAAGCTGACTTTGACACGATTTTGATTGCGACAGGCTCTGAGGTTGAATTAGCAGTTAATGCTGCCAAAGCACTTGCTGAAAAAGGTACGAAAGTGCGCGTGGTCAGCATGCCATCAACCAATCTCTTTGATGCCCAAGATGCTGATTACAAGGAAGAAATCTTACCAAATGCAGTCCGTCGCCGCGTAGCGATTGAAATGGGTGCCACTCAAAACTGGTACAAGTATGTCGGTCTTGATGGTGCTGTAATGGGTATCGATACCTTCGGTGCCTCTGCACCAGCTGCAGAAGTAATTGCCAACTACGGTTTCACCGTTGAAAATGTTGTTGAAACAGTTGAAGCCTTAGATTAAAGGTTAGCACAATGCAAAAAAAAGTGGAAATTTTTCCACTTTTTTTATTTTTTTCGAATAAGGAGGTAGAAGCCCATTTGAAAAGGATCAATCAAAGGGAAGAAATAAGGAGACCAAAACCCATGAAAAAGTTTACACTTAGCCAATTTTTGTTAGCAACCACCGTTTTACAGTTGGCGCAACCCTATCTGGTTCAAGCAGAGGAACCAAGTGCTACAAGCCCGACTGTCGCAGTAACCGCGAAGTCATCAGCTGAAGACGGGGGAATGACTCTGGGAGGATCAGCCGCTTCAGCTACAGATCAAGGAGATAAAAAGGAGGCATCTGCTGATGGGGATACAACCTCCAATTCATCGGAAGAATCAGCTACCGTTAGCGACTCAGCGGAAGGCTCAGGAGAAGAAACTATCTCTACTAAAAAAACGGTAGAAGTTCCTACAGCACTTTCTACCCTAGATGATTCCAAGTTGCAAGCCTGGATAACGAAACATCAATTTCAGTTTGTGCAAACTTTGTTCCGAACGGATGGTGAAAACAAGGAGATTCATGCCAGTGTGGATGGGTATCAAGCTCCTTATGACTTGAAAGACTACACCTACCTATCGTCCATCATCACTACGACAGATAAAGGGCCGTCCTTGGTCCATATTTATCGCGATGCTTCTTACATTGACAAGGCGATTGTCCGTACAGAATATTATGATGGAACGTCTGGGAAAAAGCTTCAAAAAGATCAAAAAGGACAAGCTTTTGAGGAATCCATCGGTGAGCGTAAGTACTATTATGATGTGATTGTGGAAGAAAATGGGGAGAAGGTTTATAAAATTTTCTATCTAACAGATGAGGACTTTGTCGCTTATGGTGGTAGTAAATACTATGTCAGGCTAACGGATTACACTCGTTTTGTGGACCAATCAACAGGTCAGGAAATTGCGACCCAACAAGAAGGTTTTATTCCAATTTATGATGTGTCAGGCTACCACTTTGTTTCTGCAGAGATTATAGAAGAAAATGGTCTCAGTTATTTTGTTCAAACCTTTGCCAAGGATGAACCGTCAGAAGGGATTGCCGATACTGAGACGACAAATGATACAGGGCAAGTGGTTGAAAAAGACACAGATAACAGCACTTCTCAGGCAAAACCATCCAAAACTGATCTTCCTTCAACAGGGGAAAATCGTTCACTAGCAACTGTGCTCGGTATCGCTTTACTTGCTGTTTTAGCCTTTGTTGGCATTCGCTGGTCTAAGAGCAAGAACAAGAAGGTCAATGATTGAACCAGACCTATCTTCCTTTCTCTAGAGAGTTGATAGGAGGATAGTTTTGCTCAAAGACAATAAACAAGAGCTGGGGTGACCCAGCTCTTGTTCTCATTAGGTGAACACCTGAGACAAATGAACTTCAAAAGAAAGAAAGCATCAAAGAGGTCCCGTACAGGATTCCTATCGGAAGTCAATGATGAAGAGATATCAAAAACAATCAAGATAGGCCTTGCTCTATAAAAATAAAAATGGATAAGCGCTATAAGAGTTAAGGCTGTTCGTTTTCATTTTGTAAGAGTGTTGATATCTGGGGAGGAGACGGTTTGAACGATAGGCGTATCCTTTGAGTTTGACAATTATCCCATCATTGTGGAATCCTGATCGAGAAGTGTTACAGGTGCTCCAAGAAAAGCATATTGAGTATACCCATCAAGAGTGAGTGATGGGTGACAGAAACTATCCGCAGTTACGATGCGAGATTTTCAGAGCGATTTAGGATTTCAAGACAACCTTTTCTGTCCAAGGAGAAGCTGCTTCATCGATCACAGCGTTTAGATCTTCCATGTTTTGACGGCCATGCTCTGCCAACCAAGCGCGGCCAGCGTCATCACCATCTTTGGCGTATACAGCTACAGAATCAGCCCAAGTGGCACGTCCACAAAGGACACCGTTGAAGGTTGAGCCGGCTTCTTTAGCAAAGCGAAGCGTTTCTTGGAAGAGACTAGCAGAAACGCCAGCGCTGAGGAAGATGAATGGCAAGTGAGTCGCATCAGATTGCGCTTTAAAGAGGTCAAGAGCTTCTTGGTGGGTGTGAAGCGGTGTGACACCGTCTTTGGTAAAGCCTTCGACATAAGCCATGTTGATTGGAACTTCAACCTTAAGAACGTCTACGTTGTAACGGGCGTCTGAGAAGAGTTTCATGGCTTCGATGACTTTATGAGCTTTCACTTTAGCGTACTCTTCACCTTTAACATCGATATCACTGGCGTCATAGGTTAAGATTTCAAGGAAATACGGGATGTCTTCGGCCACACATTCAGAACCAACACGTTCGACCCAAGCTTTTTTGATGTCATTGATGTCTTCGCTTTCGTCAATGTCGAAGTAGATGAGCACTTTAACCGCATCAGCACCCAATTCTTTGATACGTTTAGCAGACCAGTTTGGCAAGAGGTCTGGAATACGACCAACTGTTGTCGCATCGTAGCCAGTCTTTTCATAGGCAACGATAAGGCCACTGTTTTCATCACGTAATTTTGTTGCAGGAACACCGTACTCTGGGTCTAAGAGGATGGAGGTTGAAAATGGTGTCAATTCTTGTGAGATGAGCTCTTTAAAATGAATGATGGATTCATCACCAGTAGAGCCACCACCAGCAGTAATCATCTTACGCAAGGCACCACGTTGGTCGATGGCAAGCGCACCGATGACATCCTTATCATTTGAGAGATTTTTCAAATGTTGTAATTTTCCTGGGGTTAATTGAAGTGTCGTCATAAGTTATCCTTTCTAAAGGTCTTAAAATGGGTTGGGGTTAGGTTTCCTTTTGAAAATAGACTTTGCCATCGATATAGGTGGCTTGGAGGTTCAGGTCATCGTCTAAAACGATGAAGTCTGCTGGATAGCCAGGATCGATCTTGCCACAACGGTCATCGATGCCAACTGAGGCAGCAGGGTTAAGACTGGCCATGCGAAGGGATTCAGCAGGTGTTGCGTTGCCCCATTTGACTACATTTTGGACAGCTGTAATCAATTCAAGCACAGAGCCAGCCAAGCTGCCATTGTGTTTGAGACGGGCGGTACCGCCTTCAACGATAACATCGAATTCCCCGAGGGTGGATTCGCATTCGCCCATGCCGCCAGCGCGCATACAGTCTGTAATCAAGACCGTTTTATCAGGACCGGCTGCCTGCATGACAATCTTGGCGGATACAGGATGGACATGATGGCCATCGCAAATGAGTTCATCATACTGGCCGAGTGTTAAGGCTGAGCCGACCACACCAGGTTCTCTATGATGAAGACCGCGCATGCCATTATAGGTATGAACAAAAATGTTAGCACCGGCTTCAACAGCTTGACGACAGTCTTCGTAAGTCGCATCGGTATGCGCGATAGCGCTGTAGATGTCCTTAGACTTGGCATGTTTAATAAAATCGACAGCTCCGTCGCGCTCTGGTGCAAGGGCAATTTTCTTAACCCAGCCTTGAGCTTTTTCCTGCCACTCATCGAGATAAGCGATAACCGGATCGCTCATATAACTAGGGTTTTGCGCTCCCTTGTAGGCTTCATTGAAGAAAGGCCCTTCAAGGAAAATCCCTTGAATTTTTGCCCCAGAAACCTTATCAACATTTTGTCCGATGGTTTCACAGACGTCGTTTAAAAGCTCGCGCTGAGCTGTTAACGTTGTAGGCAAATAGGAGGTTACCCCGCAAGAAGGCAGACCGTCTGAAATGACGCGCAAGCCTTCGGCAGAGTTATCCATAACATCATGGCCCATAAACCCATGAATATGAGTATCAACCAGCCCAGGGGCGATGCTGTAAGGACCGTAGTCGATAATGTCTCCGTCTGTTGGTTGTTCGGTCTGGTAGTGGCCAAGAGTACCGTCTTCTAGGACTGGCAAATAGCCTGGCCCCTTAACCTCATCAGTAAAGTAAAATTGTTTGGCATATAGATAACGTGTCATAAGTTGCCTTTCTATGTGAGAGGGTGAATAATAACCCCTTTCACGACGCGGTTGACAGTGCCGCTTGGAGATGGTGTGTCTGGTTTGTTTTCAACCTTGATGGCTGTTAGGAGCGAGACCGTTTGGCCGAAAATGGCGTAAGGTAGAGCGAGGTAACCATCAGGGATAGTGGCAAAGGCCTGGTCTAAGGTAAAGCTTTCCCCGTCAAAGTTGAAGGGCTTATCGACTTGAATACCACAGACAAGTGTTGCAATCTGATCACCAGAGAGTTCGTTTAAAATATCCACATCGTATTGACGTGTGTAGTCATCATTAGAGACAAAGGCAAAGGTTAGAGACTTGTCGTTGACGAAAGATTTTGGACCATGACGAAACCCAAGCGAGGAATCAAATGCTGTTGCAATTTGACCAGCTGTTAACTCGAGAATTTTGAGTTGCACTTCTCGAGCGAGTCCTGCAAGAGGACCAGAACCGAGATAGATGACACGATCAAAATCAAGGTCAACATAGGCCTGGATCCTTTCTTCAGCATCAAGGACGCTTTGACCAGCTTTAGCAATAGTCTTGACATAGCTTTCTTTTAGGGAGAGTTCTGTCTGATCGAAGACTAGTAGAGCAGTTAAGGTCATGCAGGTAAAGCTTCCAGTCATGGCAAAGCCAGCATCATTGGACCGTTCTGGCATAATCAAAAGCAAGTTACGCTCGTCTCCGGCAGCTTTTTGGGCCAGCTGCCCTTCAGGAGCACAGGTGATGGTGATTTGATAAAAATCCTTGACAATTTGCTGACCAAGCTGGACGCTGGCAACACTCTCAGGCGAGTTACCCGACCGAGCGAAGGAAACAAGCACAGTAGGCTCGTCAGCCTTGAAATATTCCTTCGGATTTGAGACGAGGCTAGTTGTTGCTACAGATTGGAAGTCAAACCGTTTTTCATCTCCGAACCGTTTGAGATGAGGTAGGATGGTATCACCGACATATTGAGAGGTTCCAGCCCCTGTAAAAATCACACGGAGCTTTTCGTGTGGCAAGTGGTTTAAGAAGGCTGAGATGCGCTCAAGGTTGGTTTTGTAGTAATCAAAAGCCTCAAGCCACAACTCTGGTTGCTGTCGAATCTCACGTGTCGTGATTTCAGCTCCAAGAGCCTCCAATTCAGCAGTTGATAGTTGAAACATAGTGTCCTCCTTTAGGAAAAATTGTTATTGATTTCGATAGTGACGGACCTGATAATAAAAACAATCATGACGGGCGACGCTGCTCGTGTATTCAACAATGACACGGTCTTGATTGTAAGATTTACGTGTCAAACTGAGGCAGGCATCTCCTTCGGTCGCGTTTAAATGGCTGGCCTGTTCAGGACTTAAAAGGTCAGCTGTAAAAACCTCATCTGCAAAAAGAATATATTGATCATAGACGGTTTCAAAAAGATCGTAAAGAGAGTGTTCTTCCAGATTATAACTGCTCAAATCTGGAAACAAATGAGATGGTAGATAGGTAATCTCAAGCATCATTGGCCGTTTATCGGCTAAACGCAAACGGTTGAGATACCAAACGGGTTCCCCTTGTTTGAGATGGAGTTCCTCTGCGACAAAAGAATCCGGAACGATTTGTCCAAAGCCTAGGATCTTACTACTTGGAACCTTATCAATGGCCTGCATTTGTTCCGTAAAGCTGTAGCCCATACTGAGTTTGGGACGGTCTTGCCAAGCATCTGAAGTAAAGGTTCCTTTTCCGTGATGCCTTGAAATATAGCCTTGACCTTCCAAATAGTCTAAGGCAGCTCGAACAGTTGTTCGGCTGACATCATATTGGCGGCAGATTTCCCGTTCGGATAAAAACTTTTGTGAACTGTCCATCTGTTTAATGGTCTGTATGAGTTGCTCGCTCAATTGTAGATATAGGGGGTTAAGTTCAATCATAAAAAACCTCCAACTGGTAACGACCAGTTACCTATAGTTACTTATATTGTATCGCTTCTACTAAAAAAAAGCCAGATAGTAATTTACCAAAATTGAATCTTTTTTTAACAGAACAAGTCAATTAATATACTAGATGAATACTATTATAAGATTAACGCTCATCTTTTTGTTAGTAGGGACTTAAAGTATTGAAATCAAACCGTGCTAAGCATGTAAAAAACAGGTTCGGTTAATTCCGGACCTGTTTTTAGTTAATAGATAAGTTGTAGCGCCTTAAATTTGCTTGTACAATTTTTTAGCATAGCTTGAAGGAGAGTAGCCAAAAGCGTTTTTAAAGGACCGTGAGAAAGCAGGAAGGGAATGGTACCCCACTAACCGTGCAATTTCTGTCAGCGAGTAACTAGAATCACGCATCAGGATTTTTGCTTGTTTCAGGCGTTGTTCTTCAATATAAGCATGGGGTTGCATTCCGACAAAACGGTGAAAGAGCGATTGTATGTTCGAACGAGACATGCCAAAGTGATGGGTCACGTCAATAACACGTGCTTCTGGGTGTTCCTTGATATATTCAGTGATTTGTTGCGTCAAATCTTGATCGTATTTTTCCTTCATGGATGACGCTTTTGAAGGATAAGGATTTGATTCGCTTATTAAGGAAAGAATAAAGAGTTTTAACCGGGCGATTAAATGATCATTCTTATAAGGAAAATGGTCCTCGTCACTGATACGAATAAAGGTTTCTATCTGAGCAATTTGGCCTGAACTCAAGTGGAAAATACGATTAAAAAATTGAGGATCAAGGAGCGTCATATCAAAGAGAACGGTGATATAAGTAGTTGTATCCTCTTCGTTGACAGCTTGCGTATGCGTTTGATTTCGCTGATATAAAATAGCGTCGTTCTTTCTCAGCAGATAGTGCTTACCATCAATAACCGTTTCTAATTCCCCTTGCTCGACAATCGTCAATTCACAATAGCGATGCTGTTCTGGCCCAAAATGATAGGGGGCTTTCTTGACTTGATAGTAGAGGGTGAAGATTTCAGAAATATGAACAGCAGGCGCAATTGGGTTCCATTCGATTGGTTCGAGTAAAACGGTTTCATTTTCATTAGAAAAAGGAGCAAGTTTCTTATTGATAGAACTTGCTTCAGAAACACTAGTCAGGTTATAAAAAGTACCTGGCAAAACTTTAATGGTTCCATGGAGGATGAATTTCTCAAAAGGACCTTGGATATCTCTTGAGACGACAAGCAATGAGATACCTGATGTTGCACTGAGATATACGGGTTTGTCGCAGGATAAAAGGGTAGCTACAGGGAGTTTTTCATAAAAAGACTCCGAAGAATGGTAGGATTTAGGACCGGGACCCACGACAGATTTAAAATGGATATTTTTATCAATTGCCGATGTTTTGGTAAACATAATAGGCATCCTTTCCAGAATAATAGACGAATTTGAAACTAATCTGAGGTTAATTTGAACTTGTAATAGTCCCATTTTTTATAAGACTCAATATGCTCGAAGATTTCCTGGGTTTCTTCGTTGAAGGTTGTCCGAACCTGTAAGATGGTAGGTTCGGTTTCAGTCGTTTCGAGGACCTTCGCTACTTGCTCTGGGGTCGGAAACTTAACTTCGTTTGTTTCTGTGAAACTCTCTTCGTTTAAATGAATATCATGAGCTGTCTTAAAGTGCTGATAAATGGAACTGTAGTAGGACATGTCATGGTTTTTGACATCGATGAACTTCTCTGGGATGAATGATTTTTGATAGATATAGGCTGTCCCATCTGCCCGACGCAATCGTTCAATACGGTAGTAAGCTCCGTTTTTCCCGAGTTTTAAGGTTTTTAAAATAGTTGGATCTTGCTCGCGGACGAGAGCTAATACGGTGACCTCATCCTTATCAAACGGAAAAACTTCCACATCTGAGAAGCGGACACGTTTCCCTTTGCGGGCTCTGGAAACGAAGGTCCCTTTTCCTTGCCGACGGGTGAGATATCCTTCTGTCACCAAGTCGTTGAGGGCCCTGATGACCGTAATCGAACTCACTTGGAAGATATCGATAAGCTCAGCTTCGGTATAAAATTTATCGCCGTTTTCAAACTTCCCAGAGCGCAATTGTTGCTTGAGATCGTTTTTAATCATCTGGTATTTTGGAATTCTCATAGTAAAAGACCTTTCTATAAATGTTGGTGTAGAGGTGTTGTTCTTACTTATAATATTAACATAAAATCAAAATTTAAGAAAGAATATCTCGGTTTTGTCATATAAAAAAGATATAGTGGTCATTTTGTCATAAAAAGTGAAAAAAGTAATTAAAAAAACTAAAAATGTAAAAAAACAATATTGACTTTTGGGGAAAGATAAGATACTATATTGATATACGAAAGCGCTATCTAAAATTTAAAAAGGAGGTGCCGAGTGATAAAATTTGAAGTATCGGATGACTTTTATTTGAATGGGGAGTCCTTTAAAATTTTATCGGGGGCTATCCACTATTTTAGAATTCATCCAGATGATTGGTATCATTCTTTATACAATCTTAAGGCCCTAGGGTTCAATACTGTTGAAACTTACGTGGCTTGGAACCTTCACGAACCGTCAAAGGGTCAGTTTAATTTTCAAGGGATTTTAGACTTAGAAAGATTCCTAGACACTGCAAAAGACCTTGGGTTATATGCGATCGTCAGACCATCACCTTTCATCTGTGCAGAATGGGAATTTGGTGGCCTACCAGCATGGCTGCTCAATGAAGATATTAGGATTAGAACATCCGATCAAAACTACTTAAAGCATGTCGCGGAATACTATGATGTCCTCCTGCCCAAGTTGGTCAAAAGGCAATTTGACCATGGCGGTAATATCTTGATGATGCAAGTCGAAAATGAGTATGGCTCTTTTGGGGAAGAAAAAAAATACCTGAGAGCTCTTAAAGACTTGATGACAACACGTGGTATCACTGTTCCCCTCTTTACGTCGGATGGCCCTTGGCGTGCTACTTTACGAGCAGGGTCGATGATTGAGGATGATATTCTGACAACAGGGAACTTTGGCTCTAAAGCAAGGCTTAATTTTAAGGACATGCAGGACTTCTTTGATGAGCATGGTAAGAAATGGCCACTCATGTGTATGGAGTTCTGGGATGGCTGGTTTAATCGGTGGAAAGAACCCATTATCCGGCGAGATCCTAAAGAGTTGGCAGAAGCAGTCAAAGAATGCATAGAACTAGGATCGATTAACCTGTACATGTTCCATGGAGGGACAAATTTCGGATTTATGAACGGGTGTTCCGCACGGGGCGTCACGGATTTACCGCAAGTCACTTCATATGACTACGACGCACCGCTAGACGAGCAAGGAAACCCAACTGCTAAATACTTTGCTCTCAAGGAGATGCTTCAGGAAGTCTTTCCAGATATTGAGCAGCTGGAACCTCTTGTTAAAGAAAGTTTTGAAAAGACGGGTATCCCTCTCAAAGACAAAGTCAGTCTCTTTAGCACGCTAGACACTTTAGCCCAACCGATTGAAACGGTTTACCCACTAACTATGGAAAAGCTTGGCCAGTCAACAGGCTATCTGCTTTACCGGACGGCAGTTGAAAATGATAAGCAAGAAGCCGAACGCTTCCGCCTGATCGATGGTCGTGACCGTGCCCAGTTCTTTATCAATGAGAAACACATCGCCACCCAGTATCAAGCTGAAATTGGTGAAGATATCATGCATCAGCTTGAGGATGGTAGGAGTCAGCTAGACGTTCTCATGGAAAATATGGGGCGCGTCAACTACGGTCACAAACTTCTGGCAGATACCCAGCGCAAAGGCTTGCGTCAAGGGGTTATGGCAGATTTGCACTTCCTAACAGGATGGCAACAGTATTCTTTACCTCTTGATCATGTCGATGCCATTGATTTTAGCGGCGAGTGGCAAGAAGGTCTACCAGCTTTTTATCGATACGAGGTTGATCTTGATCACCTTGAAGACACTTATCTGGACCTAGCAGAGTTTGGTAAAGGAGTCGCCTTTATCAACGGTGTAAACCTAGGTCGCTTCTGGAATGTCGGTCCAATTCTTTCCTTATATATACCTAAAGGGTTCTTAAGGGAAGGCAAAAATGAGATTATCATTTTTGAGACAGAAGGACAGGCGGCCCAAAGTATTCATTTAGTCAAAACCCATCACTATAAACAAATGGAGGAGGCCTAACTATGGCAATTATTGCAACACGGATTGACGGACGTCTCATTCACGGACAAGTCGCCAATCTTTGGACAACAAAGCTCAACATCAGTCGCATCATGGTGGTTGATGATGAGGTGGTTAACAATGACATTGAGAAGTCTGGCTTGAAGCTAGCAACACCACCTGGTGTCAAACTTTCAATCCTTTCTGTCGACAAAGCTGCTGCTAATATCTTAGCCGGTAAATACGATAGTCAGCGACTCTTGATTGTTGCTCGTAAACCAGATCGCTTCTTAGGTCTTTTAGAACGGGGCGTTTCGCTACCAGAGTTAAATGTCGGAAACATGTCCCAAAATGCTAACACGAAATCTGTGACACGCTCCATTAACGTTGAGCCTAAAGACATTGCAGATTTTGATGCACTAGCAGCCAAAGGTGTCAACCTCTATGCCCAAATGGTACCAGGTGACACTGCAAAACCTTTCATGCCATTGCTTGATAAGGTGAGATAATTACTTTCGGAATCATTCAAAAAATTTTTAGGAGGATACATCATGATTCAATGGTGGCAAATACTTTTACTCACGTTGTACTCAGCTTATCAAATCTGTGATGAGTTGACCATCGTATCGTCTGCTGGTTCGCCAGTTTTTGCAGGATTTATTTCCGGTCTTATCATGGGTGATATGGCAACCGGTCTTGCGATCGGGGCTAGCTTGCAGCTCATGGTTCTTGGGGTTGGTACCTTTGGTGGTGCTTCTCGTATTGACGCAACATCAGGTGCGGTATTGGCAACTGCTTTCTCAGTAGCACAAGGAATTGATCCTGAGTTAGCGGTAACAACAATCGCCGTTCCGGTAGCAGCTCTCTTGGTTTACACTGACATCTTGGGTCGTATGACCACAACTTACTTCGCTCACCGTGTGGATGCAGCAGTTGAACGTTTTGACTACAAGGGTATCGAACGTAACTACCTACTCGGTGCCATTCCTTGGGCCTTGTCTCGTGCCCTTCCAGTATTCCTTGCCTTGGCGCTTGGTGGTGGCTTTGTTCAAACAGTTGTTGACTGGATTGCAAGCGTTCAATGGTTTGCAAATGGTTTGACACTTGCAGGTCGCATGCTTCCAGGTCTCGGGTTTGCAATCTTGCTTCACTACTTACCAGTTAAACGTAATCTTCACTACTTGGCAGCAGGTTTCGGTATCACAGCTATGTTGACTGTTATCTACTCTAACATTCAAACCTTGGGTGGTACTGTTGCGAGCTACCTTGCTCCAATCAACGAATTGCTTCCAGAAGATGGTGCTCTTGCCTTTAGCAACAACTTCAAAGGCCTTCCAATGATTGGTATTGCGATTATCGGTGCTTTGCTTGCAGTGCTTCATTACAAAAACAGCCAACGCACAGTTGTAGCGCCAACTACTTCGAACGTAGAAAGTGGGGAAATTGAAGATGACGAAATCTAATTACAAATTAACAAAAGAAGATTTTAATCAAATCAACAAACGTAGTCTCTTTACCTACCAATTAGGATGGAACTACGAACGGATGCAGGGATCAGGTTACCTTTACATCATCTTGCCACAACTTCGTAAAATGTATGGAGATGGCACACCTGAATTAAAAGAAATGATGAAGATGCACACGCAATTCTTCAACACGTCAAACTTCTTCCATACTATTATCACTGGTATTGACCTTGCCCTCGAAGAAAACGAAGGGGTAGCGTCTAAGGATGCGGTCAATGGTATCAAGACAGGTCTCATGGGACCATTCGCCCCAATCGGTGACTCTATCTTTGGGTCTCTCGTTCCAGCTATTATGGGGACTATCGCAGCAACTCTAGCAGCCCAAGGTAACCCAGTCGGAATTTTACTCTGGGTAGCAGCTGCCATGGCTATCAACGTTTTCCGTTGGAAGCAGTTGGAAATTGCCTACCGTGAAGGAACTAAATTGATCACGACGATGCGAGATCGCTTGAATGCTTTGGTAGATGCGGCTACTGTTATGGGGGTATTCATGGTTGGTGCCTTGATTGCCACTATGATCAACTTCGAAGTATCTTGGATGCCTCAAATCGGTGAAAAAGTAATCGACATTCAAGACTTGCTCAACTCTATCTTCCCTCGTCTTGTACCAGCGCTCTTCACTGGATTTGTCTTCTGGCTTCTTGGTCGTAAAGGCATGACCTCTACCAAAGCTATCTTAATCATCATTCTTTTAGCAGTAGGTTTCTCTGCGATCGGACACTTCTTGTTTGGAATGGCGTAGACTATGGCAAAACAATTAGTGCTAATCAGTCATGGGTCGTTTAGCGAAGGACTAAAAGCCAGTACAGAAATGCTGATGGGACCTCAAGATAACATTCACACCGTTGTACTTGAACCTTCTGAGGGAGCGGATGATTTCCGTGCCAAGTTAGAAGAGGTTATTAAAGACTTTGATGAGTTTGTCATCTTTGCTGACTTGCTCGGTGGAACGCCATGCAATGTAGCTTCTCGCTTGCTCTTAGAAGGGCGTGAATTCGAGCTTTACGCTGGGATGAGCATGCCTATGGTCATCGGTTTCATCAATAATGAACTGGTTGGCATGAATGAGGATTTGGTGGTCTTTGCGACAACTAATACCAAGAAAGTCAATGATTTGTTAAACGCGTCTGATGACGAAGACGACGAAGATGAATAAAAAAACAAAAAACCTAGTCTTTAGTTAACATTTTCAAAAGAAAGCGCTATACTAAAGATAAGCCTAATTAAGAAAAGGACTTCTAACCTTTAGGTGGAAGTCCTTTTAAAAATAAGAAGGAGAATAGGATGACAATTACAGTTAGTGATTTTGGAGCAGAGCAATCCAAACTTTATCGCTTGACAAGTGAAACAGGAGTGGAAGTAGCCCTGACCAACTTTGGGGCTCGTATCGTTGAGTTTTGGGTGCCTGCTCCTGGTGGCAAACGCAATATCGTTGTTGGCTACGCTAGCGATGAGGCTTACCGCCAGGAGGATATCTATATCGGTGCCATGGTGGGTCCGGTTGCAGGGCGCTTATCTGGGGCTGAGATCACTCTAGGTGAGGAGACTTTCTCTCTAACGGCCAACGAAAAAGGCAACAACCTTCACGGTGGTCCAGAAAGCTTGCACACGGCCTATTGGGACACAGAGCTTTTGAGCGATTCTTCTCTAGCTTTCACAACCGTCTTAGCAGATGGGCAAAATGGCTTCCCTGGCCCGATTGCCGTCAAGGTCATCTACGAGTTGGTTGACAATGCCTTAACCTATCGTGTCGAAGGGGTATCTGAAAAAGAGACTATCTTTAATCCGACCAACCACGTCTACTTTAACTTGGATGGCGATGTGACAACAGTTATCGATGAGCACCAGCTGAAGATTAAGGCTGACAAATATGCTCCTCTCAAAGAAGACAATACCCCCGCAGGGCATTTGGAAGGCGTTGGTGGAACTGTCTTTGATTTTCGTGACTTTGCGCCGATTGGCCAAGGCTTTTATCGCGATGACCTGCAGCATCAGATCGCACAAGGCTATGACCACGCTTGGGTGCTTGAAGGAGATGCTCCTCAAGTGGAAGCGAAATCCTCTGATGGTAAGGTTAGCTTGACCTTGGACACAGACCTGCCATCTGTTGTTATCTATACCTATGGTTGGCCTGTGGCAGACGGGCGTGAGATTGTCCCGCACGGTGCCTTTACCTTAGAGACGCAGCTCTTGCCAGATGCCATGGTTAATCCTGGTTTTGGCGACATTACCCTAAAAGCAGGGGATGTCTTTACCAGTAAGACGACCTTTACAGTTACACTCATTTAATAAGGACTAAACCTTGTGACCCCTCCACTTCTTTTGAATGGTGGGGCTTTTACTCTTCAAGGGGTGTAATATCGCCTTTTTGCCCATAATGGACAATTCGCAGATACTCGCCCCAGACACGGGAGCGCCCCGTAGCAGTGGTCATCCAGTTGTCTCGTGTGATAGGAAGGCCCTGATAAATGGTGTCAAAGGCATAGGGGACAAACGTGATATGAGCGGGCAGGTGTTTGGTCAGGGTCCGCCATTGGCGACCGGTAGCGTGAGCCTTGCAGACAAAAAGGAGGGAGCTAATCTGAGCAAAATCAAAGACCTCCTTGGCACAAGTGACATTTTCAAGGGTGTTGCTAGACTTTTTCTCTGAAATAATAACAGACTCTGGCACCCCTGCGGCCAAGAGATACTTGATGATGACATCGGACTCTGTCTCACCAGTCCAGTCGGGATGTGGCGTTCCTGTTAGGCTCCGGCCACCTGTCACAAGGATGGTCTGGCAAAGGCCTTTTTGATAGGCTTCGATAGCCTTTTCCCAGTGGCCGGGATGTGTCCCGCTAAAGACAAAGAGGACATCGCAAGGTCTTGGCGTTATAGATGGACCGAAGGTGACCTCTGTCAAAAAGAGCATGTCCTCTGCGCTCAAATCAGGAACATCAGGGGATTTGGGAATGATGGGTTTCATCTGCTTCACAACCATTCTATCTTTCATTAGCTATCTTGCAATGCCTCAAGCAAAGACGCTTTGTCTAGGTCTAGAGCTATTGGCGAAACGCTCTCCCAGAAACCATCACCCGTTTGTCTGGGAATGGCATGGACATGCAGGTGTGTGCCTGGGTCCATGAGTTGCCCATTGTTACAGACGAAGGTCCAGTCGTAGTCTGGGCAGAGGTTATAGAGGGCACCAATCAACTGTTTTTGGATCTGTAAAAGCTCTAGCGCAGCTAGATCAGATAAGTCCGTCAGATTGGCCAAATGCGCTTTAGCGATAATCAGCAAATGCCCTGTCTGGATAGGGTCGATGTCAAAGACCAGGTAAAAATGGTCGGTTTCAAGTAGAGGGGATTCGTGCTGGAGTTGGCAAAAGGTACAGGTCATGGGTCTCTCCCTTATCATGTGATGGAATATAGTTTAGTATAGCATAGGGGCTTACAAAGTCAAGAAAATCTGATAGAATAGCCTTATGGAATACACACTTGAAGAAAAAGAAGGCTTTATGCGAGAAGCCTTAATGGAAGCTGAGAAGTCTTTGGCCAAGGACGAGATCCCCATCGGTTGTGTTATTGTCAAAGATGGGGAAATTATAGGCCGTGGACACAATGCGCGTGAGGAGCTCAATCAGGCGGTTATGCACGCTGAAATCATGGCGATTACTGAGGCCAATGCCCATGTGGGCAATTGGCGACTTTTGGATTGCACTTTGTTTGTGACCATTGAACCCTGTGTCATGTGTAGCGGTGCTATCGGTTTAGCCCGCATTCCAAAAGTCATTTATGGAGCGGCCAATGCCAAGTTTGGTGCTGCGGGTAGCCTCTATGATATTTTGACCGATGAGCGTCTCAATCACCGGGTTCAGGTGGAGTCAGGAATTTTAGAGGAAGCGTGTGCTAGTGTCATGCAAGCTTTTTTTAGGGCCAGACGAGAGCAGAAAAAGCTGGACTAGTGCCCCTTTCAGCTGAAGCTCTATGAGACTTGCGTATCTGTTAATTTGTGATATAATAGTCTTTGGAGCAACATCTTTGCGTGAAGTGGGTCAGGGGAGGAATCCAGCAGCCCTAAGCGAGGTAAGGTGTGTGCTCTTTTTTGGTACTTTCAAAAGCCCTGTGAAAACAGAATGATGTATAATGGCTCGTCTGCTGTTAGAAAAAATAGAGAATGAAGAAGAGCGGAAAAACCTTGAATTAATAGGAATACAGTGTTAGAATAAGAACAGAAATCTTGCAAAACGAACGGAGACGATATGAAAAAATACGCCAGCTTAGGTTTAACGTGCCTAACCCTGTTGACCCTAGTAGCCTGCACGAGCAAATCTGAGGAGACCAAGGCGTCCTCTTCATCCAAAACGAGTCAAGAAGCGACAAAATCAACATCAAAGGCAACAACTTCGTCTCAAAACACAGACGCATCAAAAGGCTCTCTTACAGATCAAGCCTCTTCAGTTGGGTCATCTGAATTTTCAAATGGCTCAACAGTGACCAATAATGGGACTTACTATAGCGTGACGGGCAAGTACGGCGATGAGATAATCATCGTTAATAAAAGGCACCCTCTACCTGCTAGCTATGCTCCAGGTGAAAATCCCACTGCCTTAGCTGCTTTCCAACAGTTGCAAGCGGATATGATGGCCCAAGGATTTGGTATTTCTTATGGGTACAGTGGCTTTAGAAGTTATGAAACTCAAGCGCAGCTCTACCAGGATTATGTGGCTAGAGATGGCCAGGCAGCAGCAGATCGTTATTCAGCAAGGCCTGGCTATAGTGAGCACCAAATGGGTTTAGCCTTTGACCTCACAGATGCTGCTGGGAATTTACTGGAAGAACCACAAGCATCCGCTTGGCTTCGGGACAACGCACACCATTATGGTTTTGTGGTCCGCTACCTGCCTGGTAAAGAATCTGTAACAGGCTATATGCCTGAAAGCTGGCATGTTCGCTACATTGGGCAAGAAGCAACAGACATTTACCAATCAGGTTTGACGTTAGAAGAGTATTACGGTGTTGATGGTGGCGATTACGCCCAGTAATGTTAAGGTTGATAAGCAAAGCAAAAATCACAAAAACGAGGTCTATTGGCTTCGTTTTAACCTTTCCAAATAAATGAATCAAGACCAACCCAAATGGTCTAAACTATGCTATAATAGAAACGATTGAAAACGAACAGGAGAACAGTAATTGACTAAGCCAATTCGTGTGCGTTACGCACCAAGTCCAACTGGGTTATTGCATATCGGTAATGCCCGCACAGCTTTATTTAACTATCTTTATGCCCGCCATCACGGGGGGAGCTTCGTCATCCGTATCGAGGATACGGACCGCAAGCGTCATGTCGAAGATGGCGAGCGTTCGCAGCTTGAAAATTTGCGTTGGTTAGGGATTGATTGGGATGAAAGTCCAGAAACCCATGAGAATTACCGCCAATCAGAGCGTTTGGAACTCTACCAAAAAGTCATTGATCAGCTTTTAGCCGAAGGCAAGGCCTATAAGTCTTATGTGACCGAAGAAGAATTGGCGGTAGAACGCGAACGCCAAGAAGCAGCAGGTGAGACACCGCGCTACATCAATGAATTCCTAGGGATGTCTGAAGACCAAAAAGCAGCCTACATCGCCGAGCGTGAAGCTGCTGGTGTCGTGCCAACTGTCCGTTTGGCTGTTAATGAAGCAGGACTCTATAAGTGGGATGACATGGTCAAGGGTGAAATCACTTTTGAAGGTGGTAATATTGGTGGTGACTGGGTTATCCAGAAAAAGGATGGCTACCCGACCTATAACTTCGCTGTCGTTATTGATGACCACGACATGGGCATTTCCCACGTTATTCGTGGAGATGACCATATTGCCAATACGCCAAAACAGCTCATGGTTTATGAGGCACTGGGTTGGGAAGCGCCAGCCTTTGGCCACATGACCCTGATCATCAATAGTGAGACGGGTAAAAAATTGTCTAAGCGTGACACCAACACCCTCCAGTTTATCGAAGATTACCGCAAAAAAGGCTACTTGCCTGAGGCGGTCTTCAACTTCATCTCCCTTTTGGGATGGAATCCTGGTGGTGAAGAGGAAATCTTCTCCCGTGAGCAGTTGATTGAGCTCTTTGATGAAAACCGCCTCAGCAAGTCTCCAGCTGCCTTTGACCAGAAAAAACTAGATTGGATGAGCAACGACTACATCAAAAATGCTGATTTGGAGACGGTCTTTGAACTTTGCAAACCATTTTTGGAAGAAGCAGGTCGCCTGACCGATAAGGCTGAGAAATTGGTGGAACTCTACCAGCCACAGCTTAAATCAGCTGATGAAATTGTCGCTTTAACTGACCTTTTCTTTTCTGACTTCCCAGAATTGTCAGATGCTGAGAGAGAAGTGATGGCTGGAGAAACGGTACCGACTGTTCTTGAGGCCTTCAAAGCTAAATTAGAAGCTATGTCTGATGAAGAATTTGTCACAGAAAACATCTTCCCACAAATCAAGGCTGTTCAAAAAGAAACAGGTATCAAGGGGAAAAACCTCTTTATGCCGATTCGGATTGCTGTCTCAGGTGAAATGCATGGTCCAGAATTGCCAAATACCATTTATCTCTTAGGGCGTGAAAAGTCGATTGCGCATATTGAACAAACCCTCAACAGGATTTCATAAAAATTGAGAGTTGGAAGTTTATTTCCAGCTCTTTTTTGTTATCTTGTACAAGAAATCAGCTGATTCAACAATGGTTTGGGCAAGGGTGAGAGGTCATTAACTTTTAGAGTTAATTTTCTTGATAATTATTTTCTATCAGAGTCATTGAAAATCTCTATTACCCAAAAAGAACTCCTGGTGGTATCATGGATTTAGGAGGACTAAAATGGTAAAAAAGAAATTATTGATCGCCCTGACTTTGGTCGCTGGATTAGTTTTGGGGGCCTGTCAGACATCTGAAAGAGCAAAATCGGCAGATAGCGAAGTAAAAGAGATTATCGTGGTAACAGCAGGTGATGTTAGACCGTTTTCCTATGAAGAGGGAGAGGAACTCACTGGTTACGATATCGAGGTGTTAAAGGCTGTAGATGAGTCGCTGGAAGATTATAGTTTTATCTATAAGAAGACTTCTTGGGAGAGTATCTTTATCGGCCTTGACAGCGGGCACTACCAAGTCGCTGCCAATAATTTAAGCTATACTGCTGAGCGGGCAGAAAAGTATCTCTATTCTTTGCCAATCGCGACCAATCCTATGGTTATGGCGGTCGTACCAGACTCACCAATCACGTCTCTAGATGATATTGGGGGCAAAACAACTCGTGATGATACAGGGACATCGACCGCTCAGTTGGTTGAAGAGTGGAGTGAGGAACACCCAGATAATCCGTCCATCGTTGAGTATTCTGGTGAAAATGTCACCAAGCGCCTGATTGACTTAGAGGCAGGACAGTTTGATTATTTGATTTTTGACAAAGTTTCCATTGAAAATATTATTAGAGAACAAGGGCTTGATCTCAAGGTTGTTGAAATCGAAACTGAGGGAAATCCGATGAACTATTTCATTTTTGCAGATGACCAAAAAGAGTTGCAAGAAGCCTTTAATCAAGCGCTTAAAGAGCTATACAAGACCGGTAAACTCGAAGAGATTAGCCAGGAATTCTTTGGTGGGTCATACTTACCAGATGAAGCAGAATTACAATAACAAATACAATCAGGGCTCTCAAGGTCCTGATTTTTTATAAAAATATAGAACTGCAATATTAAAAGACTAGACTTTTAAAAAATGAAAGCGTATAATAAAGGAAAATGGAAGAAGGAGGTGCTTGTTATCGGTAAGGTAAAACCCAAATACCTTAAAATTGCAGAGGCCATTCGGGAAAAGATACGCGATGAGGTTTATCCTGTGAACAGTCTGCTTCCAGACGGCTCAACACTCGCTAAGGAATACGAAGTCAGCTTGATGACCTTGAAGCAAGCCTTGGATGTTCTGGTGGCAGAAGGCTATATCTTGAGGCGCCGTGGGGCTGGGACTCTGGTCAGAGACTGGAAAGCGACGCAGCGCCCCCATCTTTATTCGCTAAAAGGAACGTCTCACGATTTTCCAAAAGGGTTAACATCAAAAGTGCTTACCTTTGATGTCACGCGCCCATCAGAGGAAATGGCTGAGAAATTATCCTTGTCGACGGACGATTTTGTCTATGAGATTGTGCGTTTGCGTGTCTTAGAGGGCAGGCCGATTATTATGGAGTACACCTACATGCCAGTTGATGTCATTCCTGGATTGAAGCGCGAACACCTCGAAAACTCTATCTATAACTACATCTCAGAGGGACTAGGGCGAAAGGTATATAGCGCTTTTGTTAAGGTCTCAGGTGTGCGACCGAATGACTTGGAAAAACAGGAAATGCAACTGACGGAGACCGATTTTTTGATGGAGGTGTCTCAGGTCAGCAGTCTGGATGATTGTCGGGTCTTTGAGTATTCAATTTCTCACCATTTGCCTGATGTTTTTGATTTTGAAACCATTATGTTTAACCAATAATGTTTAAAAAGGAGTAATACATGGAAAATTTTAGATTACAGATTCCGACGGATATCCGATTCGGGAAAGATCGCTTGGGCGAATTACCAGAAGTGTTAGCACCACTTGGAAAACGTGTCTTGCTGGCCTACGGTGGTGGCTCGATTAAGCGCTCAGGCCTTTACGATAAGGTCGTTGACCTCTTGAATGACAATGGCTTTACTTTTGTAGAATTAGCAGGAATTGAGCCCAACCCTAGGATTGACTCTGTCCGTGAGGGTGTTCGCTTGATTCGTGAGAATGACCTTGATGTGATTCTTGCTGTTGGTGGTGGCTCTGTTGTTGATGCTTCTAAAGTAATTGCAGGTGGGGTTTACTATGACGGAGACGCTTGGGATTTAGTTTTAGACAGCAGTAAGATTGGGAAGGCTGTTCCTATTGTCGATATTTTGACCTTAGCTGCGACAGGAACAGAGATGAACCGCAATGCTGTCATTTCAAATCCTGAGACCAATGAAAAATTGGGGACAGGTGGCTGGGACTTGATTCCACGGGCTTCGTTTTTAGACCCTACCTTGACCTTTACGGTTAACAAATGGCAAACAGCTGCTGGCTCTGCCGATATGATGAGCCATCTCTATGAGCAGTACTTTAACCATACGCCTGCAGTAGATGTTCAGGACGGGATTGCTGAAGGCTTGATGAAAACCATTATCAAACACGCACCCGTAGCGATCAAAGAGCCTGATAATTACGATGCGCGTGCTAATCTTCTTTGGGCGTCTACACTTGCCCTTAATGGATTGGTGGCTCGTGGCCGAAGTGGTGGTTGGACCTGCCATGCCATTGAGCATGAGTTGTCTGCTTACTACGATATCACCCACGGTATTGGACTTGCTGTTTTGACTCCACGATGGATGCAGTTCTGTATCGATAAGGACGCTAAATCGCATGCTAAACTCGCAACCTATGCCCGTAATGTCTGGGGCTTGACAGAAGGCTCTGATGAAGACCTAGCCCGTCAAGCTGTTGAGAAAACCTATCGCTTCCTCCATGAAGACTTGAAAATTCCAATGACCTTACCAGAAGTAGGGATTGAAACCAAGGACTTGGTCTTGGAAATGAGTGAAAAGGCTGTTCTTCATGGCGGT
This sequence comes from Streptococcus rifensis, assembly GCF_053203525.1. Lineage (NCBI taxonomy): Bacteria > Bacillati > Bacillota > Bacilli > Lactobacillales > Streptococcaceae > Streptococcus > Streptococcus rifensis. The sequence continues at coordinate 44,472 of NZ_JBRUCW010000004.1, read as the reverse complement.
CTTGAACACGATAAGTTTGTTAATTTGACTGTTTCAGATGTTGAAGCGATTATCCTAGCTTGCTTTGAAGAAATGACCTTCTAAGCGGATTAACTATCAAAAAGAAAGAGGAAGACCATGGAACATTATATCTTATCAAATGGCGTTACTATTCCAAAACTTGGTTTTGGAACCTGGCAAATGAAAGAAGGCGATGAAGCTTATAACGCAGTGGCTCACGCCCTCAAAGTTGGCTATACTCATATTGACACAGCTCAAGCCTATAAAAACGAAGCCAGCGTTGGCCGTGCAATTGCTGACAGTGGCTTGTCACGCAAGGATATTTTCTTAACGACAAAGGTTTGGAATGCGCATCATGATTATGAGTCAGCGCGCGCCTCAATTGAAGAATCCCTTCAAAAACTTGGCGTTGACTATATCGACCTTCTCTTGATTCACTGGCCAAACCCAGCTGCTGCGCGTGAAACTGTAGGTTTTAAAGAACGTAATGCAGGTGTCTGGAAAGCTATGGAAGAAGCTTACAATGCTGGCAAACTCCGTGCTATTGGGGTTTCCAACTTTATGGTTCACCATTTGGAGGCTTTATTTGAAACTGCTGAAGTCCAGCCACATGTTAACCAAGTGCTCTTGGCGCCAGGGTGTCCACAAGAAGAGCTTAATGCCTTCTGTCAGAAGCATAACATCCTTCTAGAAGCCTACAGCCCACTGGGAACAGGGTCTATCTTCCAAAATGAATTAGTTGGCAAGTTGGCTGAAAAATACAACAAGTCTATTGCCCAAGTAGCCCTTCGCTGGTCTCTTGATAAAGGTTTCTTGCCACTGCCTAAGTCTGTAACACCTGCTAATATCACCTCAAACCTAGATGTCTTTGATTTCGAACTCGAATCCGGTGACATCGAGCAGTTGGACCATGTGCAAGGGGTTAGCCAGCAAAAAGACCCAGATCAAACAACTTTTTAAGGATAACAAATGATGGATATTAAAGGGAAATGGGCCTTAGTAACAGGGGCCAGTCGAGGAATTGGACGCGAAATGGCTCTGGCGTTAGCCAAAGAAGGGGCCAACCTAGTGGTTCACAGTCGAGAGCTTCAACATACCGAGAGTCTAGTGGCTGAGATAGCTGCACTGGGAGTGGAAGTTTTTGCTGTTGAGGCTGAGCTGTCCGATGAGCAAGCGGTGCGCCAAATGGCCAAAACTGTTCTAGATAAAGTCGCTATCGACCTTTTGTTTAACAATGCCGGTGTTCAGCCCAAGTCTCAAGAAAACCCTTGGGCAGTGGCGACTGAAGACTATATCTGGTCTTACCAAGTCAATGTCATTGCGCCGATGATTTTAATCGAGGCTTTCTTGCCAGGCATGCTAGAGCGTGACTTTGGTCGTATTGTCAATACGACCAGTGGGATTAAGAATCAGCCTGAACAAGGTGCTTACGCAGCCTCGAAAGGCGCTCTGGATAAAATTACCAGAGATTATGCCGGAAAATTAGCGGGTCATAATGTGACCCTCAATGTTGCAGATCCAGGTTTGATCCGTACAGATCTTGGAGGTCCCAATGCCAGTCATGCGGTTGACACAGTGATTCCTGGAATGATTCTAGGAGGCTTTGTAGATGCTGACATCAGAGGCCAGTGGATCAGTGCCCAAAAATTCAAGGGGATGGCTTTGAATGAAGCGGTTCATGCATTCCAGGAATCACTCAAATAATAATTAGTCTAGGAAATGTCTGTTCAATCGAGATCAAAACATTTATCTGACGGGAGAAGGACAGAAGTGATTTTGACAATCGTCTGTCCTTTTTTATGGAGAAAAGAGATAGCACTGCCTCAAATTTAATGACTAGTTTAGAAAATTTCCTTTTCAAAAAGGAATAATTGGTGCTATCTAAGATAACGTTTTCAACATATAATTAAAACATAGAGAAGAAGGGGGTGTCAGATGTTAGCCAAACGTGAGTGGCAAATACTCAAACTTTTAACACAACACCAAAACTTTGCTCTTAAGGGAGAACAATTAGCACAAGAGTTAGCTATCACAACGCGAACCTTGCGCAAATCAATTGTAACGCTTTCAGAAGCATTACAAAACTCAGGCGCTAGGCTAGACCGTAAACGAGGACAAGGGTACCAGTTGATTCTTGAAGATGAGTATTTATTTTACCAGTTCCTTCAGAATGAGGAAGAGTTACAAGAGTATAGCTTAGATGCAAGAAGACTAGAGACCCCAAAAGACCGTGAACACTATATTTTAAATCGTTTATTTTTTGAAGAAGTTTATTTGACAGTTGACCAGCTATCGCAAGAGTTGTTTGTTAGTCGTGCAACTGTTCTAGCTTGTTTAAACAGCCTTCGACAACAATTAAAACAATATGGTATTCAGATTGTTGCGAAACATAATAAAGGGCTAACAATTGAAGGAACAGAAGAAAAACAACGGCGTTTTTTAATCGGCTACTTTTTTCCTCAAGCCAAGGAAGCAGACTTTATATCACAATTAGAGGCGGACAATATTCTAGAAGAAATCTCTCTGGAAGATTTGACGGTTCTGGTTTGGCAGGTTTGTCGCCAAAATGATGTTAAGATGTCTGATTATGCTATTCAAAACTTAGTCTTACATATTGCTCTTTCATTTAAACGTTTAAAAACAAATAGACGATTTCAGTTTGATTATTCAAACCCTCTTGAGCCAGATGAGCATTCCTATCAGGTGGCTCGAGAAATTCTGACGCAACTAGAAGAACGCTTTGCTATAGTGTTTCCAGACGCAGAAGCCAGGTATATTTCCTTGCATCTTATGGGAAAATCTCATGGGGGACAAACAACAAAGGTTCAGGAACGACTGCAATCGGAAGTCCAAACTTGTTTGGCAAAACTGTCTGATATTTTAGAGTTACCTTTGACAGAAGACAGTGCCCTTTTACAAGGACTGATTGCTCATTTCACGCCCCTGCTGATTCGATTGGAATCACAGATTGTCATGGAAAATCCGATGTTAGAGGATTTGAAAGAACATTATGGATCTGAACTGTCCATAGTCAAGGATGTTTTTGTTACTATGCCATTACTAGAATCGTATCCCATCAGTGACGATGAGTGGGCTTACATTGCCATTCATGTGATTAGTAGTATTCAACGACTGCGTCAGGAGGGAAGCAAGCGAGTACTAGTTATCTGTGCCACTGGTTATGGTAGTGCACAAATGTTGATGAATCGCTTGCAACAGTTATTTGCTAGGCAGTTAGAAATCGTTGAAGTTATCAGTTATTATGAATTGGCGGATGTTAGCTTAGACTCTATTGATTTGGTTTTATCAACCGTAAACTTGGATTCTATTATGCTTCCAGTTCCTGTACTTCAGGTCAATGCTTTGCTTTTGGATGATGACATCAATAAGATTCAAAAATTTTTAAACCTTCGAGCTAGAAAAAACACAGAGATAGGGCAGAAATCTGAGGATTACCTAACTCCTGAAGCCTTGGAAATATTTAATTCAGTCTTTGATGCCTCTCGGTTCATAGTCATACAGAAATCAAATGTTACACGAGAAGAAGTCTTAGAGCGAGCTTTGGACACGCTAACGGATGTTGGACTAGAAGATTTCAAACATCATTTTAAAGCGCAACTAGCGATGCGAGAGCAACTCGGCAGTATTGTCTTTCAAGAACACTTTGCCTTTCCGCACCCAAGTGCTTCTATAGGGTTAAAAACGGAGATCGCTGTGATTATGACACCGAATGGTTTATTCTGGGATCAAGAACACCGAGAGGTGAGGTTCACAGCCTTAATGTCTCCTGCTAAACAGAATGCTAAGGCTATGAAATATATTTCCCCTGCCTTTGTGCAGTGGATACAGGATCCGATGAATTTAGAGAGGCTATCTCAATGCCCAACATTTGAAAACTTTAAATCACAATTTTTACCATTGTTGAATGTACAACTAAAAGGAGGAAACTAATATGGTAACCATTATGCTTGTCTGTAATGCTGGGATGTCCACCAGTATGTTAGTTAGTAAGATGCAAAAGGCTGCTGAAGCTAAAGGTGTGGAAGCAACTATCTTTGCTGTTCCAGTCTCTGAAGTGGATGCGGAAGTGGCTAAGCAAAAAATCGATATTCTTCTTACTGGTCCTCAAGTCAAATTTATGGTGAAGCAGTATAAAGAGAAATTTGAACCTGAGATTAAGGTGGATGCTATTGATATGGTAGCTTATGGCACAATGGATGGTGAGAAGGTTTTGGGCACAGCCCTAGAAATGGCAGGTATCTAATGACACAGCATTTAGAAGCAATTATGGGACTGATCATGCATGGTGGTGATGCTAAGAGCAATGCTGTTGAAGCCATCCGTGCCGCTAAAGGCTATGATTTTGAAACGGCAGATCAAAAGCTCAAGGACGCAACTGCAGCTTTAAATGTTGCCCACCGTTCTCAGACAGACTTACTGACACAGGAAGCGTCTGGAGATGCTGTTGAACTATCGCTCCTCATGGTTCACGGTCAAGATCATTTGATGACTGCTTTGACCTTCATCGATATGGCCAAGGAAGTGGTCGATGTCTATAAAGAAATGGATAAAGTGAGAAAAGAGCTTAAAGGAGGTTAGTATGGAAGTTCAAGGGCACTATCATGTCGATGGTCAGAGGTTGTTTGATTTCTTATTGGAGCAGTTCAGGGGAGATTACTATCAAAATACAGGGGAGGACATTGCTTTATCAGCTATTCAACCCGGCTTTTCCTTTATCAAATCATTTGGGAAAAACCAAAGCAATCAGGTGAAAGTGACCGTTTTAGAGCTCGAATCTCCCCGTATCTATAAAGTTCAATTGAAATCCAATCGTGGAGAAAGCCTAGTGACTTATGAAATCGAGGAACAAGATTCAGGAACTTTGGTGACTTATCGTGAGGAGATGGCGACAGATGGCCGTCTACAAGGATTGAACTACAAATTACTTTATCCTTTTTTAAAGAAACGAATGCAAAAACAGATGAAGTTGCGGTTAGATTATCTTATCAGTCACTTAAAAGCAGAACCTTAGGTTATCTAAGAGGAAGAAAGGAAACGCACATGTCACAAACATTTCCAAAGGATTTTTTATGGGGCTCTGCCTCAGCAGCCTATCAGGTTGAAGGAGCCTGGGACGAGGACGGTAAGTCCCTGTCTATCTGGGACGTCTATGTCCAAGAACCTGGGAGAACCTTTAAAGGAACTACGGGCCAAACAGCTGTCGACCACTACCATCGCTACAAAGAAGATGTCAAACTTATGGCCGAGCAAGGCTTGAAAGCCTATCGTTTTTCAGTAGCTTGGACACGCATTCTGCCAGAAGGCCGTGGTCCTGTCAATGAAGCAGGTATTCAGTTCTATGAGAACTTAATCGATGAACTGTTGAGTTATGGGATTGAACCGGTTGTGACACTCTACCACTGGGATTTGCCGCAATGTCTGCAAGATGAATATGGTGGTTGGGAATCACGTCAGGTTATCGATGATTTTGCTGCCTATACCAAGGTTTTGTTTGAACGCTTTGGTGATAAGGTCAACTATTGGGTCAGCTTAAACGAGCAAAATGTCTTCATGAGTCTGGGCTACCAATTAGCAGCTCATCCACCAGGTGTGACAGACAATCAGCGTATGTACCGTGCTAATCATATTGCCAACTTGGCTAATGCGACAGTCATCAACCAATTCCATGATATGGGCATGAAGGGTCAGATTGGACCAAGTTTTGCCTACTCTCCTAATTATAGCTTTGATGCCCTGCCGGAAAATGTCTTAGCTAGCGAGAATGCGGAAGATCTTAATGCCCATTTCTGGTTGGATGCCTATCTTCTCGGACGTTATCCTAGAGCTATCCTCACCTATTTGGAAAAACAAGGTATTGATTTGGATATCCGAGAGGGTGATATGGACCTGCTTGCTTCTGCTAAACCTGATTTCCTTGGCATCAACTATTACCAATCTAATACCATTAAATTCAACCCGATTGATGGTGTTGGTCAAGGTAAGATGAATACCACTGGTGAAAAAGGAAGTGGAGAAGAAGGAGGCCTTCCTGGTATGTTCAAACGCGTGGCAAACCCGCACGTTGAGCGGACCAACTGGGATTGGGAAATTGACCCAGCCGGCCTTCGCATTGCCTTGCGTCGTCTAACCAGTCGCTACGATGTGCCAATTCTGATTACAGAAAATGGTCTTGGCGAATATGACAAGAAGACTGAAGATAACCGTATTCACGACGATTACCGGATTGATTTCCTGCAAAAACACGTGGACGAGATCGAAGCAGCTATCTCAGAAGGTGCCCGTGTCCTTGGCTATTGCACCTGGTCTTATACAGACTTACTGTCATGGCTCAATGGCTACCAGAAACGTTACGGTTTTGTCTATGTGGACCGTGAGGAAGAAGAAGGTGGACCTCTGACACGCTACAAGAAGGACAGCTATTTCTGGTACAAGGACTTGATTGCCAAGCATTCGTAAGAAAACGAGACTGACAAAAGAGAAAATCTTTATGAGATAGTCGTTTGTAATCGCCGCAAACAAGCAAGGCCTTGTTGAAGAATAGGAGGTAATGATGCAAAAGAGAAGTTGGTTAACCTTTTTAATGGCGGTAGGCTTTCTGATGATTGCCATGCATCCTTTTGCAGATGGCTATGGTTTACTCATAATGGGTTTGCTGACTGTGGCCTTCTCTTACTTTAAGATGAAGCAGTCTAAAAAATAGTTGCCACTAAACAATAGAAGCTGATGCGTTTTTGCTCAGCTTCCTTTGTGTTGTTGAAAAACGGCTTGAACCTAAATGGATAAAAAGTCTATCTAGGAACTTGAACACCTGAGAAAACTCATTTAAAAAAGGAGAAAGAAGATGGCTATTTTAGCATTCGATATTGGAGGAACGGCAGTTAAGTATGGGATTTGGGAAGATGAGGCAATATCTGAGGGTGGGAGTTTTCCAACACCAGCAACCTGGGAAGAAATGAAAAATTCGCTCTTAACAGTGAAGCGCCAATTTGAGTCAGATTATGAACTAAAGGGAGCTGCTTTTAGTGCTCCGGGAGCCGTTGATACGACTACAGGTATTATAGGTGGGATTAGTGCTCTAGATTATATCCATCATTTTCCGATTGTGGCAGAGTTAGAAGAGCTTTTAGGTTTGCCTGTTAGTATGGAAAACGATGCCAACTGTGCAGCTCTGGCAGAGGTCCATTATGGAGCAGCCAAGGAAGTGAATAACTGCTATTTCATGGTCATCGGATCTGGTATTGGTGGCGCTTTGGTGATTAATCGCCAGCTCATCAAAGGGAAACATCTCTTTGGTGGTGAGTTAGGTTACATGTTACTGAACAAAGAGGATACTCTCAGCAAACTTGGTAGCCCTGTTGTCATGACTAAGACGTTCCAAGAAAAGCATCAAAACTTAGTGACAACAGAAGAGATTTTTGACCTAGCTGCGGATGGGGATTCAGATGCTATAGAAGCCATCGATAGCTTCTATAAAGGCCTTGCTCAAGGGCTGCATAATATCTTGGTGACTATTGACCCGGATTGTATTGTTCTTGGAGGGGGCATTTCTCAGAGATCAGATTTGCTCAGTCGTATTCAAACAGAAGTTGAAACCTTATTACAACAAACCCACGCTGATGATATCCAGCCAGATATTCGGATATGTCAGTACCGTAATCAGGCCAATTTGATAGGGGCAGTAGCGCATTTTGAGCAAACTCAAGGCGGTTAATGAGACTCATTCTTAAAGATGGTATAATAGACCGTGTCAAATGGTGTTTTTTAAAGAAATAAACAAAGGAGGTTCTTATGAAATACAAGCAACTGGGTAACACAGACATGAAGGTCAGCGAAGTGAGTTTTGGGACTTGGGCGATTGGTGGTGATTGGGGCGATGTCTCAAAGGACGATGCGATTAAAGCTCTACACCATGCTATCGACAGAGGCGTTAACTTCTTTGACACAGCCGATGTCTATGGTGCAGGTCGCAGTGAGACCTTGATTGGACAGGTCCTCAAAGAACGTTCGGAAGAGGTCTATGTGGCGACCAAATTTGGCCGACGTGATAATTTTGCGGACCTGTCCAACTATACCTATGATAAGGTCAAGGCCTACTGTGAGCAAAGCCTACGCAACTTGGGGACTGAGGCCATTGACCTCTATCAGATTCACTGCCCAAGCACTGAAGTCCTGACCGATCAAGGTGTCTTTGAGGTGCTTGAAACCCTGAAACAAGAAGGCAAAATCCGCTACTACGGTGTCAGTGTGGAAACCGATGATCAAGGTAAGTTTGTGCTTGACAATACCAAGGCTAGTAGTCTCCAAGTGATTGTCAACTTGCTGCGCCAGAAGCCGGTCAAGGAGATGATTGCACAAGCGGCCAAGCAAAATGTGGGGATTTTGGCGCGTGTGCCCCTAGCCAGCGGTCTTTTGACGGGCAAGTACACCAAAGATAGCCAGTTCCCTGAAAATGACCACCGCAACTATAACCGCGATGGAGCTGCCTTTAACGTCGGTGAGACCTTCGGTGGCCTTCCCTTTGAAAAAGCGATTGACTTGGTGGATCAGCTTAAGTGGATTGCTAATGGCAGAGGAAGCATGGCTGATGCGGCGCTCAAGTGGATTCTCCAACAAGAAGGGGTGACGACCGTCATTCCTGGCTTTAAGTCCATCGCCCAGATTGATGCCAACCTCAAGGCAGCAGACACCAAGCCGTTTACCGAAAAAGAGCTTGTGACCCTATCTGAGTTTTACTGGAGTCAGGTCCACGACCATATTCGTGGTGATTATTAGTGATAGAAAAAGAACCCAGAATTCGACTAAGAATTCTGGGTTTTCGTGTGTGTTTGAGGGTCGTTAATCTTTCTGGTAGGTCCATCCCTGATCATCATGGTAGATCATGAGCTTGGTCATGCCACCATCAACGGTGATATTCTCAGCTGTAATAAATCCGGCCTGCTCAGAACTGAGAAAGAGGGCCAGATTAGCGATATCCTCAGGACGCCCAATACGACCGGCAGGGTGCTGGATATGGTCTGTCAGACTTTGCTCCTCCCCTGCCGTGTCGATCCAGCCGGGTGAGATACTATTGACCCGGGCTTTGCCAGCCAGGCTAACCGCCAAGGCATGAGTGAGGGCGGCAATCCCGCCTTTAGCAGCAGTATAGGTCTCAGTCTCAGGCTGGCTCATACGGTCACGGCTAGACGAGAGCATGAGAACACTGGCGCCGGGATTGAGGTGGTCTTTAAAGAGCTTGGTCAGGTAAAAAGGCGCTGTCACACCGACCTGGAGCGCATTGGTAAAGTCCTCGTAGCTGGCGCTTGAAATGCCCTTCATGAGAGGAGCGGCATTGTGGATGAGAACATCGATGCTAGGATGTTTTTCAAGAACAAAGTTCGCAAAGGCTTCGAGGTCTGCTTGCTTGGCCAAATCGCCAATAAAGTCCGCGGGAGCTGTTAAATCCATGGTATAGACGCGGGCTCCAGCTTCCCGAAAGGACATTGCCATCTGAGCACCGATCCCTCTGGCCCCACCAGTAATAAGGACAATTTTATCGTGAAATGCTGTCATCTTGAATCTCCTGACTGTATGTGTTACTTTGATTATACCAAAGAATGCTCTCCTTCGCCTTTTTTATTGGAGTAGCCTTGTTCCTGCTATAGAAAAGTGGTATACTGTGATAGTATTTTAGAGAAAATGAGGGAAAAGAATGAGATTATCTAAAAAAGCTCTCTTAGGATTGATCGGAGGCGGAGCAGTTGTCGTTACTATTGTGTTAACGCAAGTTAATCGTAACGAAATGGTTGAGCCAACAAAGCAAGAAACATCAATAAGCACTAGTGAAAGTACGACAAGTCAAAGTAATGACAAAAAAGAGGTGGATAAAACCCTCTACCAGCCTATCATTGACCGCTATAAGACGGCCTTGGAAAAAGATCAGGCTGACCAAACCATCAATCTCTTAACGACCCACTATTATTCCACTTATGAGACGGATACAGGGTATGCTTACTATGACTTTGATGGCAATGGCATTGAGGAGCTGGTGGTGGCTTTCTTACTAAGTAAACTGTTTAAATCACCGATGATTACGGACTTATATACGATTACAGAAGACAATGAGGTCAAGCGTTTAACAAATGAAGAGCTAAACCTCAATATGATTGGGGAGCGGATGACCTTGATTGCTCTGCAAGATGGGACCTTTTCCTATTATGGCAGTAGTGGTGCTGATCAAGGTGTTTCCTATGGCTATCGGTTTTCGACAGCAGGAGATAGCCTTGAGCGGACGGATACCGTCAGTGATTCAGACACTTTCGATATTAATGCCTTAGCATGGACCAATATATCACCGGACCATAAAGAAGAAAAGGCGGAGACCTCTCAGTCAGCAGGCTCTCAAGGAACAATGACGGTAACCGTTGATGTCTTGAACGTCAGAGATACACCAAGCAAATCAGGTCAGGTTGTGGCGACCTTGAAACGTGGGGATAAGGTGACTTTTGACCAAAAAGAAACCAGAGATGGGTATATTTGGGTTTCTTATATGGCTACTGACTCTAAGCTCCGTCGCTATGTCGCTGCGGGAACTGAAGCAGGGGAAACCTATGCAACTATGGAGGGAAGCACTGTTTCGACAGCTTCTTCTACTGTCTCACTACCACCAGGATTGGTTGGAACTTGGCGAGGAACAACACCTAATGGAACAGCTAAGGTTACCTATGAGGCTGACGGAACTATAACCATTGAAGAAAATGGCGAAGTGCGAAAAGGGATGTTATCGTCTTATGAAGAAGTTGAGCCCGGACTTTACCGTGTGACATCGGATTTGGCACAGTATGACATGCCTACTTTCAATCTAGGCGGATCCGGAATGCGCTGGGAAAACGGCCTTCGATTATCTGGAAATCAATTGACCTATGCTTTCTGGTCAGGGCCACTAAATACAAGCTTTAATCCGGCAACCGATAAGTTGACCGAATTATCTTCTGAGGGTAAATTTACCTTCATCAAGGAATAAATGGTTGAATAGAGTATGAGATGACTATTCGCTGAATTGACCAGCTGGCGTTAATCTAAGACTCTCCTTTTATCGGTATGGCTCTTTTGATCGTTAATTTCCTGAAATCCGGTCCCTTTTAGATAAAACGAAGAAAATGTGATATAATGAGCTTGTAAAAAATTTTTAAGGAGACTATTTCCAAATGGCAAAATTAACTGTTAAAGACGTTGACTTGAAGGGCAAGAAAGTCCTCGTTCGTGTGGATTTCAATGTGCCTTTGAAAGATGGCGTGATTACAAATGACAACCGTATTTCTGCGGCCTTGCCAACCATCAAGTACATCATCGAGCAGGGTGGCCGTGCCATCCTCTTCTCTCACCTTGGGCGTGTTAAAGAAGAAGCAGACAAAGAAGGCAAATCATTGGCGCCAGTTGCTAAAGACTTGGCAGCTAAATTGGGTCAAGACGTTGCTTTCCCTGGTGTGACTCGAGGTAGCGAATTAGAAGCAGCGATCAACGCTCTTGAAGATGGGCAAGTGCTTTTGGTTGAAAACACTCGTTTTGAAGATGTTGATGGCAAGAAAGAGTCTAAGAATGACCCTGAACTCGGTAAATACTGGGCTTCACTTGGCGATGGTATCTTTGTCAACGATGCCTTCGGTACAGCTCACCGTGCTCACGCATCAAACGTAGGTATCTCAGCTAACGTTGAAAAAGCAGTTGCTGGATTCCTCTTGGAAAACGAAATTGCCTATATCCAAGAAGCAGTTGAAACACCTGAGCGCCCATTTGTGGCTATCCTTGGTGGTTCAAAAGTATCTGATAAGATCGGTGTTATCGAAAACTTGCTCGAAAAAGCAGATAAGGTCCTTATCGGTGGTGGTATGACCTACACCTTCTACAAGGCTCAAGGTATCGAAATCGGTAACTCACTTGTGGAAGAAGACAAGCTTGATATCGCTAAGGAATTGCTTGAAAAAGCAAATGGTAAATTGATTTTGCCTGTTGACTCAAAAGAAGCGAATGCCTTTGCGGACTACACAGAAGTGCGTGATACTGAAGGCGAAGCTGTTTCAGAAGGTTTCCTTGGTCTTGACATCGGTCCTAAGTCTATCGCTAAGTTCGACGAAGCCTTGACTGGTGCTAAAACTGTCGTTTGGAACGGCCCTATGGGTGTCTTTGAAAACCCAGACTTCCAAGCAGGTACAATCGGTGTCATGGACGCTATCGTCAAACAACCAGGCGTAAAATCCATCATCGGTGGTGGTGACTCAGCAGCAGCAGCCATCAACCTTGGCCGTGCAGACAAGTTCTCATGGATTTCAACAGGTGGTGGTGCCTCTATGGAGTTGCTTGAAGGTAAAATTCTTCCAGGTTTGGCTGCGTTAACAGAAAAATAGGCGGTAAGTCAGCTGAAACGATCTGAGGGATCGTTTCAGGTTGGAAATAGACGACGTTACACTTCTGCCAACGTATTAATAAAAGCTAGAAAGGGTGTCGAAAGGCACCTTTTTTGACTGGGAACCACATTAATTTGTGTAAACCATTAGCGAGACTGTTTGAGGTGGGAAAAAGTAGTTATTTCAAAAGTTGTGGGATAAATCATTCCAGAATAATGCTTAAACAAGTCCAGCATTTATTCCCATTTGCTTTTCAAGATGATATAATAGACGGTAAAGGAGACCTGGTATGAAGTTGAAGATTGATTGGCGCCAGTTAAAGCCAGGAATGAGAGTCTTTAAAACAGGGTTGGCTGTTTTCTTTACTCTTTTGGTTTTTAAGTTATTTGATTGGGAAGGAGTTCAAATTGCTGCTCTGTCTGCAGTTTTTAGCTTACGCGAAGATTTCGATAGCAGTGTCCATTTTGGAGCCTCGAGAATTTATGGCAATACCATTGGAGGGATATTCGCCTTTCTCTTCTTCTTAATTGAGGTGGTGGTTGGTCAAAGTTTCTGGCTAACCTTGATTGTGGTGCCACTTTTTACCATGTTAACCATTTCGACCAATGTGGCTATGGATAATAGAGCGGGAGTCATCGGGGGTGTTTCTGCCTTTCTGATCGTGACCCTAGCTTTCCCTACAGGCAATCGTCTCATCTATGCTCTTGTTCGGGTAGCTGAAACGTTTGTGGGTGTGTTTATCGCCATTCTCATTAATTCCGAGTGGAAAAACTTACAAGAGAAGTTAGGTTCAAAAAAGCACAAAAAATAATGTTAGAAAACCTAACATTATCTCTTGACGAAAATTGAAAAACGGACTATAATAAAACACAGGAGTGAAATCGTGAAGGAAAAAGAACTACGACGTAACTTATCAGTCTTTCCGATTGGTAGCGTTATGAAGCTGACAGATTTGACAGCTAGACAGATACGATACTACGAGGATCAAGGGCTTATCCACCCTGAGCGTAATGAGGGCAATCGTCGCATGTATTCGCTTAATGACATGGATCGTCTCTTGGAAATCAAGGATTATTTGGCGGATGGCTTGAATATTGCAGCCATCCAGCGGAAGTACGAAGAACGTGCGCTCAAAAAGAAACAATCGTTGTCTGATAGTGAAGTGCGTCAGCTTCTCCAAAACGAAATCTCTCAACAAAGTCGTTTTACTACTAATGCGAATCCTTTTGGATTTGGCAGATAAGAGAAAAATTGGAAAGAGGAGTTTCCATCTATGGTTATCACAACCAACGATATTCGTCGTGAAATTGAAGAAAAAAATGTTACCTTCCTTCGTCTCATGTTCACAGATATTTTGGGATCAATGAAGAACGTCGAAATTCCTGCAACACCTGATCAAGTTGAGAAGGTTTTATCTAATAAAGCGATGTTTGACGGATCTTCCATAGAAGGATTTGTTCGGATTAATGAGTCGGATATGTATTTGTATCCAGACCTAGATACATGGACTGTTTTTCCTTGGGGAGATGAGAATGGTGCGGTAGCAGGCTTGCTCTGTGATATCTACACACCAGACGGCAAACCGTTTGCTGGAGATCCTCGCGGAAATCTTAAGAAGGCTCTTCGCCATATGGAGCAAGTTGGATTTCAGTCTTTCAACTTAGGTCCTGAGCCAGAATTTTTCCTCTTTAAAATGGATGAATTTGGTAACCCAACACTTGAAGTAAACGACAAGGGTGGCTACTTTGATTTAGCCCCAACGGACCTCGCTGATAATACCCGCCGTGAAATTGTCAACGTTTTGACTAAGATGGGCTTTGAAGTCGAAGCCAGTCATCACGAATGTGCTGTTGGGCAACATGAAATTGATTTTAAATATGCAGATGTGTTGAAAGCCTGTGACAATATTCAGATTTTCAAGCTTGTTGTGAAGACGATTGCTCGCAAACACGGTCTTTACGCAACCTTTATGGCCAAGCCAAAATATGGGATTGCTGGTTCTGGTATGCACTGCAACATGTCCCTTTTTGACAAGGATGGTAACAATGCCTTTTACGACCCTAAGGATCCACGAGGTATGGAACTTTCTGATAATGCCTACCATTTCTTGGCTGGATTGTTGAGCCATGCTTATGGGTATACAGCCATCACAAATCCTACAGTAAACTCATATAAGCGTCTTGTTCCTGGCTTTGAAGCTCCAGTCTACATCGCTTGGGCTGGTCAAAACCGCTCGCCCTTGGTTCGTGTCCCAGCCTCACGCGGTGTGAGCACACGCTTAGAGCTTCGTTCAGTAGACCCAATGGCCAATCCTTATTTGGCAATGGCAGTGCTCCTTGAAGTAGGCTTGCACGGTATTGAAAACAAATTAGAGGCTCCTGCACCAGTAGAAACCAATATTTATGCCATGACCGAGGAAGAACGCAAAGAAGCAGGTATTACAGATTTACCATCTACTCTTCGCAATGCTGTCAAAGGACTACGTAAGGATGAGGTTGTCCGCAATGCTTTGGGTGAGCATATCTACACAAATTTTGTGGATGCTAAGAACTTTGAATGGGCTAGTTACGCAACCTTTGTTTCCCAATGGGAAATTGACAACTATCTTGATTTATATTAAAAAAAATGGCCTCTAGGGGTCATTTTTTTGGTCTATGATTTATACGGATTGAAGCAGTTGTCTCAGGTTATCAAACATCGCCCTGAGGTTTTTATTGTTTTAATGGATGAACTGCAAAGCTACAGGTAATACATGAGAAAAGGTAGGGTTATCGAACTACAAAATTTCCTCTAACTGGGTTTGTTGCGGCTTGAATCCGAGGCGCTGGTAAAAGCGCAAGGCACCTTCGTTGTCATTCCAGACATTGAGGGTCAAGTTGTAGCAGTTTCGCTCCTTGGCGTAGGTTTTAGCAAAGGTATAGAATTGTTGGCCGATGCCCTGGCCTCGAGTGTTTTCGGCTACACAAAAGTCTTCAATATAGAGGGATTTAACAGGCTTTCTGGCGCTATTGCCGTAGTGTTTGATTTCTAAGAAGAGATGGCCTAGGACCTGTCCCTTGTCATCCTCGTAGACAAAGATAGGACGATCGGGTTGCGTCATGAGGTCAGCAAGTTCCTCATCGCTGAATTTACTACCAGTCGGGTGAAAGAGGTCAGGGCGTGCCTCGTGGTGAACCAAAAGTACCTGGGCTAAGAGGTCTTGAATGGCTGGGATATCAGATGGTTGAGCTAAGCGGATGGTCATGTTTTTCTCCTTACAGGCTATGCTTGCGACGGGCAAACTCGACGAATTTGAACTTGTCTAACTTGTGACGACTTTCCGTATACTGGAATTGTTGGGCATTGCCAAGAAAAACACGGGATTTAATCAAGACTAGGAAGTCGTCTTTAGTCTGCATCAATTTTTTATCTTCTGTACGTGTCGGCTCGACGGTAATTTCTTTTTGAGCGTAAGAAATGTCGAACTGGAGGTCGTCTTCGAGGTAGGCGTAGATAGACTGGCTAGCAATACCTTCGGTCAGCTCAGGAACCAACTCATAAGAGAGGTAGTCGGTATCAATAACGACGACTTTGCCATCAAGGGCTCTTGTACGGACAACTTTCCAAGCCTTGCTGTGATGGTCAAAGCCTGTTAAGAGGGCCAGATTGCTGTCAATCGTGACCAATTCAAGGGAGATGACAACTGTTTTGGACTTGAGGTCCTGGGTTTCGACCAATTCCTGATAAGAGGTAAGGCCAGATACGGGAAAATCAACCTGTTCGCGCTTGATGACGACGGATCCCCGACCCTGAACTTTTTGGATAAAGCCCATATCAGTCAAGAGGGAGAGGGCCTTTCGTACCGTATCACGACTAACCTGATAAATATCTTGTAAGTCCTGCTCGGTGGGGAGGAGCTGTTCGGCCTTGTAATAGCCTGTTAGTATTTTTTCTTTCAAATCATTGAAAACTTCTTGATATTTTTTCATAAATCTCTTTCATTGGTAGGTAATTAGTCATATAACCGTTTATATTATACCAAAAAATCAAAAATTTTAAATTTTTTAAGCGAAAAGGCTTGCATAATGAGTGGTAATCGGTTACAATAACCTTATAAAATTTGTACGAACAAATTTATAAAATAAGGAGGAGGATGATTCTGCAGAATCATCAAGCAAATCAAATGGGAAAATTTGAACAAGAAGCCAAAGACCTGCTCCAAGCGGTCGGTGGCAAAGACAATATCTCGGCTGTAACGCACTGTGCAACCCGCATGCGTTTTGTCCTGAACGATGACGGCAAGGCAGATGTTGCTGCTATTGAGCAAATCGGTGCCGTTAAAGGAACCTTTACCAACGCTGGTCAGTTCCAGGTCATCATTGGAAATGATGTGCCAATCTTTTATAACGACTTCACAGCCGTGTCAGGTGTAGAAGGTGTTTCTAAAGAGCAAGTTAAGGCAGCAGGTGCCAAAAAGCAAAACAAATTGCAACAGGCAGTGGCTTTCTTAGCGGAAATCTTTACACCTATTATCCCAGCTATTATCGTCGGGGGGTTAATCCTCGGTTTCCGTAACATCCTTGAGGGTGTTGGTTTTGAAGCCCTTGGACAACAGGTGGTTGATGGGGTCAAGGTATTTGATGCAGAAGGCAACCCAGTTTGGAATACGATTACGATGGTATCGACTTTCTGGAATGGGGTTAACCACTTCTTGTGGCTACCAGGGGAAGCGATTTTCCACTTCTTACCAGTAGGGATTACTTGGTCTGTGACCCGTAAATTGGGAACCACACAAATCTTGGGGATTATCTTGGGGATCACCTTGGTATCGCCTCAATTGCTCAATGCCTATGGGGCAGCGAGCGCTCTTGCGACGGGTGAAGTCCCACAGTGGGATTTTGGTTTCTTCCAAGTAAATATGATTGGTTACCAAGCGCAGGTCATTCCAGCCCTCTTAGCAGGTCTTGCCCTAGCTCATCTTGAAATCTTCTGGCGCAAACGTATTCCAGAAGTGGTTTCGATGATTTTTGTGCCCTTCTTGTCCTTGATTCCAGCCCTTATCTTAGCCCATACTGTCCTTGGTCCAATCGGTTGGACTATCGGTAAAGCCATCTCGACCGTTGTTTTGGCTGGTTTGACAGGCTCTTTCCGCTGGTTATTTGGTGCTATTTTTGGGACGCTTTATGCGCCACTTGTTATTACAGGCTTGCACCACATGTCTAATGCCATCGATACCCAGTTGATTGCCGATGCTGGTGGCACCATGCTTTGGCCGATGATTGCTCTTTCAAACATTGCCCAAGGTTCTGCAGTATTTGCCTACTACCTTAGTCATCGTAATGACGAGAAAGAAGCGCAAATTTCACTTCCAGCAGCCATCTCTGCCTATCTGGGTGTAACGGAACCAGCCCTCTTTGGGGTCAACCTTAAATACGTTTACCCATTTGTTGCGGGTATTATCGGTTCTGGTGTAGCAGGTCTCTTGTCAACAACCTTTGGTGTAACGGCTAATGCGATCGGTGTTGGTGGATTGCCAGGTTTCCTTGCCATCCAATCAAAATCCATGCTCATGTTCATCGTGTGTATGCTCGTTGCGATTGTGGTACCAATGGTCTTGACCTTCACCTTCAAAAAGACAGGATTGTTTAACAAAAAAGCTTAATAGGAATGGAGGAAGTTACGGCTTCCTTTCTTCCGTTTACTGATAGAGAAGAGGACTAGTATGGTGAATGAGAAGCACCGCAAGGTGGTTTATCAGATTTATCCAAAATCATTCAAGGATACAACAGGTGATGGGGTCGGAGATCTTCGTGGGATTATCGAGAAATTGCCTTATTTGGCGGACCTGGGTGTGGATATGGTCTGGCTGAATCCATTTTATCCCAGTCCGCAACGGGACAATGGCTATGATGTAGCGGATTACACAGCGATTGACCCGCGATTTGGGACCATGGCAGACTTTGAGGAAATGGTGGAAAAGGCGCGCGGTTACGGCATTGGCTTTATGCTGGATATGGTCTTGAACCATTGTTCGACCGAGCACGAGTGGTTCCAAAAGGCCTTGGCAGGAGACCCTTATTACCAAGACTTCTTTATCTTAAGAGATGAGCCGACGGATTGGGTGTCAAAGTTTGGGGGCAATGCCTGGTCGCCCTTTGGAGATACGGGAAAGTACTATCTGCATCTCTTTGATAAGACCCAAGCGGATCTCAACTGGCGCAATCCGCATGTGCGGGAAGCCCTGTTTGGTGTCGTGAATTTCTGGCGAGCTAAAGGCGTCGAGGGCTTCCGCTTTGACGTCATTAACCTGATCGGTAAGGACGAGAGTTTAGACAATTGCCCTATTCATGATGGCAAGCCTGCTTACACGGATCGTCCGATTAACCACGACTATATTCACGAAATGGTTGAGAAAAGCTATGGTCAAGATTCGGCTCTCATGACTGTTGGGGAAATGAGCTTTACCACCATTGAGCAGTGTCTGTTATATTCCAATCCTGATCGTCAGGAATTGGACATGGTTTTTAATTTTCACCATCTCAAGGTGGACTATGAAGAAGGTCAGAAATGGACGCTCAAGCCCTTTGATTTTGAAGAGCTCAAGCGCCTCTTCCATACCTGGGGAGAGGAGATGAGCAAGGGAAATGGCTGGAATGCTCTCTTTTGGAACAACCATGACCAACCCCGAGCCCTCAACCGTTTTGTGGATATTGAGCATTTCCGTGAGGAGGGCGCAACCATGCTGGCTGCCTCCATCCATCTTTCCCGTGGCACTCCTTATATCTACATGGGGGAAGAAATCGGCATGGTCGATCCGGATTATGACACGATGGACGACTACGTCGATGTGGAGAGTCTGAACAACTATCAGATTTTGCTTGATCAGGGCAAGGAGCCTGAAGATGCCTTTGCCATCATCAAAGCCAAATCCAGAGACAATGCACGGACCCCAATGCAGTGGGATAACTCAGAAAACGCTGGCTTCACCAAGGGGACCCCTTGGCTCAAGCCAGGAAAGTCCTACCCAAACATCAATGTCGCCAAGGACCAAGGAGGTGTCATCTACACCTTTTATAAGGACTTGATTAAACTGCGCAAGGACATGGCACTGATTGCTGAAGGTAGTTACAAGGCTAGCCATCAGAATCACCCGCAGGTTTATGCTTTTGAACGCCATTATGAAGGTCAGGCTCTCCTTGTTCTCAACAACTTCTACGGGCAGGCTACAGAAGTGGACCTTGGAGACTTCGCGACGGGTCGCGTTTTGATCTCTAACTACGAGATACCACATCTTGGACAGACCGTGATCTTACAACCCTATCAGACCTTGGCAGTTCTGAGAAGGCAGTAGAATTTCAAAAACGATTCATATACAATCAGATAAAAAGGATTGCTAGCTATTTTTTAGCTAACAATCCTTTTTTATTACCGTTTGGCCATGGAGACAAAGGTCACTTGATCGGGGCGGTAACTAATACTGCCATACTGGAAGGGCTGACCATCGTCCAGGTAGGTTGTGCTGCTGACCACCACAACCATATCATAGTCGCCAAGGTCCATGTATTGGCGCTCTTCATCATTGGCATGGCGGAAGGTAATTTCCCGTCTGGAGTGAGAGATTTTAAGATGGAGATGATTTTCCAGATGGTTATAGATAGAGGCTTCAACAATGTCTTGATTGAGATAGGGAACAACTCTACGATCAAAGTAAGATAGCTCGTACTCTAAGCGTTGCCCATCAATGCTACGAATCCGTGCCACTCGATAAAAATCCATCTCAGCGGTGACATCAAATGTTTCCATCAAATCCTCTTCACCCTGCACGATATAAAGAGCAACCAACTTGGTTTCAATGTCGTGAAGGGCTGAGCGGTTAAGTTCACTGACGGTCTTAATTTCAGATAGAAATTGCTTGTTAACCAGATGATGATTTAAAATGATGGAGTTGCGCCCTTGACGCTTCTCAATATACCCATCTATTGCCAGCATGGACAAGGCCTTGCGGATGGTATCTTTGGAATAGGAGTAGTACTCCATTAGTTCGTTTTCTGTGGGTAATTCTTGGTTTTCCTGCCAAATGTTTTCTTCGATTTTCTGTTTAATATCTTTATAGACATGCATATATTTACTCATAATGACTCACCTATTACTATCTCTTCTCTTTTAGTTTACCATAAACAGGAGGATAATCGTAGGGCTGATGACGATTTAAGAACAGAAATCATTTCTTTTACGTAACAATTTTAAGATATTACGTAAAACCTATTGACAATTGAAAACGGTTACGTTAAAATAAAGCATATCAAAAGATAAGGAGATAACCATGACAGCAAGAACGAGCGGCATTCTAATGCCTGTAACCTCTCTTCCTGGACAGTTCGGGATAGGGACCTTTGGGAAAGAAGCCTATGCCTTTGTGGATTTTTTAGTAGAAACTAAGCAGACTTACTGGCAAATCTTACCCCTAACAACAACCAGTTACGGTGATTCCCCTTATCAATCCTTTTCTGCTATAGCCGGCAATCCCAATCTGATTGACTTTGAGTTGCTTGAAGATGAAGGCTTATTAGCCGAAAATGACTATGTGGCACTCTCTTTTGGTGAGGATTCCACTAGCATAGATTATGCCTTGCTCTATCAGGTTCGTCGGCCACTCTTAGAAAAAGCGGTTAAGGCTTTTTTGCAAGATGAAAATGGGAAACAGGCCTTACTAGCCTTTGAAAAAAACAATGCGTCTTGGCTAGCAGATTATGCAGAGTTTATGGCTATCAAGGAGTTCTTTGGAAATCGTGCGTTACAAGAGTGGGAGGACGAAGCCGTTCTTTCCCGCAACGAGGAAACTTTGGCCAAATATCGTCAGGATCTCGCTCAGCAAATAGACTTCTTCAAAGTTTGTCAATATTTCTTTTTCACACAATGGCAGCGCTTAAAACAGTACGCTAACGACCGGCAGATAAAGATTATTGGGGACATGCCCATTTATGTCTCTGGAGATAGCGTAGAAGTTTGGACCAAACCCCAACTGTTCAAGCTGGATAAAAAGAGAAGGCCAACCTATGTCGCAGGGGTACCAGCTGATCAATTTAGTGCAGAAGGTCAACTTTGGGGAAATCCTTTATATGACTGGGAGGAGCACGCAAGGACGGGTTATAGCTGGTGGATTTATCGGATTCACGAAAGCTTTAAACTCTATGACGTTTTGCGGATTGACCACTTCAAAGGGTTTTCAGATTACTGGCAAATTGATGCCAGAGCAGAGGTGGCGACCGAAGGGACTTGGGAACCTGGTCCAGGCTATGCACTCTTTAAAGCCATTAAGGAAGCTTTAGGTGATTTGCCCATCGTCGCTGAGGATTTAGGCAATATTGATGCTAAAGCTCGCAAGCTTTTGAATGACTGTGGCTATCCGGGGATGAAGATTTTCCAAGATGGCCTTAAGGACCTAACAGGTAAAAGTGTTGATGCGCCACACCATGTGATTCCTGATTCAATTGTCTATATCGGAACCCATGACAACGCAGTGGTCAATGGCTGGTATGACCAACTGACGCCTGAGCAAAAAGATTATGTGGACGCCTATAGCCACCGCCAACCATCTGAGCCTATTTCACAGGCGATGTTGCGACTTTTATTTGCCTCTGTCAGCAAAACTGCCATCGCAACCATGCAAGATATTCTTGATTTAGGACCAGAGAGTCGGATAAACCTTCCTTCAACGGTCGGGGGCAACTGGCAATGGCGAATGAGGAAGGAAGACCTGACCGCAGAACGGAAAGCTTTTTTGGTAAAAATGGTCCAACTTTATCACCGTGAAAATGAAGCGATAGGACAGATGAGTCACCATTCTTAATACTCGAAGACTTATCCAAAGCTTGAAAAGGACAGAAAGGAGGCAACTTCGTGAAACTGTTAACGGTAAATGTCCACGCTTGGCTTGAAGAAAATCAAGATGAAAAGTTAGAGATTTTGGCTGAGACCATTGCAGAGAACCAATATGATGTCATCGCTCTTCAGGAGGTCAATCAAACCATCGATGCCCCTCAGGTAGCAAAAGGATTGAAAGCTGATAATTACGGCCTTGTTTTACTAGATAAAATACGGCGTTTAGGTATTGAGGGTTACTCCTACTTTTGGACTTATTCCCATATTGGTTATAGTACCTATGACGAGGGAATCGCGCTTCTGACAAAACTTCCTGTCTTCCAGGTTGACACCTTTTATTGTAGTCAACATCAGAAACCAGACTCTATCTTGTCTCGGAAAGTCATTGGTTTGACCCTTTACTATCAAGGCCAATTGGTAGACGTTTATTCCTGTCACATCAATTTGCCTGATGCCGATGGTGAAAGTCAAGTCGATAATGTTAAGGCTATTGTCCATCGAACGGCGTCCGACCACCTTAAATTAGTGATGGGAGATTTTAATGCGGATGCCCTTGATGAGCAGTCACATTATCAAGCGATTAAGGGTCTCGGCTTGATAGACAGTTATGACCTTGCCCTCCAAAAGGATAGAGGAATCACTGTTGCGAAAGCGATAGATGGCTGGCAGGGGCAGGCCCAAGAGAAACGCTTGGATTATATCTTTTTAACTGAGGAAAGGAGGGTCTTATCACATCAGGTTATCTTTAATGGCAAAAATCGTCCGCCTATTTCTGACCACTTTGGTGTGGCAGTAGAGATAGTAGTGTAAAGGGGCAGTCATAGTCCAGCGTATATAAAAGAAAAGGGAATTGATGCTTATCTACCAGCTCGTCAAATCAGCGGAGCTATATGATGGGTGGCAAGATAATCGTCTAACTTTGTGAGGGGAGAAAAAATGTCCTATCCCCATTTTAGAAGGAGGAAGCATGAAGAAATTATTGAGCTTTGAATTTTGGCAAAAATTCGGGAAATGTTTGATGGTCGTTATAGCAGTGATGCCTGCGGCCGGTTTAATGGTCAGTGTTGGGAATTCAATTCCCTTAATCAATCCTGACTCAGAACTGTTAATTCGTATTGGGAATATTATCGCCCAAATTGGTTGGGGGATAATCGGTAACCTTCACCTGCTCTTTGCCCTAGCCATCGGTGGTAGCTGGGCCAAGGAACGTGCTGGAGGGGCTTTTGCGGCCGGTTTGTCTTTTATCTTGATGAACCTTATCACTGGGCACTTTTTTGGTGTGACGACAGATATGCTATCAGACCCTGAAGCGACTGTAAAGACTGTTTTTGGCACCGTTATTCCTGTTTCCAACTATTTCATTAATATTTTAGGCCAACCAGCCCTTAATATGGGTGTGTTCATTGGGATTATTGCTGGTTTTGTAGGGGCAACAACCTACAACAAATACTACAATTACCGCAAATTACCAGATGTATTGACCTTCTTTAATGGGAAACGGTTCGTCCCATTTGTGGTTATTTTGCGGTCTGTTATAGTAGCCTTGATTTTGGCGATTTTCTGGCCACTGATTCAAACTGGCATTAACAACTTCGGCAAATGGATTGCGACCTCGCAAGACACAGCTCCAATATTAGCACCATTTGTCTATGGAACGCTCGAACGGTTGCTCTTACCATTTGGTTTGCATCACATGTTAACCATTCCGATGAACTACACTTCTCTAGGTGGAACATACGATATTTTGACCGGTTCACAGGCTGGTAGCCAAGTCTTTGGACAGGACCCTCTTTGGTTGGCTTGGGTAACTGATTTGATTAACATTAAGGATTCAGGAGACATGGGCCAGTACAATGATTTGTTAAGCTCTATCACTCCAGCTCGTTTTAAAGTTGGTCAAATGATTGGTTCAAGTGGTATTTTGATGGGCTTGACCTATGCGATGTACCGCAATGTTGACAAGGACAAGTTGAAAAAATACAAAGGAATGTTTCTTTCTTCGGCCCTTGCTGTATTCTTGACAGGTGTCACCGAACCAAT
The DNA here is from genome assembly GCF_053203525.1 of Streptococcus rifensis. NCBI lineage: Bacteria > Bacillati > Bacillota > Bacilli > Lactobacillales > Streptococcaceae > Streptococcus > Streptococcus rifensis. Next base: position 20,170 of record NZ_JBRUCW010000004.1, on the reverse strand, counting down.
AGAGTTTATGTTTATGTTTGCAGCCCTGCCACTTTATATTGTCTATGCCTTGGTTCAAGGAGCTGCCTTCGCCATGGCGGATATTGTGAACCTTCGGGTACATTCTTTCGGTAATATTGAATTTTTAACACGGACTCCGATGGCTATTAAAGCTGGGCTTGGGATGGATCTAATCAACTTCGTTTGGGTGTCAGCTCTTTTTGCGGTCATCATGTACATTATCGCAAGCTTTATGATTAAAAAATTCAATCTTGCAACAGCAGGTCGAAACGGTAATTACGATGCTGAATCAGCAGAGGAAGCTCCAACTGGAGAAGCCGGTGCTGCTGATCCTCAATCGCAGGTCGTTCAAATTATCAATCTTCTAGGGGGACGCGACAACATTTCAGATGTTGATGCTTGTATGACACGTTTGCGCGTGACGGTTAAGGATGTTGAGCAAGTACACCCTGAAGCAGATTGGAAAGCAGCTGGTGCTATGGGCTTAATCGTTAAAGACTCTGGGGTTCAAGCTGTCTATGGTCCAAAAGCAGACATTCTAAAATCTGATATTCAGGACCTTCTTGACTCAGGAGTTGCGATTCCAAAAACTGAAATGACTGCTAAAGAAGCAATGCCGTCATCAAGTTTTAAAGGTGTTGCGACAGATGTTTATGCTGTTGCAGACGGTCAAGCGATCTCACTGTCAGAAGTCGATGACCCTGTTTTCTCTCAAAAAATGATGGGGGATGGCTATGCGATTGAGCCAGCTAATGGAAATATCTATTCACCAGTATCAGGTGTCGTAACCAGTGTCTTCCCATCCAAACACGCTCTGGCTCTCTTAACAGATGAAGGTTTAGAGGTTCTTATCCACATTGGTATTGATACAGTGGCCCTAAATGGGGCTCCTTTCTCGGTCAAAGTTTCTGATGGCCAACGAGTAGCAGTTGGAGATTTACTGCTAGTGGCAGATTTTGAAGCGATTAAGGCTGCTGGTCGTGAGACAACGGTTATTGTTGTTTACACCAACACAGCTGAAATTCAAGATGTTATTCACCAAAATCTTGGACAAGTTAGCCCTAAAACGCTAATGACAACTGTTCATTTGTAACAGACAGTCTCTAAAAAAGTAAAAATTGCCTGCTATTTCTAGCAAGCAATTTTTTATATTCTATAGAGGCAAAGAAATAGTAACTTATTCTGTCTCACCCGTTGATAAGTCGTAAGCTTCTTGGACGTATTGATCATACTGACCAGAGTCGACGAGTTCTTTGACAACCTTGTTAACGGCTTCTAATAGCTTTTCGTTTCCTTTAGGAAGGGCAACTGCATATGCGTCTGTCTCAGAAGAATCTAGCTCCAATGTTGACAAGGTAATGCCAGCATTGTTGGCGATATACCCTTTAGCAATCGGTTCTTCTAAGATAACCGCATCAACTTTACCTGCTACCAATTCTGCAATCATGTTGCCGTTAGAAGTGAGAGAGACAATTTTAGCATCCGGTAATTGTTCTTTGGCAACCGCTTCTTGAACAGAGCCTTTTTGCACAGCGATGGATTTTCCAGCAAAGCTATCAACAGTTGTCAATTCACCAGCAGCCCCTTCTTGGACGATGACCACGTTTTTAGCAGTGTAGTAAGCGTCTGAGAAATCATAGACCTTAGCCCGTTCCGCTGTTGCAGAAATACCAGAAATCGCAATGTCGGCTTTACCGGATTGCAGGCTACCAAGAACGTTATCAAAACTCATTGGAGATAACTCCAAGTTCACACCAAGCTCATCAGCAATCGCTTGAGCCAACTCTACATCTGAACCAACAATGGTATTTTTTCCATCTACTAGTGTTTCGAATTCAAACGGTGCGAACTCAGGGTTCATGGCAACAACGATTTTGCCTTTTTCAGTAATCGTATCTGCTAAGTCCGTTTCAGATGATGTGGCTCCGCCACACGCTGCTAATGTTAGAGTAGTAGCTGCAGCGACAACTCCTAAAATCATTTTCTTGAATGTCATGTCCATTCCTCCTAAAAAATATTGTGTATAGATATGCATTATAAAGTTTAAATATACACTTGTCAAGTTATTTTTGAAAATTTATTCTAAATAATAATTGAAAAACTAAAAAATATAACATAAAACAGTTGACAAAAGCATAATTATTCACTAAAATACTGCATATAGCAATTTAATGCATAGCATTGTTTAGAATAAGGGAGAAATTTTTATGTCGAAAGAAACAGTTGTTTTAGCCTATTCAGGAGGATTGGACACATCAGTCGCGATTGCTTGGCTAAAAGAAAAATATAACGTCGTTGCCGTTTGTATGGACGTTGGTGAAGGAAAAGATTTAGAGTTTATCCATGATAAAGCCTTAGCTGTAGGAGCGGTGGAATCTCATGTCCTGGATGTTAAAGATGAGTTTGCAGAAGAGTATGTCCTTCCAGCGCTTCAAGCCCATGCCATGTATGAACAAAAATACCCACTAGTTTCGGCGTTAAGCCGTCCAATTATTGCCAAAAAGTTGGTTGAAGTGGCGCATAAGGTAGGAGCCACAACCATTGCTCATGGATGTACCGGTAAGGGGAATGATCAAGTGCGTTTCGAAGTCGCGATTGCGGCTATGGCGCCGGACCTGAAGGTAGTTGCACCAGTTCGTGAATGGAAATGGTCTCGTGAAGAAGAGATTGCTTATGCCAAAGAAAACAACGTGCCAGTACCGGCTAATTTAGATTCTCCGTATTCCGTAGACCAAAACCTATGGGGACGGGCCAATGAGTGTGGTGTTTTGGAAAATCCTTGGAATGAAGCTCCTGAAGACGCTTTTGGGATTACCAATTCTCCAGAAACCGCACCTGATCAACCAGAATATGTTGAGATTACCTTTGAAAAAGGTGTCCCTGTAGCCTTAGATGGGAAAGCCTACAAATTGGCTGATTTAATTCAGGAGCTGAATGTTCTAGCAGGTAAACACGGTGTGGGACGGATTGACCATGTTGAAAACCGCTTGGTTGGTATCAAATCGCGTGAAATTTACGAATGCCCAGGAGCGGTTACCCTTCTTGCTGCTCATAAAGAAATCGAAGATTTGACCTTGGTACGTGAATTGTCGCATTTCAAACCGATTGTTGAAAATGAGTTGTCTAACCTCATTTACAATGCGCTTTGGTTTAACCCAGCGACACAAGCATTGATTAGCTATATCAAACAGACCCAAGAAGTTGTGAATGGAACGGCTAAGGTAAAATTATACAAGGGCTCTGCTAAGGTTGTGGCTAGAAAGTCACCTAATTCACTCTATGACGAAAACTTAGCGACCTACACGAGCGCAGATACCTTTGATCAGGATGCTGCTGTTGGCTTTACCAAACTTTGGGGCTTACCGACAAAGGTTAACGCTGAGATCAATGGTAACCCGTTAACAAAATCATAATAAGAATACTGGCATAAACTAAGGAGAAACAATGACATCAAACCAAAAACTTTGGGGTGGGCGTTTTGAAGCGAGTCTGGAAGACTGGGTAGAAGAATTTGGAGCTTCTATTCGCTTTGATCAAAAACTAGCAAAATATGATATTCTCGGCTCAATCGCCCATGTGACCATGTTGGGGTCAACAGGCATTTTACCAGCAGATGAGGTCGACCAAATAAAGGGTGGTTTGAAGTCTCTGTTAGCAAAATACGACCAAGGACAGTTGGTCTTTGATGTTAGTAACGAAGACATCCACATGAACATCGAGTCCTTGCTAACAGCTGAAATCGGTCCGGTGGCAGGCAAGCTCCACACGGCTCGTTCCCGTAACGATCAGGTGGCGACAGACATGCACCTCTACCTTAAAGACAAGCTTTCAGAAGTGCTCGAAAAATTGGGGCGTCTTCAAGAAGTTCTGGTTTCGGTAGCCGAAGACCATGTTGAAACGATTATGCCGGGCTATACTCATCTTCAGCATGCCCAACCAATTTCCTTTGGTCACCATCTGATGGCTTATTACAGCATGTTTAAGCGCGATAGTGAACGGTTTGCATTTAACCAAAAGCATGCTGACCTATCTCCCTTAGGCGCAGCTGCCTTGGCTGGAACAACCTTTCCTATTGATCGTCAAGAAACCAGTGATTTAATGGGATTTGAAAGCCTCTATCGTAATTCGCTGGATGCGGTGAGTGATCGGGATTTCATCCTAGAGTTTCTAAGCAATGGCAGTTTGCTCATGATGCACATGTCTAGGCTCTGTGAAGAAATCATTTCCTGGTGTAGCCATGAATACCAGTTTGTGACTTTATCTGATACTTTTTCAACTGGATCTTCTATCATGCCTCAAAAGAAAAACCCTGACATGGCGGAGCTTATCAGAGGGAAGACGGGACGTGTCTATGGGAATCTCTTTGGTCTTTTGACCGTTATGAAATCCTTGCCACTTGCCTATAACAAGGACCTTCAAGAAGATAAAGAAGGAATGTTCGACACAGCTGAGACGATAACCGTTGCCATTGATATCCTTGCAGGCATGTTGTCTAGCATGACCGTTAATACGGAAAAAATGGCTAAGTCGACAGAACAAGACTTTTCAAATGCCACAGAACTAGCAGATTATCTGGCTGATAAAGGGCTACCGTTTAGACAGGCCCATGAAATAGTTGGTAAGTTAGTCCTAGAATGCAGTAAGGCAGGACATTTCTTGCAAGATGTTTCTTTGGAAGACTACCAAGCGATTTCGCCCTTGATTGAGAAGGATATCTATGATGTGCTAGCTAGCAAAACAGCTGTCCAACGCCGTCAATCGATCGGAGGGACAGGTTTTGACCAAGTCCGTTGGCAAATTTCTCTGGCGAAAGAGGATTTAGCGCAAGATGTTGAAAAAAAGTAAAAAAATAGAAGAAAAAGTCAAGAATTTGTAAGGAATCTTGGCTTTTTTGTAAAATGTGATATAATGATAAGGTAATTGTCAGATGGAGGATCTTTTGAAGAAGAGTTATCGTGTCAAACGTGAAAAAGATTTTTCCGCTATTTTCAAGCAAGGACAAAACGTTGCCAATCGAAAGTTTGTTCTTTACCATTTAGAGAAGGAGCAAAATCATTTTCGCGTAGGCTTATCAGTCAGTAAAAAACTAGGCAATGCGGTTGTGAGAAATCGAATTAAACGCCTGATGAGACATGTTTTGATTACGCACCGCCAACAAATAAAGGCTGAGGATTTTGTCCTGATCGCCCGAAAAGGGGTTGAAGACTTGGATTATCAAGAGATTGAGAAGAATCTGTTGCATGTTTTAAAACTGGCCCATTTATACCAACAAGAAGAACGAGAAGGAAGAGACTTTGAAACGAACGACTGAGCGAATGAGTTTATTGGCAGGAAGCGCCCTCTTTTTATCCGCATGTGCGCAGACCCCAGCCAATCAATCAATGATTACGAGTGAATCAACAGGTTTTTGGAGCCAATTTGTTTATTATTTTGCTGAAGCCATTCGCTTTTTAAGCTTTGGTGGTAGTATCGGAATCGGTATTATTCTCTTTACCATTTTAATTCGGACCATACTGTTGCCTTTATCCAAGATGCAGATTGCATCTAGTCGAAAAATGCAGGAGCTTCAACCGCAATTAAAAGAATTAAAGGAAAAGTATCCTAGCCGAGAAGACATGACTCTTCTAAACGAGGAAACACAGCGCCTTTACAAGGAAGCTGGAGTTAACCCAATGGCTTCGATGATTCCGACCCTTATCCAACTCCCAATATTGATGGCGCTATTTCAAGCCCTCAGCCGCGTAGAGTTCTTAAGGACAGGTCATTTTCTCTGGCTCAATCTTAGTGAGCAAGATCCGACTTACGTCCTTCCAGTGTTAGCGGCAATCCTTACTTTTCTGAGTTCTTGGTTGATGAGCAAGGCTCAATTAGAGAAAAACGGTATGATGTCAATCATGACCTACGGATTCCCGATCATGATTTTCTTCTTTGCTGTTTCGGCATCCAGTGGGGTAGCCTTATACTGGACCGTCAGCAATGCTTACCAAGTGTTCCAGACATTGCTCTTTAATAATCCTTTTAAGATCATAGCAGAGCGGGAAGAAAAACGTCGAGAAGAAAAAGAACGTCAGGCTAAGATTCGTCGTGCCCAGAAAAAAGCATTGAAAAAAAGAAAATAATAAGCTAGGAGAATTCTTATGTTATTCACAGGAAGTACAGTAGAAGAAGCGATTCAAGCCGGATTAAAGGAACTGCAGATTCCACGTCATAAGGCTCATATCACTGTTGTTGCGCGTGAGAAAAAAGGTTTCCTTGGGATTGGTAAAAAACCAGCTCAAGTAAAAGTAGAGGCTATTAAAGAAACAACTGTTCAGAAAGCTGATCAGCAGGCTGTTCGTGGTGTTCCTGATGAAGTTAACCAAAAAAATGCCCCTGTTAAGAGTGTCAGCGAAGAGACACGTGACCTCAGCCGAGTAGTGGCTGCTGTCAAAAAAGCCGAGCAAGAAGGGGAGTTGGTCGATGAGGACGTCAAGGTTCAAATTTTGAAAAATGACAAGCCTGCAACTACCATACTTGAAGAATCTGGACAGACAGCCATTTTACAAGAAGTTGATAAGCAAGCTACTTCGGATTCCACGATTCAAGAAGCATCAGATTCGGAACAAGATAGCTCTGAGCTAGTAGAACAGATTTCCACAGAACCTTCATATAAGGTGGAGACAGTGGCTAGTGAAGTTGCCAGCTATCTCCAGACAATCATAGACGGGATGGACGTTGAGGCTGAATTAGAAGTGACCCATAGCCATCGGTCTATTAGTGTTCAAGTAGAAACGAATGAGCCTGGCCGTGTTATAGGCTATCATGGAAAGGTTTTGAAATCACTGCAATTACTGGCACAAAATTATATCTATAATAATTATGCTAGAAACTTCTATATTACGGTCAACGTTAATGACTATGCAGAGCATCGGGCAGAGGTTCTCCAAGGTTATGCTCAAAAGGTTATTGATAAAGTCTTGGAAACAGGATCAGCCTATCATACGGATCCTATGTCAAATAATGAGCGTAAAATGATTCACCGCATTGTTTCAAAAATCAATGGCGTAACTTCTTATTCCGAAGGAAACGAACCACATCGTTATGTTGTGATTGACATTGACGGTCAAGATATCTAAAAAAAAGCGAACTTGAGATGACTGTCTCAGGTTCACTTTTTTTCTATAGTTGTAGAAACTTAGAAACAAAATTTAAACTTTTTTCAAAAATTTGAGCGTTTCCACTTGCATTTTTTTGAAAAATAAGGTAAACTAACAACATAGAAATAAATAAGTGTGGTCACTTTAGAAATAAGTGGTTCTACATACAACTACTTATTTCTAGAAAATTTTTAAGCAGATGCACAGCATCAGAAAGGGAGGAACTCATTATGGGTTTATTATGGTCACTAATCGTCGGAGCACTTATTGGAGTGATTGCAGGAGCCTTGACAAATAAAGGTGGCTCTATGGGTTGGATTGCTAACATTGTAGCAGGTCTTGTTGGATCAGCGGTTGGTCAATCATTGTTTGGAACATGGGGACCGGCTTTAGCAGGTATGGCACTTGTTCCATCCATACTAGGTGCGGTTATCGTAGTTATTGTCGTATCCTTTGTCTTGGGACGTAGCAAGTAAGATATCATGAACCTCGTGAAATAAAGTGTTTAAAGTGGTTCAGAAATAACATCAAAAAATAAATGTACTGAAAAAGAAAGAGAGGAACTCATTATGGGTTTATTATGGTCACTAATCGTCGGAGCACTTATTGGAGTGATTGCAGGAGCCTTGACAAATAAAGGAGGCTCTATGGGCTGGATTGCTAACATCGTAGCAGGTCTTGTTGGATCTGCCCTAGGTCAATCATTGTTTGGAACATGGGGACCTGCTTTAGCAGGTATGGCACTTGTTCCATCAATACTAGGTGCGGTTATCGTAGTCTTAGTTGTATCCTTTGTTTTGGGACGCAGTAAGTAAAAATAAGAAAGTTTAGTTTTAGAAGATTATCGTTAATCTTTAAAAAGATTTCAAGTCAAGTGATATAAAGTAGGTAAGGAATGGCAGATTGCCTTACCTGACCTACTTTTTCATTATATAATTGGTAGTTAGATAGTCATTTATATTTAAATAAACAAAATTCAATTAAAAAGAGGTAGTTTATTGTACGTTTGATATAATTTGATATAAAAGTGAGAAGGTGTTAGCTATGAATCAATCCGTTCAGCGTAGGAGTTGGGGGAATATTGCAACCTATCAAAAAATTGCAGTTGCAGTAGCTAAAAAAATTGCTACAGGAGATTATAAAGTTGGCCAAAAGATTAAATCACGGACAACTCTTGCTTCTCTCTTTCATGTTTCTCCAGAGACCGTTCGAAAAGGGATTAATATCTTAGCTGATCACAAAATTGTGACAACAAAACAAGGTAGTGGTGTATGGATCACTTCTCAGGACAAGGCACTGGCGTTTGTTCAAAGCTATGAGCAAGAACACTCCCTGGCTATTATAAGACAAGATATTGAAGATAAACTTGAGTCACAAAGACTTGAAATGAAAAAACTGGAACAAGCACTGGAAGAGTTGTTCCAACAAACTAAGAAATCGCGGGGGCATTTTGCCCTCCAACTGTATCGTTTGGTCTTGAATAAGCCATTGAAGGAGCCAAATGTTTCATTGAATAAACGAAATATTTGGCAAAATAGTGGTGCAACCATTGTTGCTTTAGCACGAGATGAGACCTTAAAAATTTCTCCTGATCCTAAACTTATTCCTAAACAAGGAGACGTGCTCTACTTTGTAGGTAATGAGGAGTCACAGGAACAAATGGGAGTACTTTTTGACCAATCGCTATCAGAAATGAACGAAAAGGAGGCTCATTATGGCCAGACGTAAAATTAAAATTATGGATGTTGTAAAATTAGTTAGTGTAGCATTGCCGGCAATCCAGTTAATCCGTCAAATGTTGAAAGATGATGATACCCCTACAAAAAAATAAGGGGCATTAGAAAAGAGGCTTACCATGACTAAAAAGAAAAGCAATGTTTTGTTCGGGTTAGGCTTGCTAGCAACAGCAGCTTCCCTTGCATACTTACGGCTAACGCCAGAGCAAAAGAAAAAAATCGGTAATGTTAAGGATGATGTGTTAAAAACTGCTTCTAACCATGTCAATACAGCGACAGAAAGTTTGAAAGATGTCACAGATTCTATCGTTGATGAAGCTGGTAACGTTAGTGAAAATGTCTCAGAAAAAGTTACAACTTCTTCTGAGAAAGCTCAAACCAATATTGATGATGTTATTAATCTGGTTGAGGAAAAACTTGAAGATTTTAGAAAGTATCTTCAAAATAAATAAGCCAACCAACTCCAGAGGCCAAGCATTTGCTCAGCCTCTTTTTACCTGCTTAACCAGAAAAATTTTTGTAAGAAGTTATTTTAGTTTCTCTCAAAATAGGGGCACCTAAGGAATTGCATCCAAGTTCTCAGATTAAAATTTTAGCCAGGTAACTTGACAAATGATAGACTTTCCGATAGAATGATTAAGTATGTTTAGTAACTGATCAAAATAGCCGGCTAAACGAATACGAAAATTCTAGAGGAGGTATTCACCGTGAAACGTACATTTCAACCAAGTAAAATCCGTCGTGCTCGCAAACATGGTTTCCGCAACCGCATGTCTACAAAAAACGGACGTCGCGTATTAGCAGCTCGTCGCCGTAAAGGCCGTAAAGTATTAGCGGTTTCTTAAAATAGATACATTTAAACCAATAGGAACTCGAGCCTATTGGTTTTTTACAATTTTTTTTGTATATTAAAAAAATAACATTTGGCTAAATATGAAGATGACTTACTAGAAAATGAAATAAAAGTATTGACAATTAGATGGAGACCTGTTAGAATAGATTCTGTTGTTAGCGGAAATGGCGGAATTGGCAGACGCGCAGGACTAAGGATCCTGTGGCCGCTTTAGGCTGTGGGGGTTCAAGTCCCCCTTTCCGCAGAGAGGTAAAGTAGTTGCTGAGGCAACTATTTTTTTATGTTTACAACAGAAAAGAGTGATGGTATGTCTCAAAAAGGAGCACCTAAGCACAAGATTGGTTGGATTATTTTCTTTCAACTTATCGTTGTTTTTTTATCTTATATAGAAACCAAAGACATTGTGCATATTGGTCTCGTGCCATATTTGTCTGTATGAATGATGCAGTTTACTTTTCTATCTTAGATGATTTATTTTTTCTACCGACTTATGACACATATCTATAGAGGTATAAAGAGGTAAAATGCCTACCAAGAATTATTTGAAGGCATGCTCGGCTTGTTATTAGCTGTGATACTGACTGTTGGAGGAATAATGCTGGCTGTCTATCTCTATGGTATGTATCGCAGATGTTTAGCTGAGATTTTCCAGCTGCCACTTGAATCAGAATCTCTTCGACATTTTTCTTTTAGTACATTATCAACTATTATTTGTGTCATCAGTTGTCTAGTTGCTTTTGACGGCCCATTTATAGAGCGATGCTATATGGTAAATCTAGTGACATTAATCTCGACCTCGCTTATTTTGCTCGAGTATTTAACTATAGGCCTAACAACCGAACGAGAGAGCTACTGTTTTCTTCTTATTGGAAATCGACGGATCCTTATAAAATTATACACTTATGACCTATGTTAGTATAGTCCTTATAAGTGCTTTGATGTTTTTAGTGACCAGATATTTTTAAAAGAAAGTACAGGCTTCGAATTCCGAAGTGTAAATATGGATGAAAATTTACAGGATATTCAAATTTAACTAGCAATTTCATTGAAAAAGTGATAAAATGAACTTGTATGGGGGTTCCCCAAAAAATAATAGGAGGCTATTAAAATGCCATTAGTTTCAGCAGAAAAATTTGTCAAAGCAGCTCGTGAAAACGGTTATGCTGTTGGTGGGTTTAACACAAACAACCTTGAGTGGACTCAAGCGATTTTGCGTGCAGCGGAAAGCAAGAAAGCGCCAGTTCTTATCCAAACTTCTATGGGTGCTGCTAAGTATATGGGCGGTTACAAAGTTGCTCGTAACTTGATCGCTAACTTGGTTGAGTCAATGAACATTACAGTTCCTGTTGCGATTCACCTTGACCATGGTCACTATGAAGACTCTCTTGAGTGTATCGAAGCTGGTTACACTTCAATTATGTTTGATGGTTCACATCTTCCAGTTGAAGAAAACCTTGCAAAAGCGCGTGAAGTCGTTGAATTGGCTCACTCTAAAGGTATCTCAGTAGAAGCTGAAGTAGGTACTATCGGTGGTGAAGAAGACGGTATCGTTGGTAAAGGTGAATTGGCACCAATCGAAGATGCTATTGCTATGGTTGAAACAGGTATTGATTTCTTGGCTGCTGGTATCGGTAATATCCACGGTCCTTACCCGGAAAACTGGGAAGGCCTTGACCTTGATCACTTGAAGAAATTAACTGAAGCAGTTCCAGGATTCCCAATCGTATTGCACGGTGGTTCAGGTATTCCTGACGATCAAATCCAAGAAGCTATCCGTCTCGGTGTGGCTAAAGTTAACGTTAACACGGAAGGTCAAATCGCTTTTGCTAACGCGACACGTGAATTCTCTCGTGCTTATGATGCTGACGAAGCTGGTTACGACAAGAAAAAACTTTTCGACCCACGTAAATTTTTGGCACCAGGTATTAAAGCCGTTCAGGATGCTGTTGAAGACCGTATCGATGTCTTCGGTTCAGCAAACAAAGCATAACCTCCTCATAAACATGATTAAATCAAGGCTTATCCGTAAGGATAAGCCTTTTTAGTATGATTTTGCCCCCAATTTGCCACAGAATAACCTTTAATAACTCATTATTGAGTCAATGAATCTATCAAAGGAGTGATTGTATCTTTTGTTTTTTGAGTTACATGAAGGTATATATTAGTTACTCGACTACCTCTATTATGGCCTACTCGATCTTGGATAGCTTCGAGCGGGACTCCTGTTATGCAAGGAAGCTTATATGAGTGTGCCTGAAAATATGTGTGGAGATATGTTTATTAAAACTTGAAAAGGCAACACTTTTCTGTACAATTTTTATAAAGTGTTTTTGTTAAGCAATAACTCGCCTAGCCATGGGTGTTTGGTAATTGAGACTCCCGTGGATGCGGTGATGATTCCACCAGTGGACATAGTCCTTGGTTTTCAGGGTTAGTTCTTCAAGTGTCTGAAAGGTTTCTTGATGAATAAACTCCAGTTTAAAGGAGCGATAGGTGCTCTCAGCTACCGCATTGTCATACGACAGCCAGCTTGACTTAGCGAACGGGTGATGCCAAAGGCTCCTAACACTTCATCAATCAGCTGATTATCAAACTCCTTACCACGGTCAGAATGAAAAAGATGGACCTTCGTTAAAGCATAAGGAATGCTTTGAATGGCTTGTTTGACAAGTTCTGCAGTCTTCTGCCAACCGACTGATAAACCAATAATTTCACGATTAAAGAGGTCAATCATCCAGCAAACATGAGCCCAACGCTGACCAACACGGACATAGGTCAAATCTGTCACAATCGCTTCCAGCGGTTTTTCTTGGTGGAATTGTCTTGCTAAGCGATTTGGAATAGGAGCTTCGTTTTTCCCTTTAGAGTGTGGCTTGAAGCTAGCCTGCTGGTAAACCGATACGAGATTTAAACGCTTCATTATGCGACGAATACGACGGCGAGATAGGGTAATTCCGTCTGTAGCCAGACATTGCTTGATCTTTCGAGCCCCGTATCGTGATTTGCTTTCAAGAAAAATCTGTTCACCCTTTCTTTAAGATCAGCTTCAGATACTGACTCTGTAGCTTTGTAGTAATAGCTGGAACGAGGGAGATCCAACCAACGACACATGGCTGAAATGCTGTACTTGTCTTTGTTAGCAGTGATTATTTCTCTTTTTGTGCCATAATCACCGCCGCTTGCTTTAGGATGTCTAGCTGCATTTCAAGTTCTTTGTTTCGCTTTCTAAGGGCAATCAGCTCCCGCTGTTCATCGGTAAGATTATCAATTGATTTGAAGGATCCCGTTGTTTTAGCTTGTCTCACCCACTTGTCAAAGGTCGAGGGGGTTAAATCATATTCTTTGATCAGCGCACTTCGTTTCATCCCTGCAGTGTGAAGGTCAACGATTTGTTGTTTAAAGTCATCCGTAAAATGACGGCGTATTTTTCTAGACATATTGTTTCTCCTGTTTTCTTTAGTGTAGAACACTTTATAAGACTGTCTAGTTTAGTGTAACCGATTCATTGTTTATATTTTACCATTTTATAAGTAATTAATCTTATTATTCAAGTAAGTCTTTCTTCAAAATTATTTTTAATAAATTAGAACATTTTACATTTGATCTAATTACCAAAAATATCTTTATCTTATAATTAACTTTTTACAGAACAAATATTTAATTAATTGTATTTTAAAGTAATTAGATCATATTTTGATGTTCATTTAAACATATAGTACTCTTAGTTTAGTTAGTATCTATATAGCAAGCTATAGATAACGGTATTGATCTTTTATTAAGTGGCTTGACCAATTTGAACATTTCCATACTTCAGAAGATTTAATCTTTAAAACTACTGATTATAGTCTCCCATGTTATTTTTAATTGTAGAATAAATTATGAAATGTTAGCGGATATACGTTTAATTCCTACTATGTTTCGAAAGTTCTAAAATGAAGTTAGCCACTTTCTAGTTGAGAAAAAGTATACAAAAACACCTCAGAGAGATATAATGTAGTTCACCACAAACACATTAGAAAGGCTCCCTGAGATGCAACATCATTATACACTAAAAGGCAAGCACTTGACAATCACTGAGCGTTATTTGATTGAACGGTGGAATCGTGACGGCAAATCCAATCGACAAATAGCCGAACTACTTTGAAAAGCGCCACAAACCATTCATAATGAAATCAAACGAGGAACTATCCTGAAACAAGTTCGTAAAGGCAAGTTCGAGAAAACCTATTCAGCAGGCTATGCGCAACTTGACTACGAATACAATAGAAAAGCCTCTGTTCGCAAGGTGTCAATTGCTCAGGAAACTAAGGAGTCGATTGTCCACTATATCAAGGAGAAATGGTCTCCTGAAATGATGGTCAAAACAAAGGGAATTCCTGTGCCTGTTTCAACCATCTACTATTGGATTCATAAGGGACATCTCGGTCTAACCGTAAATGACATGTTATACCCTAGAAACCCAAAAACGGTAACGAAAAAAGCGAGTCCTCACTTCAAACCTGCTGGGCAATCCATTGAGAAGAGACCGGAAACTATCAACTTACGGTTAGAAAGTGGACATTATGAGATTGACACAGTGCTCTTAACCAAAGCGAAAAATCATTGCTTACTAACATTGACAGACCGCAGAAGTCGCCATCAAATCATTCGATTATTACCTGATAAAACTAGTAAATCTGTGAACAATGCCATTGTGGAGATCCTTAACAACTGGACGATTAAGTCAATAACAGCTGATAATGGTAAGGAATTCGATAGCTTAGCGGAGGTATTTCCAGAAGACCATCTTTACTATGCCCATCCCTACGCCTCTTGGGAAAGAGGGACCAATGAGAACCATAATCGGCTCATTAGACGATGGTTGCCTAAAGGAACTAAGAAAACGACCCAGAAACAGGTCGCTTTCATCGAAAATTGGATCAATCATTATCCTAAGAAAATTCTGAACTATTTGTCTCCTGCACAGTTTCTTGAAAATGGCTAACTTCTACTTGAAATTTAGCCTTTAAAATTACTACTTTAATCTTAAATAAAAATTATTGAAAACGTTGATTTTAATGAATTTTTATGTTATTATTTTAAATAATAAGTAAAGAGAAAGTTGTGTAGACAGCTTAAAAATCGGATATTAAAAGCGTATATGGGGTTTCTTGGTGTACGTTTTTGGTAATGCTTGATTTTTGAGATGTTTTTTTTCATCTAAAATTTTTAAAATTTCTAAGGAGAACTGTATGCTACAAAAATATAGTTATGAGGATTTGGTTTTCTTACCTGACAGTATAGGTGATAAAGTAGTTTATGAAATAACCCTTGATGAATACGACTGGGTTAATGAACAATTAAATGGACTATTCAGGACAGCAGACCAAGATATTGCTTTTTTAATAGATTATTTAGGTACCGCATCTTCAACGGTTTATCTAAAAATCAGAGATAGGCAAGGACATATGAGAGTTCTTGAAGGAGATTTTGATTCTAATATATATATAACATATATGACGAAGCTCTTAGAACTGAAAATTTCAAATCTGAAAGCATTTAATGCAAATAACCCCGGTGATCGTATCGTTATCGATTTTTATAATGAGATAGTTAACCATGTCAATGTAAGAGACGAGATATTTAATGAGTTTAGATTAGAAAAATGGGCATATGATTTAAGTATTTTAAATGTTTCTGATGATAAAGAGTAAAAATATTGTTGAGATAAAGTTATTTAGATGAAGTTGCAGAGATAGGAGAAAAAGGAGAAAGTTTTGGCAAGATACAAAATAGGAACTAGTTCTGACACATGGACTTTTAACCGTGCGTATGAAATCGCTCAAGATGGAGATAGTCTAGTATTTGATGATGATTTCTCACTTAACATACCAGTGGATATAGACTTTGTAATAGATAAAAATATAAAGTTAATAGGTGGAAACTCCATGGATAAATATGGCAAATCTAAGAATAAGATTTATTTGGAAGGGAGACTTACTATAGATAATGAGTCAGATGTGACCATTGAAAGACTTCATCTTATTACTAACAGGAACCAATCTTTGATAAATGTGATAAATAAATCGCAATTGACTATTAATTCATCCCAATATGCTAACAATCAAACCGAAAATAATAATCTAGATGACAGGATGTATATAAGGGTCTCAGACCAATCTGCTTTACATTTAAATAATGTAGATATATATAATGGTCATGCAGGCTATCTATATTGTCAAAACAATTCTATAATAAATATTAACGATTCAGATATCAAAATGTGTAGATTGCTAATTAATTTATCTAGTACGTTGAATATAACCAATTCAGAAATTACAACTAACTATTTAAATGGGATTAATGGGTCAAATCATTCAAAAATTTTTATAGCTGATTCAGAAATTTTCAACCAAAACTACGACTCTAGAAAATATTCCGCGATTGGTATAAATAATAGTTTCATATCGACCAAATGTGTTACTGTTTATCAACAAGATGAGTCATATGGTATTATTTTAGCAGACAGATCTAAGATTATCTCTACTGGAACAGAAACATCCTTAATGTTACAAGAGTCTGTAGGTTTTTTAAATAATGACAATATTAGTCAATTATCTGTAGAAAGCGAATCCTATGTTAATGCCAAAGGGGAATTAACATGCTATTATGGTCCCGAAGAATATACAGATATCATGATAAAAGAAAATTCCACTTTAATTGCTGAAGATATAAGAATTATAAATGCAAAGACTCCCAATTTTAAAATTCATGATAATTCATTTTTTTATTATAATTCCATTTTATGTTACCAGGAAATAATTGAAGATGAACTATTTGATGTTTCACCAGATTCCCAAGTTATCTATGGGGAAGAAAATTATGCTTCAGACCAGCAAGAAAAAATTGATAATAATGAAAAAATCAGGAACGATGAAGGTACTGAATTTGAAGAATTTGATAACCTAATAGGTTTGTCCAGCGTTAAACGGCAGATTGAAGATATGATCAATCAAGTTAAAGCCAACAATCTACGAGTTAGTAAGGGACTGAAACCAAAACAGCAGATATTGAATTCGGTATTCATGGGGAATCCGGGGACAGGGAAAACTACCGTGGCTCGAATGTTAGGAAAATTATTATTCGAGAACGGCGTTTTATCTGGCGAAGAATTTAAGTTTATAGAAGTAAGTGAATCAGATTTAATTTCTCAAAATGTGGGAGGCACTGCAATTCAAACTAAATCCTTTTTAGATCAAGCTAGAGGCGGAATCTTATTTGTAGATGAAGCATATACTCTGAACAAAAGTGGTAGTGTGAATTTTGGCCAAGAAGCTATTAATACAATCATGAAATATATGGAAGACTATCGCGATGAAATTATGATTATTTTCGCGGGTTATACAAAGGAGATGGAGGAATTTTTAAGGACAAATCCAGGACTAGTTTCCAGATTGCCAAATCGTTTTATTTTCGAGGATTTTTCATCTGATGAAATCGTTCAGTTAGGAAAACAACTGTTTTATAATGATCAATTTAAATTAGAAGATGAAGACTATTATTCTAAACAGGTTGCCAAGAGTTATAGCCGTAGCTTAGATAAATCAAATGGGAGATGGATTCGGAATTTTAACGATGAGTTAATAAAAAGCAAGTTGAGTCGTGCTGTGAAGCTCAAAGATGCGGATGTAGAAACTATTTCAAATATCGATATTGATATAGTTCTAAATCAAGGAGAATTTAAAAATAATGAAGGTGACAGTGCTAAGGATGATAGCATGGAGCGCTTGAACGATTTAATTGGCATTAATAATGTTAAACGTCAAGTTCAAGAATTTATTTATCAAGTAGAAGCGAATCAAAAGAAAGAATCAATAGGAATGCGAGTCAGTGATTTCACACTGCATTCTCTATTTTTGGGAAATCCAGGAACGGGGAAAACCACTGTAGCTCGTATTATTGGAGAAGTTCTCTATCAAAAGGGAATAATTAGCCAAAAGAAATTTATTGAAGTGAGTAGAAGCGACTTAGTAGCAGGATATGTGGGACAAACAGCTATTAAAACCAGAGAAGTCCTCGAGTCTGCTCTTGGAGGTGTTCTCTTTATTGATGAGGCCTATACACTAGGTAGTTCAGGTGGTAATGATTTTGGTAAGGAAGCGATTGAAGAAATTTTGAAGTTTATGGAAGACCATCGTAGAGATATTGTCATTGTATTTGCAGGATATACAAAAGAGATGGACGAATTCTTGCAAATCAACTCGGGCCTAAAGAGTAGAATCCCAACGGTATTTAATTTTGAAGATTATACACCAGATGAAATAGTTCAGATTGGTTTAATGGGATTAGAAGGGTATAAACTGAATGAATCTTTATACCGGCAAATGGTTATAGATTCATATAGTCGTAGTGATGATAATAGTAACGGAAGATGGATTAGAAACATTAATGAAAAACTCCTACGGATACAATCTGCTAGACTGATAGAATTCGAAGAAGCTGATTATGATGTTATTTCAGATAACGACATTATTAAGACACTAGAGGGATGAAATGGATATTAATAGAAAACAACAAAAGAACAGATATGATACTAGTGATGACGACTTCGTGGCACCACCGCAACTAGACGATGACGACTTCGTGGCACCACCGCAACTAGACGATGACGACTTCGTGGCACCACCGCAACTAGACGATGACGACTTCGTGGCACCACCGCAACTAGACGATGACGACTTCGTGCCACCACCGCAACCGGATGATGATGAGTTTGTTTCACAAGATGAGACGTTAAATAAAAAATTTGCGACATCAGCAAATGAAAAAAATAAGTACATTAATGATGAGTTAGAAAAAAAACAATTTGAATATGATACTGCTGAAGAGACAACAGAAGAAGAACTGGATAAGAAAAAAATTGGCCTTTTAAATTTTGATCGCGTTTTTTGGTTTAGTAATTTAGCCTGGTCGTTATTTTTCTTCGGGATCCTTAACTACTACCCTGCTTATGTTGTTTTGATGTTTTTGTCGCTTCCTTTAATTGAGATGGTAGCTAAATACTTCGTTGATAAAGAACCTTTAGTACACAATCTTTTAACTGCAGATTTAAAATTCTTATTTACAAATAATCTTAAAACAGTAGCTTTGTTGCTTGGTTTTAAACTGTTATTTTATTCATTAATCAGAGTGGCGTTTATTATAATGGCACCCATTACGCTAATACTGTTGGCGTATAAATTTTTGAGGAAAGAAAATGCAACGTCTAATAAGTGAAATTTTAACGAACATTTCTATTTTGTTTGGTATAATCATTGTTATTTTATTATTATCTAAGTCTAAAAATTTTTCTAAATTTATCAAAAAACCAAAATTGAAATATATTCTCTCGCCATTTAAGTTTTTTATCAGAGTAGGCAGATTTGTGTCTAAGAAGGTTGGAAATTCTACTGATGATATTTATAGAGACATTTCTAATAATATCTCAACAAAGGTTTATGATGAACTGAATCCTCGTTTTAGAGATAGGGTTTATTACAGGCTCGAGAAGATAGACAAAGTAAGGTATGCTGATGAATTAAAGAGTGAGGCAGAATATTTAGATAAAATAGCAAGAAGAACCGGATTAAAAGAAGATAAAGTCAAGGCAAAGATTGCAAGAAAAAGAGCAAGAAAGGCTTATGAGAAATCTATGTTTTGATTGATGAGTTAGCATATTAGTATTATCGCAATTAAAGTATACTGATTTGAATCGTTTATTGAATACTTCTTTGAATAAATAGTGGTCCAGTAGAACATTCCTTCTTACTTAATCGTAGCAAAAAATATTTCCGTTTCTAAAATCAAATAAATTAGAATTTAAAATGATTGAAATGATAGTTAATATTACACTTCTGTCTACCTTTTAGTAATATAGCTCTTTTCAATAGATTAAATTGTAGAGATTGGAATTAGGACTTAAAAAATGAAATGAGTGCTCCTTTAATCTTTGCCACGAATTTGCCACAGTTTTTAATGAAGTATAAGGAATATTAGTATAAAAGTTCAATGTTACGATTATTTTAACTCTTTTAAAACCAGGTTTTCAGGCGCATAAGGAAGCATCCAGAGTTATTCTAACAAAATCAGCAAACAAAGCATAACCTCCTCATAAACATGATTAAATCAAGGCTTATCCGCAAGGATAAGCCTTTTTAGTATGATTTGGCCCCCATTTTACCACAGAGAGTTTGGAGCCTTTTGAGTTGTGATGATGTAAATACAAAATTTTAAAATGAAAGGCTTTTAAAGAATGTCCCTCATTATCTTCGGAAAAATTTAAAATAAAAGAGCAAATGTCCTGTCAATCGAAAATGAAAATGTCCCGCAAAACTAGGTCTTATTTGTGTCAAAACCACTGTTATTTTGTTGAGACATAGTTTATACTAGTATGTGGTTGGGTAAGATTTTCTTTCTCAGCCAGATAT
>NZ_JBRUCW010000003.1:0-198347 GCF_053203525.1 Streptococcus rifensis | reverse complement strand
CTCTTGTTTTAATTCTGTTGAATAGTAGGTGTTATTACCTTTTTTAACCACTTCAATACCATACCTATCCATAAGTTTGACCATGTACTTGAGATTAGAAATCTGAATATGATACAGTTGGCTGAGTCGGGAATAAGATAACCCATCTTTTCGTAGCTCATAAATTTGTTGTTTATCCTCGTAACTTAATTTCATAAGAAAAGCACCCCATAGTTAGAATTTTGTGTCTAACTTTTGGGGTGCAGTTCAGGGAGAGCAGACTTTTTCCTGAGCCTAGAAATAAGAAAGCGAAGTCTGACTTTATGGTAACGACGGCTATGTTTAAAGCGCTTTCTTGTCTTCTTGAAGGTAGATTTTATTTTTAGACGCCAAAATCGTTTTGGCATCTGCCTTTTTAGGGTGAGGTCTTGGTGTCACTTTGCGCCAACCATGACGCTTCAACAGCGCATAGAACCCTTCTCGGGTTGTCTCTTTCCCGATTTTAGTTTGATAAGCCTCATGCATCTCTGCAATGGTGACAAATTGTCCTGAAGCACTACCAACAAACTGTTCTTTTAAGAACGCTTTTTCTTCTTCGTAGGTGAGATAAGAACGGTGACGGCCTCCTCGCCCATCATGGGTTAGAGCAGAGAGACCTTCTTGATTATATTTTTTCACCAACCGCCAAATGGTATCATGAGATAACCCGATTAAGTCAGAAATAGCTTTGTAAGTCAAGTTTTGGGAGCGTAAATAGACTGCTTGAATCCGTTTGTGATAGGAAGAGAGCTGTTTATCCTTGAGGGCTGATTTGAGTTCTGTGATTTGATCTTGTGTAAATGTCATATAAGTATTATATATCAGATTTTGATTTTTGTTAAGTATAAATTTAATTATATAATTAATAATGATTTATAATCTGAAAAAATTTGCCCATTTCATTATTGGACAAACATGGCATCGCCAAAGCTGAAAAAGCGGTATTGTTCCTCAACGGCATGTTTATAGGCATCTAGGATAAAGTCGCGTCCTGCAAAGGCTGCGACCAGCATGACCAAGGTTGATTTTGGCAGATGGAAATTGGTTGAAAAAGCATCAACAAGTTTAAACTCATAACCAGGTTTGATGAAAATATTGGTCCAACCGGAATCAGCTACAATGCGACCATCAAACTTCGTCCCGATGGTCTCCAGTGTACGGATCGATGTTGTCCCGACAGCAACAATTCGGCCACCAGCAGCTTTCACGTCACGCAGGGTTTGGGCTGCTTGCTCGCTTAAGCTGTAAAACTCAGAGTGCATATCATGATCATCGACATTGTCTACAGAAACAGGACGGAAGGTTCCAAGACCGACATGGAGCGTTAACTCGACCAATTTGACACCCTTGGCTTCAATTTTTGCCAGTAATTCTTCTGTAAAATGAAGGCCAGCAGTTGGTGCCGCGGCAGAGCCATTTTCTTTAGCATAAACAGTTTGGTACCGATCCTTGTCTTCCAACTTCTCATGGATATAAGGCGGTAAGGGCATTTCTCCTAGAGATTCTAACACCTCTAGAAAAATCCCGTCATAGTCAAAGTGAACAATCCGTCCACCGTGGTCTAGTTCCTCTGTAATGGTTGCGTTTAATCGCCCATCTCCAAAGGTAATCTTGGTACCTGTTTTGAGGCGTTTAGCAGGCTTGGCTAAGACTTCCCAATCATCTCCCTCAGTATTTTTAAGCAATAATAGTTCCACATGGCCACCGGTATCAGGTTTTTGACCATAGAGACGAGCAGGTAAAACACGGGTATTGTTCATGACTAAGGCATCCCCTGGATTGAGGTAATCGATAATATGATCAAAGTGCTGATCGACCATAGTTTGTTTGTCATGGTCTAGCACTAAGAGGCGCGAGCTGTCTCTTTTTAAAAGAGGGGTTTGGGCAATTAAGGCTTCCGGAAGTTCAAAATCAAAATCAGCTGTATTCATGATAGTCCTTATCAAATCAAGATTTGCGAGTCAAGCTCACAACGGTCTCTATTATATCATTTTCTATCTTATTCTGCTTGACAAAAATTGGTATATACCATATAATGAAATTAGCATTAAAACAGAAAAAGGAGTGCCTCATGAAAATTATTGAAGTTCGTAATCCAGTTGAAGGTGGTAAGATTGCCTTAGATATTGTCAGGGATAGTTTAAAAAATGGGGCTAGGGTTTTTGGCCTTGCGACGGGATCTACTCCCGTTGAGCTCTATAAGCAAGCAGTCGCTAGCGATATTGACTTTTCAGACGCAGTGGCGATTAATCTGGATGAGTATGTGGGTTTAGGGCCAGATGATGATCAGAGCTATCATTATTTTATGCAGAAACACCTTTTTGAGGCTAAGCCATTTAAGGAAACGTATGTTCCTGATGGAAAGGCCAAGAACTTAGATGAAGCAACAGAAGCCTATGAAGCCATCATCCAAGACAACCCGATTGACTTGCAGATTCTAGGGATTGGACGAAATGGCCATATAGGTTTTAATGAACCTGGGACGCCATTTGACCAACAGACGCACGTGGTTGATTTAGTACCATCAACCATTGAAGCCAATGCCCGTTTCTTTGAGAATCCAGAAGATGTTCCTCGCCAGGCTGTCTCTATGGGAATTGCAAGCATCATGAAGGCTAAGGCTATTGTCCTCATGGCTTATGGGTCTGAAAAGGCGGAAGCCATTGCAGGATTGTTGGAAGGACCAGTGACAGAAGACTTACCAGCTTCTATCTTGCAGCGTCACCCAGATGTGACTATTATTGCCGATGAGGCTGCCCTTAGCCTTTATAAAGGCTAACAGGAATGGAAACGCCAATTAATAAAAAGAAGTTAAAAAAATCGCTCTCCTTTAATCTAGGAGGAGCGATTTTTTTAGAGGTACTGGCGGGCGACTTCTAAATCACCGAGATAGCTGTCGTCTTTTTGACCGTTGATGATCTGATAAGCATCAGCCCCTTTGCCCGCAATGATAACCGCATCGTCTGAGTTAGCCGTGCGAGTCATAGCTGTTTGAATAGCACTTTCTCGGTCAACAATGGTATCATAAGGTCTTGTGAGGTAGCCTGCAATCTCCTCACAGATAAGGGCAGGGTCTTCGTAGTTGGGATCATCGGCTGATAAGATGACCTCAATGTCTGGCAAGCTATTGAGCAGGTCTCCAAAATCCTTGCGGCGACTTTGACCTTTGTTGCCCGGTGCACCGATGATAAGAATAATCTTCCCTTTTTGGTGGGTTTGAACAACATGAACCAGTTTTTCAAGACTGTCTTTGTTGTGGGCATAGTCGACAAAGACTTTGGCACCGTTGGCCTGTGTTAAGACTTCCATGCGACCGGGAACCTGCGTTTCGGCAATCCCTTTTTGAATATCGGAAGGAGTGGCACCAAGCCTTAAACAGGCCAGGCCAGCAGCTATGGCATTTTCCTGATTAAAGTGACCGATGAGTTGGATGTCGTATGTGCCTTCTAATTTACCACTGACCTCGAATAAAAAGGCCTTAGAGGTCAGGATTTGGTTGTCTGAAGTTCCCCCATAGAAGTCGTGGGGTTTGTCAGTAACCTGAGCTTTGACAAGGTCAAAATGGTCCATCTCGCTATTGACAATCACAGCTCTGCTATTGTCCATCAAAAGGCGCTTATGGTAAAAATAGTCCTCTAGACTAGGGTGCTCAATGGGCCCGATGTGGTCGGGGCTGATATTTAGAAAGACACCGACATCAAAGGTTAGCCCATAGACGCGTTTGACCAAGTAGGCTTGACTGGAGACTTCCATGATGAGGTGCGTCCGCCCATTATTGACGGCTTGGGCCATCATGGCAAAGAGATCAAGGCTTTCAGGAGTAGACAGTTGGGATTTAAAAAAGGTTTCGCCATCCAGTGTCGTATTCATGGTGGACAGGAGAGCAGGCTTGTGGCTTTGTTTAAGAATATGATAGGCAAAGTAGGCAGCTGTCGTTTTTCCCTTTGTTCCTGTAAAGGCAAGTAGTTTTAGCTTATCTTGTGGATAATCATAAAAAGTCATGGCTAAAAGACTCATGGCCTGCTTAATATCGTTGACTAAAATAGCAGGAATCCCAACTTCATAGTCTTTTTCAGCGACATAAAAGGCCAAACCTTGCGCGACAGCGCTCTCTAAAAATTCCCGCTTAAAAGTAGCTCCCTTTACAAAAAAGAGGGTATCAGCCTTAGCCTGACGACTATCGTAAGAAATACTTTCAAAGGTCACACCAGACCAGTCAAAATGATAACGACCATCCGTAATCACCTCACGGAAATTATGGTCATTTTTTAAAATGTGTAATACAGACTCAATTTTTAACATGACTCTATTGTAAAACTAAAGTCAAAGTTTTACAAGTCCCAAAGAAAAGTTTATAATAAGTAGGATACAAAGCCCGTTAAGAAAAGCGAAGAAAAATGAAAAAAGAGACGACGAGTCATAAAGCCTCTAGGAACTTTTTGAATTTTATCTAGCTTTTTAGGGCGTGTTCGACTACATAGGATACAAAGGGCGTTAAGAAAAGCGAAGAAAAATGGCGGTAAGTCAGAAATCTCTGATTTCGGAGAACGTAGACAAACCCTAGTTTTTCTGTCAACAGGACATTACAAAGTTCTAGCAAGGTTTTAAAGAGATGATCTTTTGCGAGCTAAGCGAGAAATTATCGAAACTTTCCGCTGTGATAAAAGTGCCTGAAACGCAATAGTTTCAGGCACTCGGAAGTTTGGAGACCTTAGGCTCAAAACTTAGGTTTGGAATCCCGAAGGGAGTCGCTACCGTCCGTTATCACCTAAGGAAAGTTTCAAAAGAGACTTTGTCTTCAATCTGAGAAATCTCTGATTTCGTTGACGCACCCCGGTCAGGACGGTTAGGCTTTTCGACGATAGCCATCGAGAAGGGCCAACAGATATTTTAAACTACTGGAGACTTGTTAATGGCTCTTAGGGCCTTAATCTCGTCATCATAAAAAAGGAAAAATCATGTCAAAACAAGCTATTTCACAGCAAGAGAAGATGGTTCAAGGAACCTTATGGCTGACGATGGGAAATTTTGCCAGTCG
Source organism: Streptococcus rifensis (assembly GCF_053203525.1). NCBI lineage: Bacteria > Bacillati > Bacillota > Bacilli > Lactobacillales > Streptococcaceae > Streptococcus > Streptococcus rifensis. The sequence goes on along the minus strand of NZ_JBRUCW010000003.1, from coordinate 193,291 downwards.
ACTTTTAGGTGTTGTCTATATTATCCCTTGGTTTATGTTGATGGGGGAACATGGCAATCAAGCCAACGCCTTGTTCAATATGGGCTATAATATCTATGCTATTTTCTTGAATATTTCAACAGCAGGGATTAACGTGGCTGTTGCTAAACAGATTTCAAAGTACAATTCCATGGATCGACCTGAAATGAGCTACAAACTAGTTCGGACAGCCTTTCAATTTATGTTGGTGCTTGGTGCCATTGCGGCAGGAATTATGTATATAGGGGCACCGCTTTTTGCGGAAATCTCTGGGGTTAGGGATGATCTGGTGCCTGTCATGCGAAGTCTGTCTTGGGCAGTGCTAATCTTCCCATCGATGAGTATTATTCGAGGCGTTTTTCAAGGGTTTAACAACATGAAACCCTATGCTATCAGTCAGGTAGCTGAGCAGATTATTCGAGTAATCTGGATTTTGTTGGCCTCCTTCTTCATCATGAAGTTGGGATCAGGTGATTACGTTGAAGCAGTGATTCAATCAACCTTTGCGGCCTTTATCGGAATGATTGCCAGTGTCCTCGTATTGGCCTACTACCTTTGGAAAGCTGATTTAGTAGGTCCCATTTTCTTAGAAAAACCTGTTGGTGAGAAAATGGAAACCAAGGCGGTCTTGATTGAAACCGTTAAAGAAGCCATACCGTTTATCGTTACGGGTGCGGCCATTCAAATTTTCCAATTGATCGACCAATTCACCTTTATCAATGCTATGGAACTCTTTTCGCGTTACACCAATGAAGAATTGCAAGTTCTCTTTTCATACTTTGCTGCCAACCCTAACAAGGTTTATATGATTTTAATCTCTGTCGCTATCGCAATCGGAGGAGTTGGGATTCCTTTATTGACAGAGAATTTTGTCAAGAAAGATAAAAAAGCTTCTGCCCAGTTGATTGAAAACAGTTTAACCATGTTGATGGTCTTTCTGTTTCCAGCAGTTGTGGGGGCAACTATACTTGCAAAACCACTTTACACGGTGTTCTACAATGTTCCAGATACCATGGCCTTAAGTTTATTTATTGTCGCCATGCTTAGCACCTTTGTTTTAGGGTTTTACACAGTCCTTGCTCCCATGTTGCAGGCTCTCTTTGAAAACCGAAATGCAGTCAAATATTTCCTCTATGGAACACTTGCTAAATTAGTGGTTCAACTACCATTCATTTATCTTTTTGGAGCTTATGGTCCGCTATTATCGACAATTCTAGGACTAATGGTCCCAATTGTCATGATGTATCAAAGAACAAGGCGTATCACTGGCTTTAATCATCAATTGCTTCTCAATCGTGGACTATTGGTTCTGCTACAAACTCTGATCATGGGGGTTCTTGTACTGCTTGTAGAAATCGGGTTAAATGCTGTTTTTCCGGTCACCGATCGGTTTTCAAGTGTGGTTCACTTAGTTATCGGTGTTAGTGTTGGTGTGATTGCCTACGGCATCATGAGCTTAGTGACCAAATCAGCCGACTTCCTGATTGGAAAAACAAAAGCTAAGGTGTTGCGTCAAAAACTAAAGCTACCATAATATTGGAATGGCTACCGATTTATTTTGAAAAATAGAATAAGATATAAATCGGAGGTTGATATGACTTATAAAATAAGGGCATTAAAGCAGAGTGAAATAAAACTGCTGGATAGATTTCTATATGAGGCTATTTTTATCCCCGAAGGAGAACAAGCTCCATCAAAAGAGATTATAGAGCATCCCGATCTACAAATATATGTTTCGGATTTCGGGAAGAAAAATGATATCTGCTATGTTGATGAAGTTGAGGGAGAGGTAGTAGGAGCAGTATGGACCCGTATTATCAATGATTATGGTCATTTTGATGATGAAACGCCCTCCCTTTCGATTTCACTGCTCAAGGCGTATAGACATCTGGGAATTGGAACAAAACTGATGAAACAAATTCTTTTAACTTTGAAGGAGCAAGGCTATAAGCAAGTGTCATTATCGGTTCAAAAGGCAAACTATGCTGTATCAATGTATCAAAAAGTAGGTTTTAAAGTAGTTCGTGAAAATGAAGAAGACTATGTAATGGTTTGTAAACTCTAGTTTTTCACATGACGGTTTGTCTCAGTCAATATGATAAAATAAAGAAATCTTTTTCCTAAGCTTGAGGAGTGGAAGAACAACATTTTGTTGATAGAGACTAGTGAGGAAAAACCTGATCCAGACCTCTTTAGAAAAATGATTAATACTCTAAAAGAGTATGGTATTTTTGATGTCATTTCAGGTGTTTTAGTCGGGAAACCTCAAAATGAAACATATTATGAAGAATACAAGCAAATTTTATTAGAAGACATTTCTGATAACGATTTATCTACCGTTTATAACTTAAATATCGGTCATGCAACGCCTAGATGCGTTATACCATTTGGGGTGGATGCAGAAGTCAATATTTAAAAACAAGTTATTGTTTTCCATGATGAGATAGGAAAGAGGAAGCTCAGATATCAGAGCCTCCTCTTTTATACAGCTCAATTAGCTTATAGCCCCAATCTATAACTAGCTATCTTTAATAAAAATAAAGGGGGAAAGTGGCTGTATCCTAAATTCATGATAAAATAGAGAGTAGAAATTGGAGGATGAGACATGACCCATAAGATTGAGACGATTTTAGCCCAGACGGGAATTAATTCAGATGAAAAAACGGGAGCATTAGTGACTCCTGTTCATTTTTCCACGACCTATCAGCATCCGGAATTTGGCCAGTCAACCGGTTTTGATTACACCCGCACCAAGAACCCGACGCGTTCAACTTTGGAGAAGACCTTGGCTGCTATTGAGTATGCCGATTATGCCTTGGTGACAAGCTCTGGCATGTCAGCCATTGTTCTAGCCTTTAGCATCTTTCCAATCGGGACCAAGATTTTAGCGGTGCGTGATCTTTATGGGGGCTCTTTCAGATGGTTTAACCAGCAAGAAGCAGAAGGGCGTTTTCACTTTACCTATGTCAATACTGAGGAGGAATTACTGGCTGAAATTGCTACAAAAACCTACGATGTGGTCTACGTTGAAACACCGACCAACCCGCTCATGCTGGAATATGATATAGCTTCGATTGTTGCAGCAGCTCACAGTACAGCGGCTAAGGTCATTGTGGATAATACCTTTTATAGCCCAATTTATCAGACACCGGTTAAAGACGGTGCCGATGTCGTTCTTCATTCAGCAACCAAGTACCTTTCTGGGCACAATGATGTGTTAGCTGGTGCTGTGATGACTAGCGATCAAGAACTCTATGATCAGTATTTCTACAACCTTAACACGACAGGAGCAGTTTTATCGCCTTTTGATTCCTACCTTCTGATGAGAGGACTTAAAACATTAGCCTTGCGGATGGAACGGTCAACGAGCAATGCTCAAAAATTGGTTGCTTTTCTACAAAACCATGAGAAGGTTACAGATGTTTTATACCCAGGTAAGGGGGGAATGATCTCTGTTAAAGTTGTTGACGAGGAGAAAATTCCGACCATTCTTAACACCTTAAAACTCTTTACCTTTGCGGAGAGTTTAGGTGGCGTCGAGAGTCTAATCACTTATCCAACAACTCAGACCCATGCAGATATTCCAGCTGAGGTGCGGCACAGCTATGGTTTGATGGATGACTTATTGCGCTTGTCGATAGGTATTGAGGATGCAGATGATTTAATAGCTGATTTGAAACAAGCACTGGAGGCTTAACATGACTTATGATTTTACCAAGCGGCCAAATCGGCTGACCACTCATTCCGTTAAATGGAGAGAAGTGGAGAAAGACCAAAGGCTTCTGCCTCTTTGGATAGCAGATATGGATTTTTACATTGCGCCAGAAATCAAACAAGCTATGGCAGACTATGTCGCATCAGATGATTATGGCTATGCCTATGAAGCAGAAAGCCTCTACCAGTCCGTCGTTGATTGGGAGGCCAAGCACTATAGCAATACCGTAAAAGCTGACGAAATTCTCTTTGTATCAGGTGTCGTTCCGTCGCTGTCTATCGCTTTACAAGCTTTGACATCAGAAGGTGATGCCGTGCTGATTAACACGCCTTATTATGGACCAATTCCTCGAACCGTCCAACTGTTGAATCGTCAGTTAGTTAAAAATGAATTGGTTAATATTGAGGGGCGGTATCAGATTGATTTTCAGCAGTTGGAGCAAGATATTGTTACTCATGACATCAAAGTTTACGTTCTCTGCAACCCTCAAAACCCTAGTGGCCGTGTCTGGACGCGTGAGGAACTTCAAAAACTTGGCAACATCTGTCTCAAACACAATGTGCTCATCATTGTTAATGAAATTCATCGTGACTTAACGCTTTTTGGCAATCAACATATTAGTTTCAATACAGTCGATGATGCCTTTAAAGATATTTCCATTACGCTAGCCAGTGCAACTAAAACCTTTAACATAGCCGGGACCAAAAATAGCTACGCCTTGATTCCTAACCCATCGCTAAGGAAAAAATTCACCCAGCAACGTTTGGCCAATAACCAACATGAAGTTCCAACGATTGGTCTTGTGGCGACTGAGGCAGCCTTTACTCACGGAGAAGGTTGGTTAAATGCTCTCAAGCCTGTTTTAGAGCAAAATGTCACCTATGTCAAGGACCAACTAGAAAGCCAGACAGAGATTAAGGTCATGGTTCCAGAAGCAGGTTATCTCATCTGGCTAGACTTCTCTGCCTACAATCTCGATGACCAAGAACTCAAGGCTAAATACCGTGATGAAGCAGGCCTAATCTTGAGTGATGGGACAACTTTTGGGACTGCTGGGCGTCAATTTGTACGGTTTAATATCGCAGCACCTTTTGATGTCATTCAGGAAGCGTGCAGTCGGTTGATCAATGTGTTGGCTAAGGATGACTAGCTTTTTTAAAAGTGTCGATTGACACATGCCTTTTTAAGTCTTTTTTGGTATAATTTTAGAAGAATAGATTAAGGAGGCTATCATGGGAAAATTCCAAGTTATTTCTCATCCATTAATTCAGCATAAACTGTCCATCTTACGCCGGGTTGAAACGTCAACCAAGGATTTTCGTGACCTGGTCAATGAGATCGCCATGCTGATGGGATATGAAGTGTTGCGTGATCTTCCGGTGGAAGATGTCGAAATTGAAACACCGATTACAAAAACCGTCCAAAAACAAATTGCTGGTAAAAAATTAGCGATTGTGCCCATTTTAAGAGCAGGTATCGGGATGGTTGATGGTTTGTTGAGCTTAACGCCTGCCGCTAAAGTTGGCCATATCGGGATGTACCGTGATGAGGAAACCCTTCAACCAGTAGAGTACTTAGTTAAGTTACCGTTTGATATTGAACAACGCCAAATTTTCCTCGTGGATCCTATGTTGGCCACAGGTGGTTCAGCTGTATTAGCAGTGGATTCCCTTAAAAAACGTGGGGTAACCAATATTAAATTTGTCTGCTTGGTAGCAGCGCCAGAAGGCGTCAAAACCTTGCAAGATGCACATCCAGATGTTGATATTTATACAGCTGCCTTAGATGAAAAACTCAATGAGTATGGTTATATTGTCCCAGGTCTTGGAGATGCTGGCGATCGTCTCTTTGGAACAAAATAAGACAATCTCTTCTATCATTGCTTAATGGTCTTGAAGTCAGATTTCTTTTGTCGAAACTTACCATTTTGCTAAACAGTTCAGAATATCCATAAATAGTCTGGATAAGGTCAAGGTAACGATGTTATTAAGGCCTTGTCCTTTTTCTATTAATGTGAAGCTGTCTGGCAGATGTTTGCGAGATTGGGAAGGAAAATAAATGGATAGCTCTTTATGGATGCAGAAGAAGAACTGGATAGTCTGCCTCAGGCTTGTTATCTAAAACTGAGTTCTATTTGTGCTAAAAATTTGACCTTTATTGACCAAAAAGATATAATGGCAATATAACATTTTAAGTATTATCTTATGACTAAAAAGGAGAACGATATGATTCCAGTAGTTATTGAACAAACTAGCCGTGGCGAACGCTCTTATGATATATACTCTCGCCTTCTTAAAGACCGTATTATCATGTTAACAGGACCTGTTGAAGACAATATGGCAAACTCAGTGATTGCCCAATTGCTCTTCCTGGATGCTCAGGACAATACTAAAGATATCTATCTTTACATTAACTCACCTGGTGGCTCTGTTTCAGCTGGTCTTGCAATTGTCGATACCATGAATTTCATCAAATCTGATGTTCAAACCATCGTGATGGGTGTGGCTGCCTCTATGGGTACCATTATTGCCTCATCAGGTGCTAAGGGTAAACGGTTCATGCTGCCAAATGCAGAATATCTCATTCATCAACCAATGGGTGGAACAGCTGCAGGCACGCAACAAACAGATATGGCCATTGCAGCAGAGCGCTTGTTAAAAACCCGTAAACGACTTGAGAAAATCCTCTCTGAGAACTCAGGTAAGACAGTGAAACAAATCCATAAAGATGCAGAACGTGATTTCTGGATGGATGCTGAAGAAACCCTTGCTTATGGGTTTATCGATGCCATTATGGAAACATCTGATTTAAAATAAGGGGGTTACCTCATTAGTAGGCTGAGTCTAAGACTTGGCCTTTTTAGTATTCTTTTATTTAGCAAATAGTCTGGGTCACAGAAGCCGAAGGCAGCTCTTCACAGATGTTTTAAAGGGAGATTAGATAAAACGTTGCTATTATTTGGCAGTCACTTGGGCTATTTTTTGTTATAATAAAAGGAAAGGAGAAGAATATGTTTGAAAAAAGAGAACGAAAAAGCATCGTCGTTTACTTGAATTATTACCGCGATGTCAAAAAAATAAAACATGTGGGAGATGTTGCATATGTCTCTCGTCGAGGTCGTTATGCCGTCATCTATGTTGACCAAGACCAGGTAGAAATGTTAGTCCAACAACTTTCAGCCGAAAAATTCGTTAAGCGTGTTGTCCCATCTTATCTGAAAGACTTGAATCAAGACTTTGTAGGGAACCTTTGGCGGGACTCAGATTCTGTCGCAATAGCAGAAAATTAGAAAAACTTTTAAAATAAAAACGCTTTCTAGGACATTCATTATTGACAATTTTCTGACAATTGTGTATATTAGTTATACTTTGAAAAAAAGAAGTAATTGATAGGAGAACACAATGACATCAAAAAAATTAGCAATGACCCTTTTGACTTTTGCTAGCGCTGCATTTTTAGTAGCCTGTGGAGAGGTTGGAGGAAGCAATTCAACCTCTAATTCCGGTAGTTCTGAACAAACAGCCTCTAACGCTATCGGGGATACCATTAAAGTTGGTTACAACTTTGAACTAAGTGGCAACGTCGCTTCATACGGAAATACCGAAAAAAATGGTGCAGATCTTGCCGTAGAAGAGATTAATGCTGCTGGCGGTATTGATGGTAAAAAAGTAGAAGTTATTTCTAAAGACAATAAGTCAGAAACAGCAGAGTCAGCTACAGTGGCAACCAGTCTTGTGGCAGAAGGAGCTCATGTTATCATTGGTCCTGCAACATCTGGTGCATCTGCAGCCGCAACGGCCAATGTAACGCGTGGTGGTGTTCCGATGATTACACCATCCGGAACACAAGATAACCTTGTTTATGCAGCTGATGGAACAACAGTTAATGAGTTTTTCTTCCGAGCAACCTTTGTTGACAGTTTCCAAGGAGATTTGTTAGCAAGTTATGCAACAGATACCTTAAAAGCTGAAAAAGTTGTTCTTTACTATGATAACTCCAGTGATTATGCGAAAGGAATTGCAGATTCCTTTAAAGAAAACTATACAGGCGAAATCGTAGAAACCTTAACGTTTGCTTCTGGTGATAAAGACTATCAAGCAGCTTTAACGAAGATCAAGGACCTTGACTTTGATGCGATAATCATGCCAGGTTACTATGAAGAAACAGGAGCTATCGTTAAACAAGCTCGTGATTTGGGAATTGATGCTCCAATTGCTGGTCCTGATGGATTCGATAGCCCAGTATTCTTAGAAAAAGCTGGAACTGCTGCGACTGACGTACATTACTTGTCTGGTTTCTCTACTGAGGGTTCTGAAAAAGCTAAGAAATTCTATGACGCATATGTTGCAAAATATGGTGAAGAACCATCCATGTTCTCTGCCCTCGCTTATGACTCTGTCTACATGGCAGCAGAAGCAGCTCAAGGTGCATCAACTTCTGTTGACATTAAAGACAACCTAGCTAAATTAAGCGATTTTGAAGGTGTAACTGGTACCATGTCTGTGGATGAGAACCACAATGTGGTGAAATCTGCTTATGTCATCAGCTTTACAGATGGCAAAGTCTCTGGTGTTGAAGTCCTTGAGGCAAAATAGGGCGGTACCAGTTAGATAATCTCCTTGATAAATCAGTTCTTACTGAACTGATTTATCTTTGTTTTCTAAACGATAAAAAAGATGATAGAAAGTGCGGTGCCACTATGATTCAACAGCTTGTAAATGGCCTTATTTTAGGAAGTGTTTATGCTCTTCTGGCCTTAGGATACACCATGGTGTATGGAATTATCAAGCTTATTAACTTTGCTCATGGCGATATTTATATGATGGGGGCTTTTATGGGCTATTTTTTAATCAATAGCTTCCAGATGAACTTCTTTTTAGCCCTCATTCTGGCGATGGTTGGAGCAGCTGCTTTGGGTGTGACCATTGAATTTTTAGCCTATCGCCCCTTAAGGCAATCAACGCGAATTGCAGCTTTGATTACAGCGATTGGGGTCTCCTTTTTCCTTGAATACACCATGGTCTATTTTTTTGGAGCGAATACACGGGCCTTTCCTCAAGCTATCAAAACAGTCAGTTATGATTTAGGGCCTATCTCAGTGACAAATATACAGCTTATTATCTTGGGTGTTTCCCTGTTATTGATGGTGCTTTTGCAATTCATCGTAAAAAAAACCAAGATGGGGAAAGCTATGCGAGCTGTTTCTGTTGATAGTGATGCAGCGCAATTAATGGGAATTAATGTGAATCAGACCATTAGCTTTACCTTTGCCTTGGGCTCTGCCTTGGCAGGTGCAGCAGGTGTATTGATCGGTCTTTACTATAATTCTGTCGAACCCTTGATGGGGATGACACCAGGTCTTAAAGCCTTTGTTGCGGCGGTCCTTGGTGGTATTGGGATTATTCCTGGCGCTGCCTTGGGTGGTTTTGTCATCGGTATTTTGGAAACGATGGCTATCGCTTTTGGGCTGTCTGACTTCCGAGATGGGGTCGTTTACGCAGTACTCATTTTAATTTTACTGGTTCGCCCTGCAGGAATTTTGGGTAAAAATATAAAGGAGAAGGTCTAGTATGAAACAAAATTTAAAAGCTAACTTAACTTGGCTAGCATTAGTCGTAGGCCTTTATGTCTTACTATCGCTCCTGATTAACACTGGTGTTATTAATTTTTACTATGTTCAAATTTTACAGCAAATCGGCATAAACATTATTTTAGCTGCAGGACTCAACCTTATTGTAGGTTTTTCTGGCCAATTTTCACTAGGGCATGCAGGGTTTATGGCCATTGGTGCCTACACAACAGCCATCATTGGTAAACAGATGCCAACGTACGGTGGCTTTGTTTTGACAATCGTGATTGGCATGGTCATTGCTGGCCTTGTAGCGACCTTGGTTGGTATTCCAACGCTTAGACTCAAAGGGGACTATCTAGCCATTGCCACCCTTGGGGTTGCAGAAATTGTGCGTATTTTAATCATCAATGGTGGTAGTTTAACCAATGGAGCTGCTGGGATTATGGGGATTCCTCCCTTTACAAGTTGGGAATGGGTCTTTGGCTTAGCTGTGCTTTCAATTGTATTGATTATGAACTTTTTACGTAGTCCTATGGGACGGGCAACGATTGCTGTTCGCGAGGATGAAATAGCCGCCGAGTCTATGGGAGTTAGCACGACAAAAGTTAAGGTGGCAGCTTTTGTCATCGGCGCCATGACTGCAGCTGTTGCTGGTAGCCTTCAAGCAGGGTATATCGGAACCATTGTTCCCAAAGACTTTGCCTTTATGACGTCTGTCAATGTCTTAATTATCATCGTTTTAGGTGGTTTGGGTTCGATGACCGGTTCCATTATTGCGGCAGTCCTTTTAGGAATCATCAATGTTCTTTTACAAAGCGTCTCAGACATTCGGATGATTATCTATGCGTTAGCTCTGGTTCTCATTATGATTTTCCGACCTGGTGGACTCTTGGGAACCAAAGAATTGACCTTGTCCAGGCTGTTTCAAAAAAAGGAGGAAAAGTAGATGGCATTACTTGAGGTCAAAAATCTGACTAAGCACTTCGGCGGATTAACAGCAGTTGGTGATGTAACACTAGAACTCGAACGCGGGGAACTCGTTGGGCTTATCGGGCCAAACGGCGCTGGAAAGACAACCCTATTTAACCTCCTGACGGGTGTTTATGAACCTAGCGAAGGGACAGTGACCCTAGATGGGAAATTGCTGAATGGAAAAGCTCCTTATAAGATTGCAGCAGCGGGTCTAGGCCGCACCTTTCAGAATATTCGCCTCTTTAAGAACATGACTGTCTTAGAAAATGTCTTGGTAGGTTTAGGAAATCATCATTCGTCGCATGTCCCTGCCTCCTTCTTACGCTTACCAAAGTTTTACCAATCTGAGGCCAGCCTCAAAGAAAAGGCTTTAGAATTGTTAGCTATCTTTGATTTGGACAAAGAAGCGGACACGCTTGCGAAAAATCTTCCCTATGGGCGACAACGTCGGTTGGAAATTGTTCGTTCCTTGGCAACAGAACCAAAAATCTTGTTTTTAGATGAACCTGCTGCAGGGATGAATCCTCAAGAGACGGCTGAATTAACGGCCCTCATTCGACAACTGAAGGAGCAGTTTGATATAACCATTATGTTGATTGAACACGATATGAGTCTGGTCATGGAAGTGACGGAGCGTATCTATGTTCTTGAGTATGGCCGTTTGATTGCTCACGGAACGCCTGAAGACATTAAAACCAATAAACGCGTGATTGAAGCCTATCTGGGAGGTGAAGCCTAATGTCAATGTTAAAAGTAGATCAACTCTCGGTTCATTATGGCGTCATTCAGGCGGTTAAGGATGTCACCTTTGAAGTTAATGAAGGGGAAGTCGTTTCCTTAATTGGGGCTAATGGTGCCGGAAAAACGTCTATTCTAAGAACAATCTCTGGTCTTGTTCGTCCGTCTAACGGTAGTATCTCCTTTTTAGGGAATGAGATTCAAAAGGTACCTGCTCAAAAAATTGTTGCCTCAGGGATCTCTCATGTTCCTGAAGGTCGCCATGTGTTTTCAGGCTTAACAGTTCTAGAAAATTTGGAAATGGGAGCCTTTTTGAAAAAAGATCGGGACGAAAACCAAGCAAATCTAAAAAAAGTATTTGACCGTTTCCCACGCTTAGAGGAGCGAAAAAATCAGGATGCTGCGACCCTTTCTGGCGGTGAACAACAAATGTTAGCCATGGGACGAGCGCTCATGTCAACCCCTAAATTGTTGCTGTTGGATGAACCATCGATGGGATTGGCACCAATCTTTATTCAAGAAATCTTTGACATCATTCAAGATATTCAAAAACAGGGCACGACAGTCCTTCTGATTGAACAAAATGCCAATATGGCCTTGTCTATTTCGAATCGTGGTTACGTGCTTGAGACAGGCTCTATCGTCCTTTCAGGAACAGGTCAAGAGTTGCTCACGTCTGATGACGTTCGAAAAGCCTATCTTGGTGGTTAAGTCTAAACTCGCTTTGGCGGGTTTTTCTTTACGGTTTTTGCTTTAGTTTGTATACTAATTATAAGAGGGATTAAAAGCGTCTAAGAATGAGACAGTTACTGAAAGGTATGCTTTATTCCTGCCTTGCAACCTGTTCAACCTTGTTGGGTTAAGCTTTGTCCGTTTCGCAAACGAAAATTGGAATGACGGAGGAGGAGTTTGATGACTTCAGAAAAACAAGAACGTATTTGGCCCTCGCTTGTAAGAGATTACCTTATTTTTATTGCCATAATAATGTTACTAAATGCCGCTATCCAACTATCTAAGGGAGCAGAAGTATGAGAACGTAGACAAACCCTAGTTTTTCTGTCAACAGGACATTACAAAGTTCTAGCAAGGTTTTAAAGAGATGATCTTTTGCGAGCTAAGCGAGAAATTATCGAAACTTTCCGCTGTGATAAAAGTGCCTGAAACGCAATAGTTTCAGGCACTCGGAAGTTTGGAGACCTTAGGCTCAAAACTTAGGTTTGGAATCCCGAAGGGAGTCGCTACCGTCCTTTATCACCTAAGGAAAGTTTCAAAAGAGACTTTGTCTTCAATCTGGAAGTATTTGCCTTTTCAACCAATATTTTAGCGTTTGGTGTTTTTCTAGGGAGTTCATTGATCCGTTATCAACCTTCAAATGGGTGGCTTAAGGGTTGTTTACTACCTGTTCTTATTTTTATGGCAATAACGATTGCTTTAATCTTTTTATTTGGTGAGACGCTTTTTTATCTTCCCTGGGTCTGGGTTTTCCCTATAGCTTTCTTGATTGCTGGATTGGCAACAGCGATTCACTGTTATTTTGTTCGAAAATCCTTTAAACTGGAGTGGGACAATAAGCCAGGTCGTCATGAAAAATTATAGAATCTCCACTTTTTTCGCTAGAAAAAAGTGTTTTTTTGTGCTTATTTTGGTAAGATAGAGGTATTGCTTTTTAGGAGATAAGTGTGGATCAGAAGAAAAAAACGTTACAGGAACTAAGACGAGAACGAGCTAGGAAAAGAGATAAGCGAGTGTTACTGAGTTTATCTGTCTTTTTGATGCTCTTATTTATGGTCTATCTTGTGACAAACTCGCCACAGTTTCATCTTCCTAAATTTTCCTTTAGTTGGCCAAAATGGTCATTAACATCTTCACCTCAAAAGGAAGAGCAACCTGAGGTTGAGGGGAAATTTTCAAAAGGGCAACAGATGCTCATCAGTCCGGCAGCCATTGAGGAAGACCCTTCCCTAGCGCCTTATCAAAATCGATTGGCGAGGGTGGAATCTCTAGAGCAGATAGAAGAAGGTGACAAACAAAATATTGTTTACACCCTGAACTTTGGGCGTGATGAAAAAGTCTCAGGCATTGCTGAGGACTTTCTCGCTGAAGAAGCAACTGGTTTTGCCTTAGGGCAGGAAGTGGAACTGTTAGACAGAGTTGGATCAGCTAGAGTTGAAACGATTACCAAAACGGATGATTACGAAACCTACTCGGTGACTCTTGAAGATGGACAGACAGTGGATTCTCTTAGTTTTCATCAGTTAGCCTATGTTTATGATATTCCGCTTGATGCGACAGCCCTGCCTCGCGACAACAATCAATTGATTCAAGAGGCAATGGATTTAACCAGCCAGTATAGCTTTGTTGTGGTTCGATTTCCAAAGGGCCAGTACCGCATTGGATCCGCGACTCCAGAGTCAGAATACCTCTTACTACGGTCAAATGTTGAACTGCGGGGGCAGGAAACTGAATTAATCGTTGAAGGCTCTGCCCGTTGGTTTGGGTTAGCTACTGGCGTGACTGGCTATGACGGGGTCTCGCATTTTCTAATGAATGGGCTGACCTTTAAAGCCAGTGACTTGGTTAATGGCAATCAATTGTTGATCATGACTAATCATGGCTATGGTTGGCAAATTGAGAACAATCAGTTTTCCATGGTCCATAAAATGTCCAGCCATATTTTTGACTTAGGGGGCTTACAAGACTCTGTTTTTAATGGCAATCGTTTTGAAGGGTATGCGCCTGAACTGACACAGGTGACTGAGATTGGTGATCGTGACCTCCATAATTTTTATGCTGAGGCCATTCAACTGGATACTTCTCACAATATTTCTCCTTGGGATGGTGGCATGATGCGAGCGATTGATCCCAACTATGACTGGACGACTAGTCAACCCGTGATGTCAAACAATATTACAATTAGTCATAATGCCTTTTTACCCTACTATAATCCTCAAGGACAATTGGTCGCCTATGGAGCAACGGTTGGTCAACATTCGTCTTATGTTGGCATGACTAGTATTTTCGGAAACACTTTTGAAAATACTCTGGCGACACGCTACAAGGACCAAACGAGTGACCAATGGGTTCTTGAACCAGTTCATTTACAGTCCAATGCACCAGTTGACATAAGAGATAATAACTACCAGTAGATCAAAATGGGCTAAGCCATAGAAAGAGGTTGTGATGGATTACCAAAAGTTAATAGATAAACTGTCTACTTTTATAGCTCATCAAGGAGAAAAGTATGTTTCTCCCGCTAAAGCGGGGCCGCATGCTGCTGAAATGGAAGGCTTAAAAAGTCAAGGGCAACAAGCTAGAAATGCTTTTACAGCATTAGCGCAGGCTCTTGAAAAAAGGGTTCCAGGCTTTAACCGTCAAACAACCAGCCAATGGATGAACCAGGCGCAAATCCTGCGGCCACACTTTTGGGCCTATTTTATTGAGGAGACAAGGAGCTCTCAAGAGCCAGCCATAGCTTTAAGGGTCATACAGGATACGAAAAGTCTCGGTGTCTCGCTGGAGGTAAGCGTCATTGAGCGCTCCTTAGCAGAAGATACTCTTTCAAGATTAAATCGAGTTCTCGACTTGCCATGTCAAGATGGTCTTTACTATTTTGCACAAGAAAACGGGACGAGTCGTAGAGTGGAGATGACAGAAGATAACCGTCAAGCTCTCATTGAATCTGTCGAAAAAGGTTGTGTCCGTAAAGTCCAGGTCAAATACGATCTACCAGATTTAAGTCAGTTTTCCTCTATTGAAGAGTTAGATAATGAATTAATAAAAGGATGGGAGAGGATACAGCCATACTATCGGGTAACTCAATAATCTCACAAGAGGCTCTATTTATGACATATTTTGTGATACTTAAAAAGAGTAAAAGAGGGGCTGGGACTTCAATCAGTGTGTTGTGAAAACTTTTAATGAAAACTAGCGAAACGCTTCCAAAAGTGCTATAATGAAAATAGAAATTCAAAGGAGGCGTCTATGGCAGTTAAAGATTTTATGACCAAAAAGGTTATCTACGTTAGCCCTGAAACAACAGTTGCATCTGCAGCAGACTTGATGAGAGAACATGGGATTCACCGCTTACCCGTCATTGAAAATGACAAGTTGGTTGGACTGGTAACAGAAGGAACCATTGCTGAAGCAAGTCCATCCAAAGCGACCAGCCTTTCTATCTATGAAATGAATTACCTGCTGAATAAAACCAAGGTCGGGCAGATCATGATAAATGACGTTATTACGGTCTCTAAGTTGGCCAGTCTAGAGGACGCTGTCGCTCTCATGCTGACGCACAGCATTGGTGTTCTACCAGTCGTTGACCATGATATGATTAGTGGCATTATTACGGATAAGGATGTCTTTAAGGCCTTCTTAGAAGTCTCTGGTTACGGTGAGGATGGTGTCCGTGTACGCTTGATTGCTGATAATGGAATCGGTGTTTTGGAAAAAATTATTCATCTGATTTCAGAAGAGAACCTTAATATTTCACATACTGTTAATATTCCACGAAAAGATGGCAAAGTCATTATTGAAGTTCAAATAGATGGTGAATTTGATATAGACCAACTGAAAGCGAAATTCACTCAAAATGGGTTTGAAGTAGATGGGATTGTCAGAACCTCATCCAAGCAGTAGTGGTTTTTCTCCTTGGATGACTACACTATACTGTTTAGTGAAAATTAAACATGGACAAGACGACACAGTTGCAGATAGAACTGAAATTATCAATTAAACGAAAACAAGGTCTCAGTTTGGTTTTCGAAAAGTCATACAAAAGCGAGCCCCAATGGAGGGGCTCGTTTTTAATATTCAATTATTTTTTACGGTAAATTCGCTTATGATTTTCAATTCTTTGGAGAGCAAACCGGCTATCATCATGTCGTAGTTCAGGGCTATTACCCTGATCGTCAAGAGGAATGGTCTCAAAGAAAATGGCTTCATAGTCAGTGATAGAAAGGATTTGGCGCTTGGCCAGCTCTTCTAAACGATTTGGGTTGAGATGATCGCGGTAACCATCAACGAGACGTGCTGAGAAAAGCTCACAAACAGCACCTGAGCCATAGCTATATAGGAGAATCTCATCACCTGCAGTTAAGCCTTTGCTTTGTTCTAATAGGGATAGCAAGGAGAGGAAGAGCGACCCTGTATAGATATTGCCAACCACTTGGTTGTAGCGTATGGCTTCTATGAAGCGTTCCTCATGTTTTTTTGATGGATTGAGAGATTGCAACCCCTTCAGACCTTGTTTAGCAAATGGAATATGGAGACAAACAGCAGCAAAATCATCTAGGGTTTTACCATTTTGTTGACGATATTGTGTAAATGTAGTCTGTAGACAGTCCGTGTATTGCTCTGTTGAAAATCGTCCATCAACCTCTGGGTAGGGACAATAGTTTGGTCTCCAAAAATCCATGACGTCTCTGGTTTGGTACACATTGTCCCAATTGAGCTCAAGAATACTTGGGTTGGCTGAGATAAGCATAGCGACTGCACCAGCCCCTTGCGTAGATTCGCCACCAGATAGGAGTCCATACTTAGCAATATCGCTAGCGATAACCAACACCTTTGACTCTGGACGATTAGCAATATGATTTCGAGCGAATTCTAATCCTGCAGCAGCAGAATAACAGGCTTCTTTGAGCTCAATCGCGCGAGCGTATGGTTGAATACCCAAGAGACCATGGATGTAGACAGCGGCAGCCTTGGATTGGTCAATACCGGTTTCTGTTCCAACAATAACCATGTCAATGGCAGCCTTGTCCTCTTCCGTTAAAATTTGAGCAGCGGCCTCAGCAGCAAGGGTCACGATATCCTGGGTGACTGGAGCAATAGCCATTGCTTTTTGCATGAGACCAATAGTGTATTTACCAGGGTCTGTATTGCGAGCTTTTGCCAAATCTTTTAAATCTAAAATATAGTTTGGTAAGGCGAGACCAATTTTGTCGATACCTATTTTTATCATTTTTATAACCTCATTTTTAAAGAAGCGAGACACCATACTTATGCTTTGTTCGATTCCGATATATCTGACGAAATCAAGGAGTCCACTCTATTTTGGAGTTCATGGATAAGAGAAGCTATTATGCTGTCACTAATTGACCAAGATCAACGAAGTCTTCATTAACATTGCCTTATCTCTATTAGGAGAAACACCTCATTCCCCTTGGACAGCCAAAGTCTAGGGGGCAAAAGATTTTATGACATTATCACAATCAAAATAAACCAATCTGCTAATTCGATACTTTTTAGGCTAGAGTTATGGACTTTATAAGCTTAAAAGTAGTATTAATGTCAAGAAGTGGTTTTAGGACAAGCTAGAGAGTGATATATAGATTGGGCAGGAAATAAATACTGTCTAGGATCACTTTACCAGCGACCACTTGTTCAAAGTGGATAATAGTAGAACGCGTAGGTTCTACGATGCCTAATTTTTATAATCAACTTGAGCGTTTTTCATAACTATACTCACTTGAAAAGGAAGTTAATACAGAACTTACACTAGACCAAAAATGGTTTAGGGACAGGGACAATCAACTAGTTGCTGACTATCTAGCTAGTTGATTATACCATTTTTTCGTTAAATATTTAAGTGGAAGTATTTTATGTTAGAAAATCAGACTCGAGTCCTAGTTGAAAACTTTTTTGAAAAATAATAGCTTTTTGAGATGTTTTTTTGTAAAATAGAAGGGTAAACATAGTTTTCACAAAAGTAAAAAGGAGAACCCTTAAACATGGTAAAATTAGTTTTTGCTCGCCACGGTGAGTCAGAATGGAACAAAGCAAATCTCTTCACTGGTTGGGCAGATGTGGACTTGTCTGAAAAAGGAACACAACAGGCGATTGATGCTGGTAAATTAATTAAAGAAGCAGGAATCGAATTTGATGTAGCGTTCACTTCAGTTTTGAAACGTGCGATCAAAACAACTAACTTGGCTCTTGAAGCAGCCGATCAGCTTTGGGTACCAACTGAAAAATCTTGGCGCTTGAACGAACGTCATTACGGTGGCTTAACTGGTAAAAACAAGGCTGAAGCAGCTGAGCAATTCGGTGATGAGCAAGTACACATCTGGCGTCGTTCTTATGATGTTTTGCCTCCAGAAATGGCAAAAGATGACGAGCACTCAGCACACACTGACCGTCGTTATGCCTTGCTTGATGACTCAGTTATTCCCGATGCAGAAAACTTGAAAGTAACGCTTGAACGTGCCCTTCCATATTGGGAAGACAAGATTGCGCCAGCCCTTAAAGAAGGTAAAAATGTCTTTGTTGGTGCCCATGGTAACTCTATCCGTGCTCTTGTTAAACACATCAAAGGCTTGTCTGATGATGAAATCATGGATGTTGAAATTCCAAACTTCCCACCACTTGTATTTGAATTTGATGAAAACTTGAAAGTAACGGCAGAATACTACCTCGGTGGTGAATAATAAACGCTAAAAAACTCGGAAATCTCCGAGTTTTTTTGTGCTTATTGAACGGGGTTTCTGCATGTTGATACGATGCTGATTCCCGCCAGAGATCCTGAACGATTAGGATTGTTAGCAGTCTTTATTGACCCAGGCTGAGATTGACCCTCCGTTGACAGGAAACATTCCCCAACCCTCTTCATCAATGATCACTTCGAAGTCATGGTTCCCAGTGTAGTCGACAAAAACTTTCCCTGCGTTTAAGCTACCGACATGCATGCGTTTTTCATTGATGTCTCCATTACTGATAATAACGGCAACACCATCAGGGTGCTCATCGTTACCTAAACGAGTCCATCCAATACAATTGGCGTCATCTAGATAGTCTATCTGCTCTCCATAAGCATGATTCTGACGGATATAAAGTAACTTATCAATGATGTCTTGGAAACTTGGCTGTCCAAATTCCCCCTCAATCCCATAATAGTCACCGTAAAAGACACAAGGTAGACCTTGTTCACGCAATAGAATAGCGCCATAAGCAATCGGTTTAAACCAGTCTTCGATAGCTGATTCTAAGGCCTGACCGCGTTGTGTGTCGTGGTTTTCCACAAAGGTAACCGCAGACGTTGGAATATGCTCGACCAGTGTTCCTTGGAATAAATTTCTTAAGTCATAATAGCCACCAGCCAGTCCAGCTTGGTAAAAGTTCATGTGCAAGCCCACATCGACCAAATCAAAGGTAAATTCGGTTTCATTAAGGTAACTATCTTTGGCATCAAAGTCACTGTTCCAGTACTCCCCAAAAACATAGAAAGCCTCCCCATAGTGTTCCTGGGCGTGTTGCATCAAATCCTTCATGACGTTTTGATCGATATGTTTGATGGCATCTAGTCGAAATCCTGCTACACCAGTGGTTTCAACAAACCAATCCATCCAGTCGTGTGTGTGGGCTAACACATCTGGATGATTGTAATCGATGTCTGTAAACATGAGGTAGTCATAATTGCCATTTTCATTGTCTACCGTATCATCATCTGCCCAGCCTTTATTATCCCCTAGAATCATATAGACGCCAGTTTCCTGATTTCTCGCATCAAAATCAGTGCCAGAAAAATGGTACCAATGCCACTTGAAATCACTGTAGGTATCACCCCGACCGGGAAACTTAAAATGCGTCCAAGCCTCAATTTCAAACGGCTCTGAAATGGGTGTTTGACGGTCATTCGGGTCCATGCGTAAGACCTTGAAAGTTTCAAGAGCATCCCCATTAGCTTTGTGGTTGAGGACGACATCAGCGATCGGAGCAATACCAACGTTTTTTAGGGCCTGAATCGCGTCTAGATACTCATCTTTTGTCCCGTATTTGGTGGCCACAGTTCCTTTTTGGTCAAATTCTCCTAAGTCAAAAAGGTCATAGACACCGTAACCCACGTCATCTTTGCCTGTTCCCTTAAAAGCAGGTGGCATCCAGACTTTGGTAATACCCATATCGGCTAGGTGTTGGCTATCTTCTTTCAAATGGTTCCAGTGGTTTTGGTCGCTTGGCAGATACCATTCAAAGTATTGCATAATGGTTTGATTTCTCATAGGAGTACCTCTTTCAATTAATAGTACCTATTATAGCAATATTTTTAGCATTTTTGTCAAACTAACCTTTTATGAAATAGGAAAACCAATGGTGAAACTATGTTTAAAATAGAAAAGCTGATTAGTTTTGGGCAATCATTCGTAGATTTGTTAAGGTAAAAAGCATAGCCTATCAAAGTAAGCTATTCATTCATTAAATGCTTATTTTTTAGTCTGCCTTTTTTCTAAAAATTATGATAAAATAGGGAAAAGATTTTAAGAGAAATGAGAACACCCATTGTCTTCAAAAAGAAGCGCTAAATTTTGGAAAAAAAAACGAAAACATGGTTATCAAGAGGTGACGACAGGTCGCTTATACCTTATCTTTGCAACTGTTGTTGTCCTTTTCTTGGGGTTGATTGCTAGACTAGCATACATGCAACTGGTCGATCAAGCATTTTACCAGACAAAATTAGCCACGGCTAGTCAAAAAACAATTTCCAGTCCAGGAGTTCGGGGTCAAATATATGATGCAAAGGGTGAGCCTCTTGTCACTAACAAGGCCTTTCAGGCGCTTTTCTTTACGAGACCGAACAAAGGATCGAGCGACGATATGAGGGCTCTTGCCCTAGACTTAGCAGCAGTGGTTGATATGTCAGACATCACGATCAGTGATCGGGATAAAAGGGATTTTGTGCTTGCTGATTCAGAAGTGTATCGACAAGTTGTCTCCGACTTGCCTAGAGAGGAACGTCTTGATGGGACAGGGAATTATTTGCCTGAAGCCACGATTTATGCCAATGCCATAGCTAATTTAGACCAAGATGATTTGAATTTTTCAGCCACTGAAGAAAAGGCCATTGCCCTCTATTCTCAAATGGCCTCCTTGGGATATTTTGAAACCGTTCAGCTCTTGACAGACCCGTTGACAGAAAAACAAGTCGCAAAACTAGTTGAAAATAAAAAATGGAAAGACGAGGGCTTGTCTGTCCAAACAGGATGGAAACGTGAAGTGTTACCAACTTCCTTGGCAAGCATCATAGGTCGTGTGTCCTCCCAAAAGTCCGGGTTACCCGAAGAAGACGCTCAGGACTACTTGGCTAAAGGGTATGCCTTAAATGACCGTGTGGGGACCTCTTACCTTGAAAAACAATACGAACCATACCTCCAAGGCCAACGAGAAGTCAAAGACCTTCACCTTGATAAGGATGGTAATTTGGAATCTGTTCAGGTGATTTCAGAGAGTCAAAAAGGTCAGAACTTAAAATTAACCGTTGATCTTGCCTTTCAAAATGGCGTTAATGATATCCTCCAACGCTATTTTAAGGAAGAGCTCGAAAAAGGGACAACGACCTATTCTGAAGGGATATATGCAGTCGCCTTAGACCCAGAGTCTGGTGCTGTTCTTGCCATGTCAGGCTATAATCACGAAGCTGACAGTAAAGAGTTAGAAGAAAATGCGCTAGGTACGGTTACCAATGTTTTTGTTCCCGGCTCAATCGTCAAAGGAGCAACTCTCACTGCAGGCTGGGAAACTGGTACGATAGTGGGAAACCAGGTCTTAACAGATCAGCCGATTGTCTTTGCCGAATCAGCTCCGATTATGTCTTGGTTTACCTCCCTCGGGAATCAAGAGGTTACTGCTACTCAAGCCTTGCAATACTCTTCAAATACCTACATGGTACAAGTGGCTCTTAAAATGATTGGACAAGATTATCAACCCAATATAACAGTGGCTACGGGGCAACTCGCCCAAGGGATGTCACAACTTAGAGATGGCTTTGCGCAATTCGGTCTCGGAGCTGAGACGGGAATTGATTTGCCGATTGAATCTGCTGGCTTTATCCCTCAAGACTATGATCTTGGCCACTACCTAACCAATAGTTTTGGACAGTTTGATAACTATACTCCTATGCAAATGGCCCAGTATGTGGCGACGATAGCTAATGGAGGCCAGCGTATTGCTCCCCATCTGGTAGAAGGAATCTATGGAAATGATTCGCAAAAGGAGATAGGAGAGCTAGTTCAAGCCATACAGCCTGAAGTCCTCAACACGGTTTCCATCTCACCTGAGAATATGGCCTTGATACAGGATGGCTTCTTCCAAGTGGTGAATAACCCCTCAAGTTACTCGACGGGTAAGTCGATCGGACAGGGGGCTGCTGTTGCTATTTCTGCCAAAACAGGAACAGCTGAAACCTTTGTAACAGATAAGGATGGTAAACAGCAAGAGGCAATCAACACCAACGTTGTTGGCTATGCGCCTAGCGATAAGCCTCAGATTGCGGTAGCTGTTGTTTTGCCGCATGTTACGGATTTGAACTCAAAAACGAGCCATTATATCATGCGTGATATTATTAACCTGTATCACCAACTATACCCTATGAATTAAAGGAACTTTATGTTATATCCAACTCCAATTGCTAAATTGATAGATTCGTATTCCAAGCTGCCAGGTATTGGGATTAAAACAGCAACCCGCCTAGCCTTTTATACTATTGGAATGTCAGATGAGGACGTCAATGACTTTGCCAAAAACCTTTTGTCAGCTAAGCGAGAATTAACCTACTGTAGCCAGTGTGGCAATCTAACCGATGAAGATCCTTGTGCTATCTGTGCAGACGAGTCTCGAGATCGCTCGACGATTTTAATTGTGGAAGACAGCCGGGATGTTTCAGCCATGGAAAATATCCAAGAATATCACGGCCTCTACCATGTCTTGCAAGGTCTTATTTCTCCTATGAATGGGATTGGACCTGACGACATTAATCTCAAAAGCTTGATCAGTCGGTTAATGGAGAGTGATGTGACTGAGGTCATCATTGCGACCAATGCCACAGCTGATGGAGAAGCAACAGCCATGTATATCTCTCGTGTGCTAAAACCTGCTGGCATCAAGGTTACTCGTCTGGCGCGTGGGCTAGCGGTTGGGGCTGATATTGAATATGCAGATGAATTAACGCTCCTAAGAGCTATTCAGAATCGAACAGAATTATAAAAAAAGGAAACGACTATGTCTAAGGAAACATTGATTTTACTTTATGGTGGGCGTTCTGCTGAGCGAGAAGTGTCGGTTTTATCGGCAGAAAGTGTGGCGCGCGCGGTAGATTACTCCCAATTTATAGTGAAAACCTACTTCATTACCCAATCGGGTGATTTTATTAAGACCCAAGTTTTTGAAAAAAGGCCAGCAGAAGAAGAACACTTGATGACTAATGCGACCATTGATTGGGAGAAGAAGATCCCTGCGTCAGCTATCTATGAAGAAGGAGCAGTCGTCTTTCCCTTGCTTCATGGACCAATGGGCGAAGACGGGTCTATGCAGGGCTTTTTAGAGGTTTTAAAACTACCTTATGTTGGGACAACAGTTTTAGCGTCGAGTTTGGCCATGGACAAGATTGCGACCAAACAGGTCCTAGGCACATTAGGCATTCCGCAAGTAGCTTACGTTGCCCTGTCCGCTAGCCATGATCGTGAAACTAAAATCGCTGAAATAAATGATCGTCTGACTTATCCAGTTTTTGTAAAACCTTCAAACATGGGATCTAGTGTCGGTATTTCCAAGGTTGAGACAGCAGAAGCATTAGACGCTGCGCTTGATTTAGCCTTTCGCTATGATAGCCGTGTCTTGGTCGAGCAAGGTGTTAATGCCCGTGAAATCGAGGTTGGTCTCTTAGGCAATCATGACATAGGAACGACAGAACCCGGTGAGGTTGTGAAGGACGTTGCCTTTTACGATTATGATGCTAAGTATATCGACAATAAGATTACCATGGCTATCCCAGCTCAAGTTGACCAAGAAGTGGCTCAAAAAATGAGAACCTATGCTGCTCAAGCCTTTGCTGCTATCGGGGGGACGGGTCTATCACGCTGCGATTTCTTCTATACTGAAGATGGGCAAATCTTCTTAAATGAGCTTAACACCATGCCAGGGTTCACTCAGTGGTCCATGTACCCTCTCTTGTGGGATAATATGGGCATAGGCTATCCTGATCTCATTTCGGAGTTAGTGCGTTTAGCTAAGGAAGTTTTTGCAGAACGTGAGAGTCAGTTGTAGAGTAAAGATGTCAAGGGACATTTTGATTGGTCAAAAGAGGAAATAGATCTATCGCAAAACTTGAAATCCTCAGATGCTTTAAAAACCACTCACTCAGGCTCCATTTGCCTCTCTGACTATGCTGAAGTATGATTGATGGGCAAATCATTTTTAGACCATAAGGAGGTTGTTATGATTAAGAAAAGTCACTATGTTAGTATCGGTTTATTTCTGTTATCGATTTTACTGAATGCTTTAAGCTCGCAAGGAAAGTTATTGCCTTATACGCAGGCACAAATTTCTGATCGTTATAACAATGTCCTGGCACCAGATTACTTTACCTTTTCAATCTGGGGAGTGATTTATCTCTTATTTGCCGTCAGTTTAGCCTATCCCTTTATCAAGAGAAAACACCCCTTAAAAGGTATTCAAAATGCGATTGCACCCTACAATGTGATGTGGATTTTGGCAAATATCGCTTGGATCGTTTGTTGGAGCAACAATTGGCTGTTTTTATCTCTTCTCATCATTAGCTTTTATCTGGTCATACTGGTCCTGATTAATATCAAAATCAATGCTTTTACCAATTCTCCAGCTCTGTGGCTAATGAGGCTAACTCATGGCTTGCATGCGGGATGGTTAATTGCAGCATGGTTTGCCAATGCCATGGCTTTTCTAGTTAAACTGGGTGTTCCAGGACAGGGCTTTATAGGTGTGACCCTTGCCATCTTGATGGCGCTAGCCATAGTTGGCCTTGCTTACTTTGTGCAAGGACAGACGCAAAACCCCTTGATCCTGTTATCGCTGATTTGGGCTTTTGCGGGTATTGCCAGCAAGAATGGACCATCTAGTTTATACACTGGAGCTAGTTCGGTTATTCTAGTGTTATCCTGGCTATGTATTGGCCTTTTAATCTTTTTCTTTGCTAAGGCCTTTGCCAATCGCACACGAAGAACCCATTAATCCAAGGAGAGAGGCATGGAGTATTTACTTGTCATTGGTGCTGTTCTAGTTGCAGGCCTATTGTCGGTGCCGTTGTTAAAACAATCAAGTCGGAAGCGTTTAGAGGCAAGGTTGAGCTTCTTAACCACACGACTCTCATCTAATACAAGGCAATTAAGCATGACCACTGCAGCAAAATTTCCGACAGACTATCAGCGATTGCAACAGCAAGTTGCTGCGGATATGGCAGAGCTGTCGAAACTGCTAAAAAGCAATGAACAGCGGTTGCCACTTGATTTAAGTCAGTCAGCCTGGGACTTGGTGGAAGAATCTCAAGTGCTGTTACCTACCCAAGGCGTTGTTGAGCGACCCCAATTATCAACCAGCACTGGAAAGACTCAAGGTCTAACAGCTGGCCAATTGAAAAAACAGGTTCCTGAAATTTGGCCTATTTTATCAAATATTCAACAAGATGATGCCGAGATACGGCAAAAAATGGCTGAAAAGAACCTGCCCAACCAGCAGGAACTTTTAGCGGTTCATGAGGCTAATATGGCCAGGTATCAGGACATTTTAGAAGGCTATATGAAAATCAAAGCAGACCCTAAAGCCTACTATCAGGCGGAAGAACGCTTGGTCAAAAGTCAGCAAGCGTTGCAGCATTTTGATGAGGAATTAGATGAAACCCTGCGTCAAATCAATGAAGGGGACATGATGAATTTTGAGATTAGCCTCAGGATGATGAACCAAAGGTGAACTAATCAACCTCAAAATATTTTTATAAGCGAAACGGAGGCTGAGACAAAAGTCCTAGCCTTCTGATGGTTTTCCATCAGTTGAACAAGATACAGTGGTTGGGAGTAACACTCACTTGCTATGTCAGTTTAAGTCTTACCCCTGCACAGGTCATTAGGTTCTTCAGCACCAAAGAGCACTACTGAGTGGTCTCTAATTTTACAGTCCTAATAGTATGAGGGAAAGGTTGTTTCCTTTATCTCCACTCCCTTTGAAGTCAATTGAATGAGTAACAAAAAGAAGATTAGGACTTTTTATCCTAACCTTCTTCTCTAGTTCTAGATTATTTTATTTGAGTTTTAAAAAGCATCACGGAGCGCTTGAAAAATTAAATATTGTTAAGGGTTATTGGTCTTTCACATAGGCACCTAAGCCAAATAAGGAGCTAATAAAGAGCAGACCGACGATGACTATTCCTGGTTGAACAAAAATTAAGGGAATAATGCTTAGCAAGAGAAAAGCAATAAATCCTGAGATGGTAATCCATTTTTTATCTTGAAGCAACTGTTTGTGCATGCAAAACTCCTTTCAAAAGGCATGATTGTGAAGACGTCCTTGAATGCTAAAACGAAAGAGAAATGATTTAAACCGCAAATCCCTGATAAGGTCTTTCAACTAGGAAGAAACCAATCTCATCAGTTCTTGTCTTTGGTTACAAGGATAGGAAATAATCTATTACAAGCCTATTGTAACGTTTTAGGGTAGCGTTTTCAAGCAATTGTATGTCATTTGGCAGAGTCTTTATTTTGTGAAAATTAGGGCTTTTCTGCTATTATGAGAGTTAAGAAAGTGAGGGGGAACATGGTTACGATTGAAGAACTTATATCTGGCCAAGTGGATGGCCAATCATCAGCTTCCATAACTTTTAATGATGACACTTTGGATGTCGTTCGTCAGGCTCCTGAAGGGCTGACGGCTTATGACATTTTATTAGCAACTCTTGACGAAGATTAAAGAAATATTAAAGGATAGTAACAAGGGGTAGAAATCAGCTATTTGGTCAAAAATTTGGTATAATGGGTAGATAGAATGACTATGGATTGAGGAAATCTTTTATGAAAAAAATCTTAGTAGTTGATGATGAGAAACCAATCTCTGATATTATAAAATTTAACATGACACGAGAAGGCTATGAAGTTATCACTGCCTTTGATGGGCGTGAAGCTCTTGAGCAGTTTAATCTGGAGCAACCAGATATTTTAATTTTGGATTTGATGCTTCCAGAGTTGGATGGACTTGAAGTAGCTAGAACAATCCGTAAGACCAGCAATGTCCCAATCATTGTGTTGTCTGCAAAAGATAGCGAATTTGATAAGGTCATTGGTCTTGAAATTGGGGCGGATGACTATGTGACCAAACCTTTTTCAAATAGAGAACTTCAAGCGCGTGTTAAGGCTCTTTTGCGTCGTAGCGAATTATCTGAACAAGCCCCTGAGAGTGATGGCAAACAGGCAACAGAAATTATAGTTGGGGAATTGCAAATCTTACCAGACGCCTTTTTGGTGCGGAAAAATGGAAAAGATTTAGAATTGACTCATCGTGAATTTGAGCTGGTGCACCACTTAGCTACACACATGGGTCAGGTGATGACCCGTGAACACCTCTTGGAAACGGTCTGGGGCTATGACTATTTTGGAGATGTAAGGACTGTTGATGTGACTGTGCGCCGTTTAAGAGAAAAAATTGAGGATGTACCAAGTCGCCCCGAGTATATCTTGACACGACGTGGCGTAGGGTATTACATTAGAACTAATGATTGAACAACTTAAGCTTTTTATCTTTTCCCAGGGCTTTATTTTCACGGTCATTGTGATAGGTTTTGTGGCTATCCTTGCCTTTCTTCTCGTAGAAAATTACAAGGATAACAAGCAAATTAAGCTCTTGAACCAGAAGGTTCAAGACTTGATTCACGGCGACTATTCAGAAGTTCTGGATGTTCTTGGCAGTCCTGAAATTACAGATATGACCAATAACCTCAACGATTTGTCTGAGGTTATTCGTCTGACTCAGGATTCCTTGGAACAGGAGAAAAATCGTCTGTCTTCCATCTTAACCTATATGAGTGATGGGGTAGTCGCTACGGATCGGATGGGCAGGATTATCCTGATTAATGAATCTGCTAAACGACAATTAGGACTATTAGACCAGACGTCAACCGGAGATATCCTCCTTATGGATGTTCTGGAATTTCCTGAGGAATATAGCTTCAATGACCTAATCAAAAAAACACCGGAACTCTTTATCGACCACATGAGCCAAAATGGTGAATTTATTACCCTAAGAGCAAGCTTGGCACCTATTCGCAGAGAATCTGGTTTTACGGCAGGTTTGGTTGTTGTCCTTCATGACATGACAGAACAAATGAAGGAAGAACGAGAACGGAAATTGTTTGTTTCCAATGTCAGCCATGAGTTAAGGACACCACTGACTTCTGTGAAGTCCTATCTAGAGGCGTTAAATGATGGTGCGCTAAATGATGCTGTCGCACCGAGTTTTGTAAAGGTCTCTCTTGATGAAACCAACCGCATGATGCGAATGATTACGGACCTCCTCAATCTGTCGCGCTTCGACAATAAAAATATTCAGTTGGATTTGGAATTGGTCAACTTTACAGCCTTTATGACCTTTATCCTCAATCGTTTTGATCAAATCAAGCAACAGGAAGATAAGAAGAATTATACGATTATCAGGGAATACCCGCTAAAACCTATTTGGATTGAGATTGATACTGACAAGATTGCGCAAGTGATTGACAATATTGTTAACAATGCTATTAAATACTCTCCTGACGGAGGGAACATCACCATCAGCATGAAAACGACAGAGCGACAGTTGATTATCTCTGTGGCGGATGAAGGTTTAGGGATCCCCAAGAAAGATTTGCCTAAGATTTTTGATCGATTTTACAGGGTTGATAAGGCACGCAGTCGAGCCCAAGGGGGAACAGGTTTGGGGCTGGCGATTTCAAAGGAAATTATTAAGGCTCATCAAGGCTTTATCTGGGCCAAGAGTGATTATGGCAAGGGGTCGACCTTTACCATGGTTCTACCGTATGATAAGTCTATCTCCGGTGATTGGGAGGATACGGAAGTTATGGATAAAATAGAAATGACGGAAACACTTAATGGAAGGCTTTAAATATAGTATTTTAGCGTCTGGGTCGACAGGCAATGCTTTTTACCTAGAGTCTGACCAAAAGAAGATTTTGGTAGATGCGGGATTAACAGGAAAAAAAATAGAGCAACTGCTTAATGATATTGACCGAACAGCAGCAGATTTGGATGCTATTTTTATCACACATGAGCACAGTGACCATATCAAAGGGGTTGGTATTTTGGCTCGGAAGTATGGGCTTGATCTGTACGCAAACGAAGAAACCTGGAAGGTCATAGATGAGCGCCAGCTAATTGGAGCAGTACCGAATGAACAGAAGCATATTTTTAAGCGGGATGAGATGAAAACCTTTGGGGATTTAGATATTGCTTCTTTCGGAGTGAGTCATGATGCGGTCGCCCCCCAATTTTACCGTTTTATGAAAGATGGCAAAAGTTTTGTCATGTTAACCGACACAGGTTATGTTAGCGACCGGATGGTTGGGATGATCGAAAATGCTGACGGTTACTTGATAGAAGCCAATCATGACATTGAAATTTTAAGGGCAGGGAGCTATCCTTGGCGAACCAAGCAACGCATTCTATCAGATATTGGCCACCTCTGCAATGAGGATGGGGCGGAAGCTATGATTCGGAGCCTGGGTAATAAAACCAAAAAGATTTACCTCGGTCACTTATCCAAGGAAAATAACATCAAGGAGCTGGCCCATATGACGGTGTTTAATCAGCTAGCCCAGGCCGATATGCGAGTCGGAACGGATTTTCAGCTTTTTGATACCTCACCTGATGAAGCGACTTCACTAACAGACATTTAAACCAGTAGGGGGAGCAGATGGGTAAGAATTGTAGCCATTTGACCTCCTTCTTTGTGGTATAATGGATAAGTAACGCATTAATGACTAAATGAAGGAAGAAATATGAAAACACTAAACACCAAACTCACAGCAGATTATGGTATCCACTTTGATGACTTGTCTCTTTTAGAGACTGCTTTTACCCATACGTCTTATGCTAATGAACATCGCCTCTTAAAAATTTCACATAATGAACGCTTGGAATTTTTAGGAGACGCTGTTCTCCAGTTAATAATCTCCCAATATCTCTACCAAAAATACCCTGATAGACCTGAAGGGGACATGTCAAAACTCCGCTCGACATTCGTCCGTGAAGAAAGTCTAGCGGGCTTTTCGCGTGCTTGTGGCTTTGCGCCTTTTTTGAAATTGGGAAAAGGTGAAGAAAAGTCTGGAGGACGTGATCGTGACACAATTTTAGGTGATGTTTTCGAAGCTTTTTTAGGGGCTTTATTACTAGATAAGGGCATTGAGACTGTCGAAGCCTTCCTTTACAAAGTTATGATTCCACAGTTGGAACAAGGAACGTTTGCAAAAGTTGAAGACTACAAGACTCGACTGCAGGAGATGCTGCAAGTCAACGGAGAAATAGATATCGAGTATGTGGTGGTTGACGAAACAGGACCGGCGCATGATAAGGTCTTTCAAGTTGAAGTTCGGGTCAATGGCAGAGTCATCGGTCAGGGCCAAGGTCGCTCTAAAAAAATCGCGGAACAACAGGCTGCGCAGCATGCGGTTGAGCAGGGGAAATAGACATGTTTTTAAAAGAAATTCATATGCAGGGCTTTAAATCCTTTGCGGATAAGACCAAGGTCGTTTTTGATCAGGGGGTGACAGCAGTTGTAGGACCAAACGGTTCTGGCAAATCCAATATCACTGAAAGTCTGCGTTGGGCGTTGGGAGAATCCTCTGCCAAAAGCCTCCGTGGAGGCAAAATGCCTGATGTTATTTTTGCAGGGACGGAAAATCGTAAACCCTTAAACTTTGCCTCGGTCACCGTTGTCCTTGACAATAAGGACCAATTCATTAAAGATCGTGGTTCTGAGATTAAGGTGGAACGTCAAATCTACCGTAATGGAGATAGTGAATATCTGATTGATGGGAAAAAAGTCAGGCTTCGAGATGTTCATGATCTTTTCATGGATACTGGTCTAGGACGCGATTCCTTTTCGATCATTTCTCAGGGGCGTGTTGAAGCTATCTTTAACTCCAAGCCCGAAGAGAGGCGGGCTATCTTTGAAGAAGCAGCTGGTGTTCTCAAGTATAAGACTCGAAAAAAAGAAACGGAAAGCAAGCTCAATCAAACGCAGGACAACTTAGATCGTTTAGAAGATATTATTTATGAGTTGGATGGGCAAATTGGCCCCCTAACCAAACAAGCCGAAACTGCCAAACAATTTCTCACCCTAGATGATGAACGCCAAAAACTGTACCTCAATGTTTTAGTGGCGCAAATTAAAAGCAACAAAGCTCAGTTAACGCAGCAAGAAGCTGCCCTCGTTCAAGTCCAAGCAGAATTGCAAACGTATTATAGCCAGCAAGACCAAATGGAGCAGGAAAACCAGGTCTTAAAGCGTAAGCGCCAGGACTTGCAGAAAAAAGGGGAGTCTCTCCAAGCGGATCTTGTGCGTTTAACAGGCTTAATTGCTGATTTGGAAGGGAAAATAGCCCTTCATAAATTGGAAGCGAACCAGAATGCGACCAGTAAAGCTGAAGCTCAAGAGCGCCTGGAACGGTTGAGAGAGCAAGAAACCACGACAAAAACGGAATTAGATACAAAACAGCAGGTCCTTGCGATGACTAATGCTCAGCTTTCTGAGATTGAAGGTCAGATTGAGAAACTGACGGCTGACATTCAAAACTTTTCAGAGAATCCTGATACTGTTATCGAAGCCTTGAGAGAAAAGTTTGTTTCACTCATGCAGGAAGAGGCGGAAACCTCAAACCAGTTAACAGCTCTTGACAATCAGGCTGAGCACTTGCGTCAAGCCTCGGAATCTCAAGCAGCAGAACTAGCGAAATGGCAAGATGACTTAGAAAAAGCAATTGAGGAGCAGCAGCGCAATCAGGAGATTCTGAATAGGGCCGAAGGAGAGGTTCAAACCCTTCTGGCAGATTATCAAGCCGAAAGTCAGAAACAATCGTCTTTAAACCAGGTCTATCAGCAAGCGCAGGAGGCGATGTTTTCTGTCTTGGACCAGCTGAAAACAAAGCAGGCCCGTGAACAGAGTCTTCAACACATCCTTAAAAGTCACAGTAACTTTTATGCAGGGGTCCGCAGTGTCTTAAAAGAGGCCACACGGCTAGGTGGTATTGTCGGGGCGGTGAGCGATCACTTGAGTTTTGATACCAAGTATCAAACAGCCCTAGAGATCGCGCTTGGTGGCGCTAGTCAAAACATTATTGTCTCTGATGAGGGAGCTGCTACACGTGCCATTGCTTTTCTTAAGAAAAATCGCCAGGGTCGAGCAACCTTTTTGCCTCTAACAACGATTAAACCGCGGTACTTGTCTGACCATAACCAAGCGACCATCAGCCAACAGGCTGGCTTTTTGGGGATGGCTGCTGATCTAGTTCGTTTTGACCAAGCTCATGCCAACATTTTCCAGAATTTATTAGGACTAACGGCTATCTTTGAAACACTAGAGCAGGCCAACCAGGCTGCACGGCAAACCCGTTTTCAGGTCCGAATAGTGACCTTGGATGGTTCAGAGATTCGTCCAGGTGGTGCTTATGCCGGTGGTGCAAACCGTCAGAATAATAGCAGTTTTATTAAACCAGAGTTGGAACAACTAACAGATGAGATAACAAGCTTGCAGGCCAGCTTAAAAGAGATAGAGCACCAAGTTGCAGAACATAAATCTTCCTTGCAAACGCAAGAAGAAATCCTCTCTCAGCTAAAACAAAGAGGGGAAACCGCTCGTTTAGCCGAACAAAAAAGTGCCTTGGAGCAAGAAAACAAGGATAAAACGGTTTCAGATTTAGAAAATCTGATCGCCCTCCACGCCCAAGAAAATGGGGTATCCAATTTAACGGAACTGGATGCTAGTCGACTCACCCTTAAAGAACGATTAGCAAGTCTGTCTGACCAAAAAGAGAGCATCAGCAAGCAAATTGAGCAAGTCAAGGGAGATAAAGACACTATTGAGGCGCGACTCAATGATTTAAATAAGGCTCTTTCTCAAGCGCAAGTGCAAGAAAGTCAGCTCAATGGTGAAGCCAGGTTCGCGAAGACCGAAGAAACCCGTTTAGTCCAAGAAATGGCTCGAATTGTTGATGAAATGACAGGTTTAGAAGCCATCATTGCTAGTAAGACGACCCAACTGAGCCAGGAAGACTCTATTAGCCTGACGACCCAGTTGGCTGAAAGTCAGGCTCGAAAAGATAGCCTTTTGCAAGAACAGATCCGCCATCGGTTTGAGTTGGAGGACATTGATGGTCAGTCTGAGGACTTGGCAATGCGAATGGCTGAGGCTAGAAGTAAGAATGAAGAACTGATCCGATCTCAAACCAAATTTGAAGCAGAAATTGAGCATTTATCAGATCGTTTACGCAGTCTTTTAGGAAGTTTAACAGAGCAGTTCCAACTCAGTTTTGAAGCTGCAAATGAAAAGGCTCATAGCATTGACAATCTGGCTCAAGCAGAGCAAACGCTCAAGCAACTTGAAGGTAAAATTCGTCGTCTAGGTCCGATTAATATAGAGGCTATTACTCAGTTTGAAGAAGTCAGTGAGCGTCTCCATTTCCTCAACAGCCAGCGTGATGACCTCCTTTCCGCTAAGAACCTTCTCCTTGAAACGATTCAAGAGATGGATCAAGAAGTTAAGGAAAGGTTCCAGGAGACCTTTGAGGCCATTCGTGTCTCCTTTCAGCAAACCTTCCGGCAAATGTTTGGCGGTGGTTCAGCAGATCTGATTTTAACCGAATCTGACCTGCTCTCAGCTGGCATTGAGATTTCTGTGCAACCGCCAGGTAAGAAGATTCAGTCCTTAAACCTCATGTCAGGTGGTGAGAAAGCTCTATCGGCTTTAGCTCTGCTATTTGCCATCATTCGCGTGAAGACGATACCTTTTGTTATTTTGGACGAGGTGGAAGCGGCTCTCGATGAAGCTAATGTCAAGCGTTTTGGGGATTACCTTAACCGCTTTGATAAGTCTAGCCAATTTATCGTGGTGACCCACAGAAAAGGAACCATGGCTGCTGCGGATGCCATGTATGGGGTGACCATGCAAGAATCTGGCGTCTCCAAAATCGTTTCTGTCAAACTCAAGGACTTGGAACAAGAACAGCTATCTTAGAAGATGATTGGTTCTCATCTTTGAGACTAGATTTTTAGTTTGAATTATGATAAGATATCATACAGCGAAGGGCTTTTAATGTCATCCTGTGAGGTGACAAAGGCACGTAGAACCGGCAAACTACTAGGCCCTATTGCAAATACATTAGGGCTTTTACTATGCCTAGAAAAGAGGAAATTATGGAGTCAAGCACTTCACGCGTTAACTTATTATTGGATGTAGATCAAACCCCACCCTTAGCCAAGGGCCTTCTCCTCAGTGTCCAGCACGTCTTTGCCATGTTTGGAGCAACTATTCTTGTTCCTTTGATTTTAGGGATGCCAGTATCCGTTGCCTTGTTTGCATCTGGTATCGGGACCCTTATTTACATGGTGGCAACTCAGTTTAAAGTACCTGTTTACTTGGGGTCGTCCTTTGCCTATATTTCTGCTATGGCCTTTTCTATTGAGCAGATGGGTGGTGATATCAAAGCTGCACAAACGGGTGTTGTTCTAGTTGGTTTGATCTATGTAGTGGTCGCTGGATTGGTTAAGTTTCTTGGTACAAAATGGATTGATAAGCTGTTGCCACCAATCGTTATTGGTCCCATGATTATGGTTATTGGCCTTGGTTTAGCGGGATCTGCCGTGACCAATGCTGGTTTTGTGGCTGATGGTAATGTCAAAAACATTATTGTCGCTATAGTGACCTTCTTAATCACTGCCTTTATTAATACCAAAGCCAAAGGGTTTCTTAAAATTATTCCCTTCTTATTTGGGATTATCGGGGGCTATATCGTGGCCATTTTCTTTGGCTTGGTTGACTTTACACCTGTTTTAGAAGCCAATTGGTTTGAATTGCCTGGGTTTTATTTGCCATTTTCAACAGGCGGGCTCTTTAACACCTATGACCTTTACTTTGGTCCAGAGACATGGGCAATTATCCCAGTAGCAGTAGTCACGATAGCAGAGCATATCGGTGATCATACGGTCTTAAGTGAAATTTGTGGTCGCCCGTTCTTGAAAACTCCTGGCCTCCATCGCACCTTGATTGGTGATGGAGTAGCGACAGCTGTTTCGGCCTTTATCGGCGGGCCTGCCAATACGACCTATGGGGAAAATACAGGTGTTATCGGGATGACGCGTATTGCCTCTGTTTCAGTCATCCGAAA
The DNA here is from genome assembly GCF_053203525.1 of Streptococcus rifensis. Taxonomy (NCBI): domain Bacteria; kingdom Bacillati; phylum Bacillota; class Bacilli; order Lactobacillales; family Streptococcaceae; genus Streptococcus; species Streptococcus rifensis. The sequence continues at coordinate 158,116 of NZ_JBRUCW010000003.1, read as the reverse complement.
TGCCGCTCTTATTGCCCTTGGTCTCAGCTTCTTTGGCAAATTCACAGCTCTTATCTCTACGATTCCGACGGCAGTCCTTGGTGGGATGGCTATTCTCTTGTACGGTGTAATTGCCAGCAATGGCCTTAAGGTGATGATTGAGCGCCAAGTAGACTTTCGTCAGGTACGTAATCTCATCATTGCCAGTTCCATGTTGGTACTTGGTCTGGGTGGTGCCGTTCTCGAAATCGGTGCAGTAACCTTGTCAGGCACAGCCCTCTCAGCCATTGCCGGGATTCTTTTGAACCTCATCTTACCACACGAAGAAAAATTCGACGACCATAAGGTAGAAGAATTACTTGAAAAATAAATTTCAAAAGAGCCTCAAATGCGAGTCTCTTTAATATCCAATAGACTTTAAAAATTGCCACATTGAAGCTGGGCAAAAAAGTCTCGAAAAATAGAAAATGGCATAGAATCAACGTTGTTAAAACGTTGATTCTATGCCATTTTGCTTTTAAAAAGAATAACTAAAATATAACTTTTTGCCCAGCCTCTAGTCTTTGCGAGAGACAATGCCAATGATGACATCAACGGCTTTTTCCATGGTTTGGAGGCTGACAAACTCAAAGCGGCCATGCATGTTTTCCCCACCGGCAAAGAGGTTTGGAGTTGGGATGCCAAGGAAAGAAATCTTAGATCCATCTGTACCGCCACGAACGGGTTCAATAACTGGGGTTATCCCTTGATTTTCCATGACAGTCTTGGCAATGGTAATTGGGGTCATGTCTTTTTCAATGACTTTTCGCATGTTGTAGTATTGATCATGCATCTTAAGAACGACACGTTCGGTATCAAATTGCGCATTCATGCGATCTGCAATATCTTGTAAGAGATGTTTACGGGCATGGAAGTCATCGTCCGCGAAATCTCGGATAATGTAGGCAGAAGTCGCGTGATCAACCGTTCCCTCTACATTCATGAGGTGAAAGAAACCTTGGTACCCTTCTGTATGCTCAGGACGCTCCGTTTCAGGGAGTTGGTTATGAAAATCAATGGCTAATTGAAGGGCATTGATCATGCCGTTTTTAGCAGAGCCTGGATGGACGTTACGGCCAATAAATTCAAGATTGGCAGCAGCAGCACTGAAGGTTTCGTACTGGAGTTCACCAAGTGGGCCGCCATCAACGGTATAGGCAAAATCGACGTTGAAATCATCAACATCAAACTTATTAGCACCGACACCAATTTCCTCATCAGGGCCAAAGCCAACACGAATTTCGCAATGTTTAACATCAGGGTTTTGGACCAGATATTCGATAGCTGTCATGATCTCAGCAATACCGGATTTATCATCAGCCCCTAATAGGGTTGTTCCATCGGTAGTGATCAAGGTTTGGCCTTTGTAGGTTGTCAGCTGAGGGAAATCCTTTGGATTGAGCTCATAGCCAGAAGTACCAAGGGTAATGGCCTTCCCATCGTAGTTTTCAATCACTTGAGGCGACACGTTTTCAGCATTGAAGTCAGCTGTGTCCATGTGGGCAATAAAGCCAATCTTACGGGTCAGACTAGGATCATTGGCAGGAAGCGTACCGACCGCAAAGCCATTTGGCAAGTAGTGGACATCCTGTAATCCAACTCGCTCCATCTCAGGAAGCAATATATTTTGTGCAAAGTCAACTTGAGACTGGGTAGAAGGGGTTGTCGTAGAGGTTTCATCAGAACGTGTATTGACCTTAACATAGGTCAAAAAGCGATCTAATAATGTATCGTAGGGCATAAGGTTTCCTTTCTGATTTCCTTAAAAAAGGACGTTTCAATCTACTTAAAAGTTTATCACAATTAGCCATAAATGGCTAGAAAGGAAGTGAGTCTGATAAATTTGGAAAAATGTTAATAATTGACCATTTTGAACTAGCTATGGACAATTGATTAAACAAAAAATCAATGGTTTATACATTTGCAAAATATTTGCAGAAGACAACAAAAAAGGCTTTGAAATCATAGCCTTTTTGAGTAGTTTTTAATATTTTAAACAGTAGCTGTCAGCTGTTCCTCACTTCGTTAAGCTTGTTAGCTCACAGGACAGCCTTGCAGGGGTAATACTAGGCCCTCTCTTGTTTGCTTTGCAAACAGAATCGCGCAGTATTACTCCCACTCATCGACTCCACCTCCAAAGACTCACTTCAATCGTCTTTGGAGGTGTCGCATGCTGAGGGGTGGACAGCGGTTCTAATAGCACTACGTTTATTAATCACCGTGTCCAACGTAAGGATTAGGGCCTTGCTCTAATCCTTACTCCCACTCAACAGTTGCTGGTGGTTTGCTGGTGATGTCGTAGACGATGCGGTTGACATGGTCAACTTCGTTGACAATGCGGACGGAGATTTTTTGAAGGACTTCCCAAGGGATCTTAGCAAAGTCAGCAGTCATGCCGTCGATAGAGGTGATGGCACGAATGGCAATGGTGTAGTCATAAGTACGACCATCACCCATAACGCCAACGGAGCGCACGCCAGTGTTCACGGTGAAATATTGCCAAATGTCGCGGTCAAGACCGGCTTTAGCAATCTCCTCACGCAGGATAGCGTCTGATTCACGAACGGTTTTCAGTTTTTCTTCGGTGATTTCACCCATGACACGAATGGCTAGGCCTGGACCTGGGAATGGCTGACGCCAAACAATTTCATCGGGCATACCAAGGGCAGTCCCTAGGGCCCGCACTTCGTCTTTGAAGAGAGTGTTTAGTGGCTCGATCAATTCAAACTGCATGTCTTCTGGAAGGCCGCCAACATTGTGGTGCGATTTAATGGTTTGAGCGGTTTCTGTTCCAGACTCGATGATGTCTGTGTAGAGCGTTCCTTGTGCCAAGAATTTGACATCCTTGAGTTTACTAGCTTCGTCATCAAAGACATAGACGAATTCGTTCCCGATGATTTTACGTTTTTGCTCAGGATCAGAGATGCCGGCCAACTTGTCAAGGAAGCGTTTGGCAGCATCAGCCTTAATGATGTTCAGGCCAAATTTACCACCAAGCATTTCCATAACTTGGTCAGCTTCGCCTTTACGGAGAAGACCGTGATCAACGAAGATACAGGTTAATTGATCACCGATGGCACGTTGAAGAAGCACCCCAACAACAGAAGAGTCAACACCGCCAGATAGACCAAGGAGAACTTTTTTATCTCCGACAGTTGCACGGATTTTTTCAATTTCCATGTCGATGAAGTTATCCATTGACCAGTCCGCTTTAGCGCCACAGATGTTCAGGGCAAAGTTACGGAGAATGTCGTTTCCGTATACGGAATGGCGTACTTCTGGGTGGAACTGAATACCATAGATATTTTTCTCAGGATTTTCAATGGCTGCAAATGGGCAATCCGCTGACTGCCCTGTGCGGACAAACCCTTCAGGAATTTCAGTGACCGCATCTCCGTGGCTCATGAGGACCACCTGTTTTTCAGGCGTGTTGTCAAAAAGAGCAGAACCTGTCTGGGTCATTTCAGATTGTCCGTATTCACGGTTACCAGCCTCGCCAGCAGGAACCACTTTTCCGCCAAGACGGTCTGTAAGGAGCTGCATGCCGTAGCAGATTCCTAGGATAGGAATACCCAGTTCAAAGATATCTTCGTCAATGCCGAATGAATTCTCAGCATAAACTGAATTTGGACCTCCTGATAAAACGATACCGATCGGATTTAGGGCCTTGATTTCCTCAGCACTGAGTTTGTGGCTTTTGAGTTCGGAGAAAACCCCAAATTCACGGATACGACGGGTAATCAGCTGGTTGTACTGGCTCCCGTAATCGAGAACAATGATTTTTTCAAGATCTGTAAAATCGTTTGCGATACTAGACATGTCTTTCCTTTCTGATAGAAGCGATGTGATAACCTTATTTTACCATAAAAGCCGACAATTTCTAGGGGAAAATGGATTTATAGTTAGAATTTTGGTAAGATTAGTGTGAAAGAGGTGCCTATGTTACCAGCTTATCTAAAAATTCATAATCAAATTAAGGACGAGATTGACCAAGGAATCTGGAAAATTGGCCAACGTCTGCCCAGTGAGCGAGATTTTGCGGATCATTTTCAGGTCAGTCGCATGACTTTGCGTCAGGCTGTTAGTCTCCTTGTTGAAGAAGGTGTCTTAGAGCGCAAGGTTGGCTCAGGGACCTATGTCGCCAGCAATCGCATTCAAGAAAAAATGCGTGGGACGACGTCTTTTACTGAGATCATCAAATCCCAAGGCAAGCAACCGTCTACTCAGCTTGTGTCTTATATGGCGAGCAAGCCCAATAAAAAAGAACAGGCCTATTTAGAACTGAGACCGTCTGAGACCGTTATTCGGATGGAACGGGTACGATTTGCGGACGATCTTCCTGTCGTCTATGAAGTAGCTGTAGTGCCTAAGAAATTCATCGCTCAGGTGTCGCAGGACGAAGTGACGCAGCATTTCTTTAAAACCTTGACAGAGGCGGGTTATAAAATCGGCAAGAGCAAGCAAACCATTTATGCACGTCTAGCACAAGATGTCGTCACTGACTATTTAGGATTGGAGCCAGGGCAAGCCATTTTAGGCCTGACACAGGTGTCTTATTTTGAGGATGGTCAGCCCTTTGAATATGTCAAAAGTCAGTATGCTGGTGAACGGTTCGAGTTTCACTTAGAAAATAACTAGGAAAGAGGTTGTTATGCAGCATTCAGCATGGCACGACTTGATTAAGGCAAAGTTACCAGACCATTATTTTGGTCAAGTCAAGCAATTTTTGAAGACAGTTTACAGCCAAGGCACGGTTTATCCTCCTGAGGATAAGGTTTTTGCGGCCATTCAACAGACAAACCTAGAGGATGTCAAGGTCGTTATCTTGGGTCAAGACCCTTACCATGGCCCTAATCAGGCTCAAGGCTTGTCTTTTTCGGTGCCGGATAAGATTCCTGCACCCCCTTCTTTGCAAAATATCCTCAAGGAATTGGCAGAAGATATTGGACCAAAACCATCCCATGATTTGACCGCCTGGGCAGACCAAGGGGTCTTGCTCCTTAATGCCTGTCTAACGGTACCTGCTGGCAATGCCAATGGTCATGCTGGGCTCATCTGGGAGCCGTTTACAGACGCTGTAATTAGTGTTGTTAATGATTTGGAAAAGCCTGTCGTCTTTATCCTTTGGGGCGCTTATGCCCGCAAGAAAAAGGCTCTGATTACCAATGCGCACCATCTGGTATTGGAATCAGCCCACCCCAGCCCTCTGTCTAGCCATCGAGGTTTTTTTGGCAGTCGCCCGTTCTCAAGGGCTAATGCTTTTTTGGTGGACAATGGCAGAGCTCCGATAGATTGGTTAAGGTGATGAGATGGCTTTACTAGCAACAATTTGTTATGTGGACAATGGCGAAAGCCTGCTGCTCCTCCATCGTAACAAGAAACCCAATGATGTCCATGAAGGCAAATGGATAGGTGTAGGAGGCAAGTTTGAAGCAGGGGAAAGTCCAGAAGAGTGCGCCAAACGTGAAATCTTAGAAGAAACGGGATTGACAGCGATCAAGATGAATTTATGTGGTGTTATTACCTTTCCAGAATTTACGCCAGATCATGACTGGTACACCTATGTCTTTAGGGTGACCGCTTTTGAGGGAACGGTGTTGGAAGACTGCCCTGAAGGAGACCTAGAATGGGTACCTTATGATCAAGTTTTATCTAAGCCAACATGGGAAGGCGATAAAACATTCCTCAGCTGGATTTTGGGAAATAAACCCTTCTTTTCAGCGAAATTCAGCTATAAAGACAGTGAATTAATCGATGAGGAAGTGGTATTTTATGGATGAGTACATCAAACCTTTAAGAATTGACGATTTACAAGCTTATCTAGCAAACCATTATAAAGGCGACCGTGATGAGCAAGGCTTTTTCATGAAGTTGGTGGAGGAAGTTGGCGAGGTAGCTGAAGTCCTCAATCAGCGGGCAGGACGCAAGGCGAAAGACAAAGCTGATTTGGACCTGGAGTTAGCCACAGAACTGACGGACCTTCTCCATTATGTGGTAGCCATCGCAGCGATTAATAGGCTAGATTTAAGTCAGATTATCTTAGAAAAAGATAAGAAAGCAGCTATTAAGTACCAACACGAAATGAATTTAGAGGAATTTTTAAAGAAGTCTGAAGACTAGCAGATAGTAAAGGAGAACTGTATGCTTTTAATTCAAAATGGTCGAGTCGTTGACCCTAAATCTGGCGTTGACCAAGTCATGGATATTCTTATTGGAGATGGTAAAATCCTGCAAATGGGAGAAGCTATTGTTAAAGAGAATGCAGAGACGATTGATGCAACTGGTTTAGTCGTAGCCCCTGGCTTGGTGGATATTCATGTCCATTTCAGGGAGCCTGGTCAGACCCACAAGGAAGATATTCACACTGGTGCACTAGCTGCAGCAGCGGGTGGGGTGACCAGTGTTGTCATGATGGCTAACACTAGCCCAACTATTTCAACCGTTGAGATTTTAAAAGAGGTTCTAGCCTCAGCTGCTAAGGAAAAAATCCATATTTATTCTGTAGCTACAGTTACCCAAAACTTTGATGGCAAAAACCTGACAGACTACAAGGCACTATTAGAAGCCGGTGCTCTTGGTTTTTCAGACGACGGTATTCCTTTGCAATCAAGCAAGGTGGTTAGAGATGCCCTTAGATTGGCCAAAGAACATCGTGCCCTCATTTCCCTTCACGAAGAAGATCCAGAACTCAATGGCATTCTTGGACTAAATGAGCATATTGCCAAGAGCCATTTCCAGATTTGTGGGGCAACAGGTGTGGCTGAATACAGCATGGTAGCGCGTGATGTCATGATTGCCCATGCTGAAAATGCTCGTTTGCATATTCAACATTTATCCAAGGCTGAGTCTGTTAAGATTGTAGCCCTTGCCCAAGAATTAGGAGCGCCTGTGACCGCAGAAGTATCTCCTCAGCATTTCTCAACGACAGAGAGCTTGCTTTTGACCGCTGGGGCTAATGCCAAGATGAACCCGCCTCTTCGCACAGAAAGCGATCGGCTAGCGCTTATTGAAGGGCTGAAATCTGGAGTCATCTCTGTCATTGCAACTGACCATGCCCCTCATCATGTTGATGAGAAGAGTGTTGCTGACTTGACCAAGGCGCCGTCAGGGATGACAGGACTTGAAACCTCACTGTCACTTGGATTAACCCATTTAGTTCATACCGGAGATTTATCCCTGTCTGACTATTTGGCTAAAATGACTTGCAATCCAGCAGCTCTCTATGATTTGGATGCTGGTTATCTGGCTGAAGGTGGACCGGCGGATATTGTGATTTTTTCTGAGACGGAAGACCGTCTCGTTACCGCAAATTTCACTTCCAAAGCTAGCAATTCTCCTTTTGTCGGTCAGACCTTAAAAGGTGTGGTCAAATACACCATAGCAGATGGTCAGATTGTCCATCAAAATCTTTAATATGGCCAAGAAACGTAAACTTCTAACTTTTAAAAAATGGGTCAAAAAATGGCGTGGTAAAAAACTCAAAAAACAAGTGAAACGACGCCTTCAGATTTTTGGACTACTCCTGTGCCTTTTGTTTGCTGGGTTGTGGATAAGGAGGCAAGTCATCATGCAGGAAGAGCAACGAGCTTTTGAGAAAGCAGATCCTAATGCTTTTATCGAAATTGTTGGGAAGTCGGCTCAAGACATTGCTGATAAAAATGATCTTTATGCCTCGGTCATGGTGGCGCAAGCTATTTTAGAAAGTGATTGGGGCAAAAGTCAGTTGACCGTAGAAGCCAACAACCTCTTTGGAATTAAGGGGGAGTATAGGGGACAATCTTATCAGATAGCGACTGCTGAGGATGATGGTACAGGAAAACTTTATACTGTCATGGCCGATTTTCGCAAGTACCCGACCTATCATGCTTCACTCCAAGACAATGCTAAGCTTCTTCGTCAGGGGTTAATCGGTGCGCCAGATTTTTATGTTGGTACCTGGAAGAGCAACACGACGTCTTACCATGACGCGACAGCTTATTTACAAGGGCGTTATGCCACTGACACAAATTATGCTAGCAAACTCAATACCCTTATTGAACAGTACCATCTCACTAGGTTTGACAAAGTGAAATAGCTTTTTTAATTGTTAAAGCATAGCCATCCTATGCAGACATAATAGAAAACGAGAGACTCACGTTAGGTGAATCTCTCGTTTCAGATTGAAGACAAAGTGTCTTTTGAAACTTTCCTCAGGTGATAACGGACTGTAGCGACTCCCTTCGGGATTCCAAACCTAAGTTTTGAGCCTAAGGTCTCAAAACTTCTGAGAGCCTGGAACTACTGCGTTTCAGGCTCTTTTATCACGGCGGAAAGTTTCCGTTTTTGCTCGCCTCGCTCGCTAAAAATCCATTATTTTAAATCATTAGGCAAACTTTTGAAGATCATTAACACAGAAAACAGGTTTGTCTACGCTCTCAAACGAGAGACTCACGTTAGGTGAATCTCTCGTTTTTCGTTCGTTTGCCAGATTATTTTTAGTTATTGCTTAGTCTATTAAGAGCACATAAGTCAGACACTGAATAATGGGAGCTTTATTCTTCAAGACTAGTGTCATCGAACTCATCCTCATCAGAAATGAGGTCTTCAAAGTCAGCTAGATCAAAGGGTGTGGTTTCATTATCTACACCAGTATCAGCTTCCATCTCAGCTAATAGTTGTCTGTAGTCATTATTGATGGCACCTAAGTCAGCTTTTGTTCGTGCAACCTGCACTCTTGCTTGGATGGCGTCAGCTTTTTGAACGTATTGAGAATACTTCACTGGTGCATTTTCAAACTTAAACAAAGCTGCATAAACGAGTCCTGCCAGTTCCATGGTTTCATAAGTGTCCTCAGAACTAAACGGCGCGTCTAACGATGGTTCAGCGACTGTTTCAGTAGGAGGCGTCTCTACAATTGGTTGCTCAGTAGCTGGTTCTGGATCTGCTGGAGTTTCTGGTTGTTCAGGTTGACTGCCGTTCGCTTCGTCTGCACCAGTCTCAGGAGAACCAGTTTCAGAAAGAACCTGATCGCCAAAGGCAATGGCTGCCTCTCTCATCTTAGTCAGCTCTTCTTTGGAGAGATCTTGACCATAGTTTTGACCAATAGGAGCGATAATAGCGTAAAGCATGTTCACGTACTCAAGGCCTTGGGCTTCTTGGTCACCGGTGTAGTGGTCAAAGATTTTATTTTTAATCTCTTCTATGGTATCAAGTAAGAGCTTTTGATCTTCCTCAGTCCATGGTGTTCTGCCCTCATTTTCCTCTCTTGCAGGAGGAGTGGTTGGTGAAGGTTCAGGCTTACTTTCTTCAGCAGTCTCTGACTTGTTAGGAATCAGTTCTTTATAAGGACTGTTCTCTGCTAAGGTATCCATCGAGAATTGGATTAGTTCATTTTGGAGGGCAAGCATCTGGTCTTTCGTCATTTGATTACCATAGGTGGCTACCTTGGCGACAATGGCTTGTAACTGTGAAATTAAGGCTTCATCCTTATGGTCCTTATCATCTTGATAGGCCTTCAAGATAGCTTCTTGAATGTTTCCTGAGATTTCCAGCAGTTTCATTTGGTCCTCAGGTGTTATCGGAGTAGCAGTTGGTGAGCTGTCCTCAGGTTTGGTTTCAGCTGGTTTATCTGGTTTTGAATCCTCAGGCTTAGGAGCGACTGGCTCTTCTGTTTTCTCCTCTATGCGAGAAAGTAGCGTTGGTTCTGCTGCGTTAATGGCTTTTTCCTTGTCACTGAGGGGTTGGCCATAAGGCTCAAGAATGGTTTTTGGTGTTTCCATTTGGCCATTGCTAGCAAAGCTATCTTTGAAAGCATCAATGAAGGAGGCGATCCCACGTAGGGCATGAGGGTCATCGGCTAGTGCTTTGTAGGCGTCACCGTCTTCATGGGCATAACTTTTACGCTCAACGCTTGCAATGTCAATTCGCATCTTTAAATCAACCCATTTGCCCACTAAATTTGGATAGGTTTCGCCATCAGCTGGTTTTCTATCCAGAATCCGGTAGATTTGGCCGATAGCTTTAGCGGTATCTTCTCTAAGATCGTTTGGCAATGCGGATTGATTCACATGGCGCGTGAAATAATCAAGATATTGTGTAGCGGTCGGAACCAATCGGTCATTAAAGCGTTGGATTTCGCTTAATTCATGGGTGATGACGTCTAGGTCATGAGTGTTTGATTTTGCGGCAGCCGTGTTGACGCGTTTGACCCACTCTGCCTTATCGACCTGAGTAATTTGAATATGGGAATCTCTGATCCTGTTTAGCAGATTGTTATAAAGGGTATCAATCGGTTTAGCAGCTGGAGCATCCTCACCGAGGAGATGTTGACGACGGAAATTGTCTAGCATGCTGAGATAACCGTCTGTCGAATTAGTGACTAACTCGTCTAAATCGGTTTTAAATGCTGATAACACCTGGCTGATGCGGTGGAGTTGGCGCGGTTTTTCTGTGCCAAAGAGTTGCTCAGCTTCGGCTTCAATAGCACTTACGTTTGCTAGGACAGCTTCTTTGTCAAAGGCACCCTCTACAAAACCTCCTTGGATGGCCGGGAGCTTATTGTTAAGGTATGCTTTGAGGCCATCTTTAGCTTTAATGTTGAGGAAGTGAGTGTGCCCGTGACCTTCACCCTTATAAGGAATGACAAATTTGCCATTTTCGATACGGATGTCACTGGTTTTGATGTTGCGGTGTTTGGCAATGGCTAGAAGTTCATTTTCAAAATCCGTTTCAGGATCGCCGGTCACCTCAGGCAGTGTCACCAAGTCTCTTCTGAGCATGTAGGGGTGAATATGCGTTGGATCATAATCTTGCGTTGGTTCGTTAAAGACAAAGTAATGGTCCTTGACTTTAATCGCTTCAAGAGGAACATTGTAGGTTTCTGAAATGTAACGGCGTTTAGCCTCCGTCTCAGCGGCACTATCTGTCCTTGGTTGGTCGCTATTGGAATGATCGTGACCTGTATCAATCTTATCGCCGATGCTAAGGTCATTGAGAATATAGATGTGGTCATGGTTCCCGTGTTTCCAAATGGCTAAAGGCCCTTTTTCAGAGTCCATAAGGGTCAAGTCAGAGCGTTTAATCCCTAGGAGATCAGCAAGGTAGGCCAATTTTTCCTCTATGTTATCAGTTGGCTTTTCTGGTTTAGATGGTTTAATAGGCTCATTAGGTTCAGTTGGGTTAACTGGGACACTTGGTTTCTCAGGTTGGTTAGGTTTTGTTGGGTTTGGCGTTACTGGTTGATTATGGCGTGATGGCAATGTTGGACTTGGATGGTCATGACCAGTAGAAATCTTGTCTCCAATCTTAAAATCATTAAGAATATAAACATGATCATGGTCCCCATGTTTCCAAATCGCTAGAGGTCCTTTTTCAGAGTCCATAAGGGTCAAGTCAGAGCGTTTAATGCCAAGGCTTTTAGCAAGGTAGGCTAATTTTTCCTCTAAACCAGTAGACGTATTGTTATCAGGCTTGGTTGGAACACTTGGCCGAACCGGTTGCCCTGGTTTTGCAGGTTGACTCGGTTGAGATGGGAGCGTTGGGTTTGGTTTAGCGATTGGTGTAGCAGACGTCGGTTGACTTGGGCGAGCGCTGGCTGGGACCAAGTGATCCCATGGACCACCAATCAAACTATCATAAGACAAAAAATGGTTATGATTGCCGTGCTGGACAATAATACCAGTTGCCGTGTGGAACTGAATACCTGTGCCATCAAACAAGAAACCATCATCAGTTGTGTAGTCAACACCAGCAACAGGACCAGACTGGCTCGGTTGATTCGGCTGGCTAGGGTGGTGAATCGGTTGCGCCTGGCTACCTCCCTGGTCGCCTGAACCTCCTTGTCCTCTGTGCGCAAGAGCAGCATTAGCGGCAGCTAGTTCGCTAGCAGATAACTGAGATTTAGGGATGTAGTGCGTGTGGTCACCATGTGGAACAAGGAAACCATCTCCCAAGTCTTGCAGGACATGGCTTGGGTCAAAGACATAGCCATCGTCCGTACGGTAGCCTGTAGCAGTATTTTTTGAGTCACCTGAAGCTGAATGGATGTGCTCAGCAGCGTGCCCTTCCTGTTGTGCCTTGATGTCTTCTTTACTGCGGACATTGCTTTGCTTTTTAGCATCCTTGAGGTAGAGGTAGTATTTGCCATCCACCTTGATGATGTACCCGTCTTTTACCTCATTGACCACATCGCTATCTTTAAAGACATAATTGGGATCTTTCATAACCAGTTCTTCACTGATGATGGCATCAAAAGGGACCTTACCATCATAGTAGTGGAAGTGGTCCCCATGCGATGTTACATAGCCTTGATCAGTGATTTTGACAACGATTTGCTCAGCATCAATGTTTTCTTTATCCGAAATCTGCTGAGGAGTCGCCTGTTGAGACGATATTTTTGATTTGCCGGCTTCTTTGGTGTAGGCAATTGTCGCGTCTTCTTGCTTGGATTGCTCCTGAAGGCGGCCCATCTGGTAGCTCGAAACGCCTAATAGCAAGGCAGCAGCAGACCCTAGAATGTATTTCTTTTTCATAAGTCTCCTTAAATAAGAATGATAAAAAATAAAATTACCGGTAAATAACCAGTTAACCAAATGATACCACTAGAAACTTAACCTGTCAACTAAATGAACAAAAAATAATGTTACCTATTTTATAAAAAAAGGTTGACGATTCGTTCTGGATACTGTAAAATACAATGGAATAAGGAGATCTGATATGATTTATGGACTAGAGATTGATAAGGACAGTCGCTGCCTGCATTACCACTCACCCTTAGATGTTGTGGCTTTAAAGTGTGGCCAGTGTCAGCGCTACTATTCCTGTTATGAGTGCCATGATGCCCTAGAGGACCATAACTTTTTGGCTACTGGACCTGATGTGGAATACCCAGTTTTGTGTGGAGTTTGTAAGACCTACCTGACGCAACAAGAATATCAAGATGGGGCCTGTCCTCACTGTCACCACCCTTTTAATCCTAAGTGTGCTCTGCACAAAAGCATCTATTTTACAACGGATAAGATAAAGGAGTAAGAAATGAAAATAAAGGACCTTACACAAATCACAATGATGGCCACACTCATGATTGTCTTAGGGTTTATTCCAGGAATTCCCTTAGGGTTTATTCCTGTCCCCATTATCCTTCAAAATTTAGGGGTGATGGTTTCAGGTGCCTTACTAGGACCTAAAAAAGGCACCTTAGCAGTTGTTCTCGTTTTAATGATTGGTCTATTTCTACCTGTTTTTTCTGGGAAATCAACAACGATTCCAGTCTTAATGGGACCGACAGCAGGCTATGTCTTGACCTGGCTTTTTGTTCCAGCCCTCATTGGTTGGGGGCTGTCAAAGGTAGATGTCAAAAATGCATTGCTGACGTTTGGGGTAATCTGGCTAGCTGGTGTTCTTTTTATCGATGTGATTGGAGCTATTTGGCTTGCGGTATACACACAAGCTCCCATAGGAGCTTCCCTGCTGGCAAACCTTGTTTTCATCCCTGGAGACACGATTAAAGCCTTACTAGCGACCATCGTCGTCATGCGGATGAGACGGATGACTGGTCAGGTATTTATCTAGAAAATCAAATCAAAGTGACAACAGGTAAAGAGCTGGCAAGCTGGTACGAATTCAGTCTTGCTAGCCTTTTTTGGTCAGTCAAGGCAACGCGTGTGGAGGGTTTAAGCGTCTGAAATCTAGCTTTTCAATAGAGAGTGGGACAGAAGTCATGATTTCGAAGAAATTGACTTCGTTGTCCCACCACCGCACAGTTGATTAGGATGGCCTCTAACGATTGCATAGCAAGGGTTTAGGGCTTCCAATCAACCACTGCGTCAATCTGTTACTTCTATCAAAAAGAGAAGATTGAGACACTTTTGTCCCAAGTTCTACCGCTCCCTATAAGGCTTATCTTGAATTCTTAGGAGAATTAATTTATAATAGGGCAAATAAAGGTGAGGTGAGGCAATGTTACATTTTGAGAACGACTACAATAAGGGAGCGCATCCAGCTATTTTAGAGGCATTAGTCACGAGTAATTTTGAAGGATTAGCTGGTTATGGGAGTGATCCCTACACTGAAAACGTAACGGAACAATTGCGAGAGCTTTGTGACTGTCCTGAGGCTGAGGTTACCTTGTTAACGGGTGGCACGCAGACCAATCAATTGGTGATTGATACCCTTCTTGCCCCCTACGAAGGGGTGATTGCAGCAGAGACAGGGCATATTGCGACCCATGAAGCAGGTGCCATCGAGTACACCGGCCATAAAGTCTTAACCTTACCGCATCAGGATGGCAAGCTATCGGCTGAGGCTGTGGAAACGTATTTGGCTGATTTTTACGCTGACAGCAACCACAGCCACATGGTTTATCCAGGCATGGTCTATATTTCCCACCCGACAGAATATGGAACTCTCTATACAGAAGATGAGCTCGAAGCTCTCTCTAAGATTTGTCAGGCTTATGACATTCCCCTCTTTCTAGATGGGGCCAGATTAGCCTATGGTCTAGCAGCTGACGGGGCAGTAGACTTACCAACGCTTGCACGGTTGACAGATGTCTTTTACTTTGGGGGGACTAAGGCTGGTTTACTTTGTGGTGAGGCAGTTGTGTTCACTAAAAACAACCAGCCTAAGCATTTTGTCACCCATGTCAAACAACACGGTGCCCTCTTAGCCAAGGGACGCTTGCTCAGTGTTCAGTTTAAGGCACTCTTTGAGGATGGTCTCTATGAAAGCATAGGACGGCATGCTTTGGAAATGGCCGAGCAGTTAAAAGGCATTCTCAGAGATAAGGGTTATCGCTTTTATTTAGAATCGCCAACCAACCAGCAGTTCATTATCGTTAACAATGAAACCTTAGAAGAATTAGACCAGCAGGTGGCTTATAGCTTCTGGGAAAAATACGATGACCAGCATATCGTGATTCGCTTGGCTACCAGCTGGTCGACAACTCAGGCAGACATGGATGCATTGAGGGAAGTCTTGTAATAAGGAAGAGAAGCAGGAAAAGTTACCTTTTCTTGTTTTTTGGCATTATTATGCCCATCTATTTTAGCCAGTTAGCCAAATTTTAAGCTTTTTATGGTAAAATGTTAAAATAGAACCATTACAGACAGTACGGGAGAAGTCTAATGAAATTAGAAACCAAATGCACAGGCTTGCAGGGTACCTTGAAAGTTCCTGGAGATAAATCAATCAGTCATCGTTCTATTATTTTTGGGGCGATTAGCGAGGGCACA
Source organism: Streptococcus rifensis (assembly GCF_053203525.1). Lineage (NCBI taxonomy): Bacteria > Bacillati > Bacillota > Bacilli > Lactobacillales > Streptococcaceae > Streptococcus > Streptococcus rifensis. The sequence continues at coordinate 142,889 of NZ_JBRUCW010000003.1, read as the reverse complement.
ACAACTGTTCATGACATTTTGCGTGGTGAAGACGTGCTTTCAACCATGCAGGTCTTTCGGGAGTTGGGTGTCCCTGTTGAAGACAATGGCGATACGGTGACCATCGAAGGTGTTGGTTTTAAGGGCTTAAAAGCCCCGGAAAATAAGCTCGATATGGGGAATTCAGGGACCTCTATTCGCTTGATTTCAGGTGTTCTAGCGGGTCAAGATTTCACCGTTGAGATGTTTGGAGATGACTCCCTTTCAAAACGCCCTATGGACCGTGTAACGATTCCTTTGCGTCAAATGGGCGTTGAGGTGTCTGGTCAGACCGATCGCGATTTACCGCCATTAACGCTAACGGGTAGTACTAAGCTAAATCCGATTCAATATCAACTTCCGGTGGCTTCCGCTCAGGTTAAGTCAGCCTTGATTTTTGCGGCCCTTCAAGCAGATGGAGAATCAGTCATTGTTGAAAAAGAACTGACACGGAACCACACGGAAGACATGATTCGTCAGTTTGGTGGGGAGCTGTCCGTAGATGGGAAAGAAATTCGTGTTAAGGGTGGCCAAACCTTGCAAGGTCAAACAGTGACCGTTCCTGGTGATATTTCCAGTGCGGCCTTCTGGTTGGTGGCTGGTTTGATCGTGCCCAACTCTAAAGTTGTCCTCAAAAATGTAGGCATTAATGAAACTCGGACTGGTATTATCGATGTCATCAAGACCATGGGAGGCAAATTAACCCTTTCTGAAGTTGATGAGGTGGCCAAGTCAGCAACCTTGACTGTGGAGACTTCAGACCTACATGGCACTGAAATTGCAGGCGATATTATCCCGCGTTTGATTGATGAGCTACCAATCATCTCCCTATTAGCGACTCAGGCGACTGGTGAGACTGTCATTCGCGACGCCGAAGAGCTAAAAGTCAAAGAAACAGACCGCATTCAAGTCGTTGCAGATGCTCTCAACAGTATGGGCGCTGACATCACACCAACAGAAGATGGCATGATTATCAAGGGTAAAACGGCTCTTCACGGAGCAGTTATCAATACTTTTGGTGACCACCGGATCGGTATGATGGGTGCAATCGCATCGCTCGTGGCAGAGTCTGGCCAAGTGGTGCTTGAAAGAGCTGAAGCCATCAATACCAGCTATCCAAGCTTCTTCAGTGATTTAGAAAGCTTGCGCCATGGCTAAAGTCTTGCTTGGATTTATGGGGTCTGGAAAATCTACTATCGCTCGAAAACTAGACCCTGATTACGTGGATATGGACACAGTTATTACAGACCGTATCGGCATGCCCATTGCGCAATTTTTCAAGGAACAGGGAGAACCAGCCTTTCGGGCTATCGAGTCCCAAGTCTTGACTGAATTGCTTGAGGAAGATATTGTGCTCTCGACTGGTGGTGGGGTGGTGCTGTCTGACATGAACCGCCAACTCCTGTCCCAAAACCAGCCCAACATCTATCTGAAAGCGGATTTTGAAACCCTTTATCAGAGGATTGCTGCAGATACGTCCAATGATCGACCGGTCTTTGAGCAAAATAGCAAAGCGGATTTGGAAAAAATCTTTGACAGTCGTCAAGCACTTTATGAAGAAGTAGCTACTCAGACCATTGATGTGGCTTGCTTAACCCCAGAAGAAATTGTCGAGGTATTGGCATGAAACTTGGATATTTAGGCCCTGTTGGGTCCTTTTCCCACAATGTCGCTCTAAAATCTCTCCCATCAGCAGACCATCTAGCATTTGCTAACATCACAGAGGTCATCAAGGCCTATGAGCAAGGTCAGGTAGATGCGGCTATTGTTCCGGTTGAAAATGCGATTGAAGGAAGCGTCCATGAGACCCTCGATTACCTTTTTCACCAAGCCAGCCTTCATGCTGTGGCTGAATTTATCCAACCTATTAAGCAGCAACTCTTGGTGACAGATGTCACCAAACCGGTTGAACGCATCTTTTCCCATCCCCAAGCTATTGCCCAAGGCAAGGCCTATATCACCAAGCATTATCCCCAGGCAGAGATTGAATTGACAGCCTCAACAGCCTATGCTGCGCGCTATGTTTCAGAGCATCCCGATAAGCCTTATGCGGCTATTGCGCCTGATTCTGCAGCCAAGGCCTATGGCCTGGTGACTGTGGCTCGGGATATTCAGGAAATGCAGGAAAATTTCACCCGATTTTGGCTCTTAGGACACCAAACACCAAGTATCTCTGCTCATAGTTTAGGCCATAAAATTTCACTAGCCTTGACCTTGCCAGATAACTTGCCAGGGGCTCTCTATAAAGCAATGGCGACCTTTGCCTGGCGAGGCATTGATTTGACCAAAATCGAGAGCAGGCCCCTCAAGACGGTATTAGGAGAGTATTTTTTCATTCTCGATGCCAGATATGATCACCCTAAGCTGGTCCATTTTGCATTAGAAGAGCTAACCAGCATGGGAATTACGTATAAAATTTTAGGAAAATATGAAGTTTTTCAAATGGAAAACTTGGAACTGTAAGGAAGACAAATGGCAAGACAATACGACCATCTCAGCCATCACGAGAATTTACGGTACGATTTTTTACAAAAAAATATCCATTTTCTCAGTGAGCGAGATAAGGCTGAATTGCATTATTTAGAAGCCAAAATTGCTGGAAATGCCATTCCAGCACCACAAGGAACTCTTAAAAAACGCCGTAAGCCTGTTAGCTTACCGGCTTATTCGCCATCCAGTCGCAAACGTCAGGTCGAGCCAAGGGCCAAGAAAAAGCCTGTTCGAGAACTAGAAGGCTTCACGCCCGAAGGACTGCCTGTCCTAGAAAGCAGGCGCTCAAGAAGGCAAAAGCAAAAAAACTACTATGCTTTACCGACCTCTCCTACCAAAGAGATCCCTAAAGTTCCTAAAACAGCGGCAACTCGTTCTGCTGTAGCTCCACAAGTTCCAAAAATCAAGAAACAAGAAGCACCGCAGGCACAAGCTCAAACGCCTGATGTAGAAATCTATTCATCCATCGAGGATTTGGCGCACCAATTGCACAAAGAAACTCAAGCACATCAAGCTAATCCACAAAATCGCCTTGAGACACGACAATCAGGGCATCGTCTTGCTGACAGACAGTCTAAAAAGAAACCTGCCCATAAACCGAAACAATGGCCAAAACTACCTAAGCCTCAAAAGGGCTGGGGTAAAAAGGTCTTAAAGGTGGCAGGTCTCGTCCTCTTAATTTCCCTGATAGGGATGTTCTTGATGTTCCTCAAAGGTTATTATGATGCCAAAAGCAATGAGGCGGCGGCTGAAGCAGCAGAAGTCGAATTTTTTGACGGTCAGGATTCTCGGGATGGAACGAATATTTTGGTCTTAGGAACGGATTCGCGGATTGGTCAAGTCAGTGCTGAAGCACGAACAGACTCAATCATGGTGGTCAATATCGGTAATTCTGACGGTAAAATTAAGATTGTCAGCTTTATGCGTGATACCTTGATCAATATTCCTGAAGTCAGTTATGAAGATGGGATTAATACCTACTATGATCAGAAACTTAATGCTGCCTTTAGCATCGGTGAGCAAAATGACAAGCAGGGAGCAGAGGCTATCCGAGTTGCCTTAAAAAACCACTATGATATTGATATCAAATACTATGCCATGGTTGATTTCCAGACCTTCGCAGCAGCTATTGACACCCTCTTTCCAAATGGCGTCACCATTGATGCTCAGTTTGCGACAGTAGATGGTAATAAAGTTGATTCGGTTCAGGTACCAGATGACCTTAATATGAAAGATGGTGTCGTACCCGAGCAGACCATCGAAATTGGGAAACAGCAGATGGATGGTAGGACTCTTCTTAACTATGCGAGTTTCCGTAAGGATGATGCAGGAGATTTTGGACGAACTGAGCGCCAACAACAGGTTCTTTCGGCTATTTTACAGCAAGTCAAAGATCCGACCAAACTCTTTACAGGCTCGGCAGCTGTCGGAAAAATCATGGGCATGACCTCAACTAATCTCCCCTACTCCTTTATCATTGGACAGAGTATTTCTGTCTTAGGGGATGCCTCTAATGGGATTGAACAGACAACTGTCCCAGCGGCAGGTGATTGGGTTGACGAGTACGATATGTATGGCGGTCAAGGCCTGCTGGTTGACTTTGAAGCCTACCAAGATAAGCTCTATGAACTAGGCTTGCGGTAATGAACTATGGTATAATAAGGGTTAGAGTTTAGCTCTGGCCTTTTCTTTTTTGGGAAATGGCAGAGCAGTAAAGAAAGAGATAAAAAGATGTTAGAAAAAAACAGTATTATAGAGGTTGACATCATTGACCTCAGTCATGAAGGCAAAGGAGTGGCCAAGGTTGATGGCCGTGTCTTTTTTGTCGATAATGCCTTGCCTGGTGAGCGTATCCAAATGCGCGTGCTCAAGGTAAACAAATCGATTGGTTATGGCAAGGTCGAAGCCTTACTTGAAACCTCAGAGGATCGAAACCAAGACCTCAACCTAGATTACCTGCGCACAGGGATTGCTGACCTTGGCCATCTCACCTATGAGGCCCAATTAGCCTTCAAGCAAAAACAGGTCCAAGATAGCCTTAGAAAAATCGCTGGAAATACAGCAATAGAAGTCCTGCCAACCTTCGGCATGGCCAATCCTCTTGCCTACCGCAACAAGGCCCAAGTCCCCGTGCGACGGGTCAATGGCCAACTAGAAACAGGCTTCTTCCGCAAAAATTCCCATGACTTGATGCCGATTGAGGACTACTATATCCAACACCCTGAGATTGATGCCCTCATCAACATGACAAGAGACCTGTTGCGCCGTTTTGACCTCAAGCCTTATGACGAACTCGCGCAGACCGGTCTGATCCGCAATCTCGTTGTCCGTCGTGGACATTACACGGGCGAGCTCATGCTGGTCTTGGTGACGACACGGCCTAAGCTTTTTCGGATTGAGCAAGTGATTGACCAGCTGGTCGCAGCCTTTCCAAACCTGGTTTCCATTATCCAAAACATCAATGATAAAAATACCAATGCCATCTTTGGAGCTGAGTTTCGGACCCTTTATGGCAAAGACAGCATCACAGACACCATGTTGGGTAACCAGTATGCCATCTCAGCGCCATCTTTCTATCAAGTTAACACCGAAATGGCGGAAAAACTCTACCAAACGGCTATTGATTTCTCAGAATTGACAGCAGACGATGTGGTTGTTGATGCTTACTCAGGTATTGGAACCATCGGTCTTTCCTTTGCTAAAGACGTTCAGCATGTCTATGGGGTTGAAGTGGTCGAAAGTGCGGCTGCAGATAGCCGAGCAAATGCGGAACGAAATGGTATCACTAACGCCACCTATGTCTGTGATACAGCTGAAAATGCCATGGCGAAGTGGGTCAAAGAAGGCATCAAACCAACCGTCATCGTCGTTGATCCTCCGCGTAAAGGCCTGACCGAAAGCTTTATCCGAAGCTCGGTGGAAGTAGCACCGAAGAAAATCACCTACATCTCCTGCAACCCGGCCACCATGGCGCGAGACATCAAACTCTATGAAGAACTTGGCTACAAGCTCCAAAAAGTCCAGCCCGTTGACCTCTTCCCGCAGACGCATCATGTTGAGGCAGTTGGTTTGTTAGTCAAGGAGTAAACCGAGGAAGAATGGCAAATTTAATATGAAAAGAGGAAATTATGACACGACAACCATTTGAGGAATATTTAAAAGGGATTGACAATCTCGAACACCGCGAGAAGGTAGCCACCATCCTCCATTGGATAATGGAGGAATTTCCTGAATTGGAACCCGTCATCAAGTGGAATCAACCTATGGTAACCCATAATGGAACATATATCTTTGGCCTAAGTGTTAGTAAGCAACATATATCAGTTAGTCCTGAAGTAGCAACAATTAAACAGTTTAAAGAAGATATTGAAAAAAGTGGTTATTCATACACGGACAATATTATTCGTATAAAATGGAAAGAAACGATAGATTATGATCTTATAAGAAAGCTGATTACCTTTCAAATGGAAGAAAAAGCAGGATTTACTAAATTTTGGAGATAGCATCAAAAAGTATAAGTGGCATTGCTATTTAAGGAGGTATAATCAACGACAGATAACAAGTATCCTAGTTTAAAAATAATTGAGCCGATATTTTCGGATTCTGTTGTTTTAGAAAAAAATAGGAGTCATTTGCTTTAGTGAATTAAAGAGTATGTACTGTGGAGGTGCTTTTTACCCACCCAAATTTACATCAGATTTTAACCAAAATTTTTTCAAATCGGAGCTTGATAGTCTTTCTGAGTTTGCAGAGAATTTTGATCTTAAAAATAATTGTTCGACGGGAGGAAGAGCGCTATTATCTGCTAATTCTTTAAGACGTAAAGATCAGAACCATTCTGCTAAAGGGTCAAAATACCAAAAGTCAATTTTTTAGACTGGACATATTCTAGGGCATCAGTTAATTTATAATATTCCTGGTTTTAATTATAATCCTAGTAACAGAAGCAATATTTTCAATTTTTTAGTGGAAAGGTGCTAAGAAGTGGAAAACTCAAATTAGGAGGAAACCCTGAACCAAAAAGTAATACTTAACAAAAATCAAAATCTGATATATAATACTTATATGACATTTACACAAGATCAAATCACAGAACTCAAATCAGCTCTAAAAGATAACCACCTTTCTTCCTATCATAAACGGATTCAAGCGGTCTATTTACGCTCACAAAACTTGACCTACAAAGCTATTTCTGACTTAATCGGTTTATCTCATGATACCATTTGGCGTTTGGTGAAAAAATATAAACAAGAAGGTCTCTCTGCTCTAACCCATGATGTACGAGGAGGCCGTCATCGTTCTTATCTCACATACGAAGAAGAACAAGCGTTCTTAAAAGAACAGTTTGTTGGTAGTGCTTCAGGACAATTTGTCACCATTGCAAAGATGCATGAGGCTTATCAAACTAAAATCGGGAAAAAGACAACCCGAGAAGGATTCTATGCGCTGTTGAAGCGTCACGGTTGGCACAAAGTGACACCAAGACCCGAACATCCTAAAAAGGCAGATGTCAAAACAATTTTGGCGTCTAAAAATAAAATCTACCTTCAAGAAGAAAAGAAAGCGCTTTAAACATAGCCGTCGTTACCATAAAGTTAGACTTCGCTTTCTTATTTCTAGGCTCAGGAAAAAGTCTGCTCTCCCCAGCAAACTTTTTTGTACCAAGATGAAGCAGGGTTCGGACGGATCAGTAAACTTGGGAAGGCGTGGCACCAAAAGGAGTGCGTCCTCATATTCATAGCCACTATATCCGAGAATACCGATACTGCTATGGCGCTGTCGATGCCCACACAGCGGAATCTTTCTTCATCATTGCTGGGGGTTGTAATACCGATTGGATGAATGCGTTTCTCAAGCAATTATCTGAAGCCTACCCGAATGACTATATTTTACTCGTGATGGATAACGCTGTATGGCATAAATCACGGACCTTAGAGAAACCTGCCAATATTGGCTTTACGTTCATTCCTCCTTATACGCCTGTGATGAATCCGATTGAGCAAGTCTGGGGTGAGATACGTAAGAGAGGATTTAAGAATAAGGCCTTTAAGACGCTTGGTGAGGTCATTGACAAGCTACAAGAGGTGATACAAAGCCTGCATTGGTCTGTGTTGAAGCCCATTGTTCATAGAAATTGGGTGTTTTCAGATTTTGATGTTGGATGAGTATAAAAAATCTGTTGTAAGACTGGGAAAGTGACAATCCTACCTTATATGAAATTGCCAATAGTGTGCGCGAGAGAATATTGCAACTGGTTGATACAGTAGACAAAGAAGTGAAATATGGCGGTATTTTGTTTGCCGCACCTGAACCGTTTTGTGGCATTTTTGTTTATAAGCAACATGTATCTGTGGAATTTAGTCATGGCGCCGAGATAGTAGACCCATACGGTTTATTAGAGGGCAAAAGCCGTCGTCATTTGAAATGACATGCTATCCTATGAATGTTGGATTAGAAGAAGACTGGAAAAAATTAATTGGATTTGTAAAAGACAATTATGGTTATTTAGATGTACTGGTGAATAATGCAGGTATTGAAATGGGAAAAGATATCCATGCCATGTCTTTTGAAGAGTTCAAAATGATGCAAAACTGTAATGTAGACGGTGTATTTTTAGGTAGTAAATATGCTTATGAAGTCTTGGTAAAACATGGGGATGCTAGTATTATCAATATTTCATCTGTTTCCTCAAAACGTTCTGGTCCAAACTGTGGTAATGATGCTGGGTACAGTGCTTCTAAAGCAGCCGTTAATTTGTTAACGAAGCATGTTGCTTATACCTATGCTCCAGATGGCATTCGTGTCAATGTGATTTTACCGGGTGGTATTCGTACTCCGATGGTGGATGAATCCTTGAAGAATGTTCCAAATGCAACAGATTATCTAAAAAGCATCAATCCACTTCCCCCACATCTAGGAAAAGTGGAAGACATTGCCGATCTAGTCTATTTTGTTGCTTCAGCTGAAAATGCCTATATGAATGGTGCTGAATTAGTTAGCGATAGTGAAATGATAACATATTAATGATTTTCTGAAATCATACAAACTCATAGTCGAATAAACAGGCTGTCTTAAATCTGGAATAAGACAGCCTGTTTTTAATATGATTGAGAACTGTAATGGGTAATATTATTTGCTGCTTTCAGTAAGTATAGGGAAAGAAACACAAAATAAGACAATGCGCTATCCAGCAACGAGACGATGGCTTTGAATTGACTGAGGTAGTGCGACTAAAGGATAAAACTATTGGATTTAGGAATTGATAAATGTATGAGAATAACCTGCCAATGGTGGGCCCATTCCGTTTTCTATGATATAATAATAGTACCAATGTTCCTTGAGAGAGGGTGTGGGAGGAAGGATGATTCAATTAATTGCTACGGATATGGATGGCACCTTTTTAGACCATGAGGGAAGCTATGATAAGGCCCGTTTTCGTCGGATTTTAAATCAATTAGCTAATAAAAACATTCAGTTTGCTGTGGCTAGTGGACGCTCTTACTTGGCACTTGAGGGCTTGTTTGCAGAATTTAAGGATGAGATCATTTTTATTGCTGAAAATGGCAGTCTGGTTATGGAAAAGGACGTTTGCCATTTTGAAGCCGTCATGACGCCAGAGCTCTATCTCTCTATTATTAGCCGCTTGGGAGATAGCCCCTTTCCATGTGAAGCCTTTCTTTTATCAGGACGAAAGGCTGGTTATGTTTTAGACACTGTTTCTTCTGACTATCTGACATTTATCACCCGCTATTACGAAAATGTGGTCCAGGTTTCTGATTTTTCAGAAATAGATGACGATATTTTTAAAATCACTGCTAATTTCTCAGAAGACCAAGTCCTTGATGTCGCTAATTGGCTGACGCAAGAAATTCCTGGTGTCACAGCCATGACCACTGGGTTTCAATCGATCGATATTATCCGGGAAGACATTGACAAAGAAACTGGGTTAGCAAGTCTTTGTCAGTATTTGCATCTCTCTCCTGACCATGTCCTGGCCTTTGGAGATAATCTCAATGATTATCGGATGTTAGAGTTTGCGGGAACGGCAATAGCGACAGCAAATGCTCGGAAAGAAATCAAACAGATTGCAGATTTAGTGATTGGCTCTTGTGAGACCGAAGCAGTTCAGACCTACATTGAGGAGAATGTATGACCGAGATAAAATTATTGGCACTTGACTTAGATGGCACGTTGTTGAATTCAGATAAACAGATTTCCATTGAAAACCAGAAAGCTTTGCGAGCAGCGCGTGATAAGGGCGTAAAAGTTGTCCTAACTACAGGGCGTCCCCTAGCAGCTATCGGTGACTTTTTAGAAGAGTTGGACTTGGTCCATGAAGACGAATTTGCCATTACCTTTAATGGTGGCCTCATCCAGCGCAATACCGGAGAGATTTTAGATAAGGTAACCTTTGGTTATGAAGAAGTTAAGGCTATTAAAGCCTTAACGGATAAACTTGGTCTATCCCTTGATCTTTTAGATGATGGGGATGTTTATGCCTTGCATTCGCCTGTACCGACCCTTTATCCAACCTGCAATGCCAGTCTCAATCACATGCCCACAGCTTTTGAAGAGTTAGATTCTAAACAGACCTTCAACAAGGCAGTCAGTTCTTGTAAGTCGGATTTGATTGATCGGCAACTCCCTAACATTCCGCAGAGTTTTCATGATCGCTTTGAGATTTTTAAATCACGAGCGATTATTTTGGAATGGAACCCTAAAGGCGTCCACAAGGCAAATGGTTTGGCCAGTTTGATTAAGATACTAGGCCTAAAACAAGAAGAGGTCATGGCCTGTGGAGACGAAGCTAATGATATGAGCATGGTCAAATGGGCTGGCTATGGGGTTGCTATGGGGAATGCGACAGATGAACTTAAAAATGCTGCAGACATTGTCGCGCCAATGACCAATGACGAAGATGCTGTCGCTTGGGCAGTCAAGACCTATATTTTGAAAGAGGATTAGAATGGGATTATTTGACCGATTATTTGGAAAAAAGAAAGATCAAGACGAACACAGTAAAGACGAGGTTGCACCTGACCAAGAGCATCAACTTGACCAGGACCAAGATCCGATGAATTGGGAGACGGTTTCTGAACAGGCAGAAGATGGTTTTGCTGAGGATGTGGCCAAAGCACCAGAGGCTGATGAATTAGAGGAAACCTTTGAGAATAACCTTTTAGCTGATCAAGCCAGCTCAGCAGAACATTTTTTTGAAGACGAAGTGGCTGTTCCAGAAGAACACCTCAGCTTTCCTCAGGATGCGCTTACTGACCATGAAACGACTGATTGGGAATCAATTAGTCATCTAGCAGAAGACAGTTTTGCGACAGAAATAGCGGAAACCATTACTCAAATAGATGGAACAAAGCCGTCTTCCGAAGAATCTTCAATTGTAGATCAAGCTGCCTCAGCAGAAGTATTTTTTGAAGACGAGGTAGTTGTTCCAGAAGCAAATCGGGACTTCCCGCAGGAAGAAATCCTTGTCCCAGAAGATGTGATGTCACAATCTGAGGAGCAGGCCACACCAGAATTGATTCAAACTGATGAAGCAGATCTAGTTGAAGGACAAGCCTTCCCAACAGAAGCGGATGCCTACCATGCTGCGGACGAAGAACATCAGGCTGAAACGAGACTGAGCGATGAAGCGACCGAATCATCCCTGCCTTCGGGTCATCAGGAAGTAACAGACTCTACCACTGAACCAAGGTCTGTAGAAACGGTTGACCATGTGCCATCAAGCTTAGAGCGGGCCATGGAAATCTTGCGCGACAAGGAAAAAAGAGCTGCTGCAGTTGAAGAGGCAGAAGCCCGTAAAGCTGAAGAAGACAGATTAGCTGCCGAGCGAGCTACTGAAGAGGAACGGTTAGCTGCGCAAGAACGTCAAGAAACAACAGAAGAAAAATATGAGCGCAGCCTTAAGAAAACACGGACTGGCTTTGGTGCCAAACTCAATGCTTTCTTTGCTAATTTCCGTACCGTAGATGAGGAGTTTTTTGAGGACCTAGAAGAACTGCTCATCACCAGTGATGTAGGCGTTCAGGTCGCAACCACCTTAACTGAAGAACTTCGGCAAGAAGCGAAATTAGAAAATGCCAAAAAACCTGAGGACCTTCGTCGTGTCATCATTGAAAAATTAGTCGATATTTATGAGCAGGATGGCGATTTTGAAGCCGAGAAAATCCGTCTGCAAGAGGGATTAACGGTTATGCTTTTTGTTGGTGTTAATGGTGTTGGTAAAACCACTTCCATCGGTAAATTAGCCAATAAATATAAAAAAGAAGGCAAAAAGGTCATGCTCGTCGCAGCCGATACGTTTCGTGCTGGAGCCGTTGCTCAGTTAGTTGAATGGGCCCGTCGAGTTGATGTTGCTGTAGTGACGGGACCTGAAAAATCGGACCCAGCCAGCGTGGTCTATGATGGAATGGAACGGGCTGTAGCAGAAGGCATTGACATCCTTATGATTGATACAGCAGGTCGTCTCCAAAATAAGGACAATTTAATGGCTGAGTTGGAAAAAATCGGTCGTATTATCAAGCGCGTGCTCCCAGACGCACCTCATGAGACCTTGTTAGCCTTGGACGCGTCAACCGGTCAAAACGCTCTTGTACAAGCTAAAGAATTTTCAAAAATCACCCCCTTAACAGGCTTAGTCTTGACCAAGATTGACGGAACAGCTCGAGGTGGTGTTGTCTTAGCCATCCGTCAAGAATTGGATATTCCTGTTAAACTGATTGGGTTTGGTGAAAAGATCGATGATATTGGTCAGTTTGATTCAGAAGACTTTATGCGTGGACTTTTGGAAGGCTTAGTTTAGGTAGGTGAGGTTAGGATAATGCACACAGAACACTACAAAGATAATATTCACGCCCCGTGGGGTCAGATTTTCTACACGATTCTATTTGCGCATCTCATGGATATCAAGAACAAGCAAGTGCTCGATTTTGGCTCAGGGTTTGGTTTAACGGCAGATTTTTTATCAGCTAATAATGAGGTCATAGCTATAGAACCAAATGCAGACATGGTCTCAGACCGTTTTGGTAAAGATAGTTACCGTCAATTGACAGGAAGTCTTGAACTTCTCAGCCAGTTTCCCAATGATTATTTTGATGTGATTATTTGCCATAATGTACTCGAATATGTCTCATCTGATTCCAGAGCCATTTACCTAAGAGAACTTGCCCGAGTCCTAAAGCCTGGAGGACAACTCTCTTTGGTCAAACATAATGCAGCTGGCAAGGCGATGCATAAAGCTGTTTTTGAAAATGAAAGTATACAGGCACTTCGCTTGATTTCTGGGGATGGTTCTTATGAATCGACAGCCCTTGGACACGGGCAGGTTTATGATTTGGAAAGTCTCTTGCCTCACAGTGGCTTGTCCATTGAAAACTATCGTGGTATCCGGACCTTTTACGGTTTGCAAGACAATAAATTTAAACGCGAAAGCGATTGGATACGGCGAATGACTAAGTTAGAACTAGGTGTAGCCGACAAGTCCCCTTATCGAGATGTTGCCTTCTTTCATCACTATACCTTGCGAAAATAGCATCATCATGAAACCCTTCTATTAAAATGGAGGGGTTTTGTTTATGGAAGAATGCTTTTCACGATAACATTCTATAGTAACTTTTAACTTTTTAAACAGTTCGAAGAAAAAAGAGTAGTTAGGTGCCTAAATTTTCTAAACAATAAATGCGAGGGCTAACCATTTATTAATTTGCATTAACAAGAAAAATAGCATCGTTTACTAGATAAGTGTCTAGAATGAGTCTAAAGAAAATGATAATGCAGTTTTGGAAAAAGTAGCAACAGGATTTTTAAAACCTCACGCTATCCTGGAAGATTTTCCAGAACAACTTATTAAATGCTATTCAGATTCGTTACTTTTCGCATATCATTTTATACATCAACTAAAAATCTATTTTAGAGAAGCAGTTTATTTTAATCTTTGAATGGGATTGTGATACAATAGAATATGTAAGCGGTTCCTTGTCTTTTTGTTAAACCTTGTACACTAAGAAGTAGTGATGGTATTAATATGGACAGTATCTAGTGATTTTTTGGTAGAAAAATTTGAATGCGGGTTACTCGAGTTAGGACGGAACTCGATTTTTTGTAGCAATATCTTAGAATCTGCAAATTGTTAAGTTGCTTGATTGTAGCCTTAGTACTTGGATTAGAACTTCATTATAGATTTGAAAAATACTTAAAATTTGTCTTGGCTGTCGATTCAGGTAATGCTAGATCTCCATAAACAGGTTATTTAGAGAAATGGAATTTGAAGCGACTCATTAGTATATTGATGTTCCTTGATTAGCGTTATAGAAAGAGACAAAAGGGAGCGCTGTTATGAAATAGACAGTCCTTATTATCATCAGAGGAGGAAAAGCTATGGATAAATATTACCGATTATTAAAAGATAAATTCCCTACAAAAGCTGCTGTTCTCACTGAAATTATAAATCTGGAAGCCATCCAACTGCTTCCCAAGGGGACAGAATTTTTTATCAGTGACCTGCATGGTGAGTTTGGGGCTTTTGATTATCTCTTAAGGAATGGCTCAGGTATTCTGAGAAGAAAAATGGAAGAGTGTTTTGAAAATCGTTTGACGCATGAAGAACAAGAAGCACTTGCCCAACTCATGTACTTTCCAAAGGAAAAGATTGCGAGAGATCGAGCGGTTATGGGAACTGTAGAACTGCAAAAGTGTTTGCATCATCAGTTACCACAGATTATTCTACTAGTTCAATACTTAGCTAGTAAATACACACGATCTAAGGTCAGAAAGCTATTGCCGCCGACCTTTTCTTATATTATTGAGGAATTATTGGCTGAGATTGAACGACAAAAAGATAAGGAAGATTATGTAAGAGCTATTGTTGAAAAGGTCACAGCGTTGGGTAGCTTGGAGGAATTAATCATAGCTCTTTCTAGTCTTGTTCAGGAATTAGCGGTGGACCATTTACATGTAGTAGGCGATATTTATGATCGTGGACCAAGTCCAGACCTAATTATGGAACGCTTGCTTGATTTGCGATCTGTTGATATTCAATGGGGAAACCATGATATCACCTGGATGGGAGCTATGGCTGGCTCTCTGATTTGTATGGTGAATGTTATCCGAATAGCTGCTCGCTATAATAATCTGAGTTTAATTGAAGACAGTTATGGTATTAACCTTAGGCCTTTGATCTCCTATTGTCAGGCATATTATCAACCTTTACCATCTTTTACACCGATTTTAGACGGTAAGGAGATAGCTCAGGAACAGGCGATTATACTTAATCAGCTCCAACAGGCGACAGCTGTATTACAATTTAAATTGGAAGATGCTGTTATTGCACGCCATCCAGAATGGCAGATGGAGCACCGGCGCCTTTTAAGGAATGTATCTATGAGAGATAATACGGTTAGGATTGGTGAGGAGACTTATCCTCTAAAGGACTTCACGACAGTATGTCTTGACAATGATAATCCTTGCCGACTAAGCTCTGCCGAAGAAAGCCTTCTGCAACATCTTATGGCTAATTTTCAGTCTTCTGAAAAGCTTAAACGGCACATCGATTTTCTCTTTGAAAAAGGTTCAATGTATCTATGTTATAATGACACTCTCCTTTACCATGGCTGCATTCCACTAACAGAAGATGGCGGCTTTAAAAGTATGCAGTTAGGGGACAAATCATACGCAGGGAAGGCCTTGTTAGATGCCTTTGAGGACCGGATAAGGACTGCTTACTATCATCCAACTGTCGGCGAATCAGAAGTTACAGATGTTTTTTGGTATCTGTGGACAGGAGAGTGCTCGTCTTTATTTGGAAAGGAAGCAATGACGACTTTTGAAAGGTATTACATTTCAGACAGGAAGACCCATCAGGAAAAGAAAAATACCTATTATCACTTACGTGATCAAGAAGAAACTTGTCATAGGATTTTAAGAGCCTTTGGCCTAAGTGAAGAGCACCACATTGTAAATGGTCATACCCCAGTCCGTGAAATTGATGGGGAAAACCCGATTAAAGCTAATGGACGCTTATTAGTCATTGATGGCGGATTTGCAAAAGGCTATCAGCAAAAGACTGGAAGAGCAGGTTATACACTTGTTTCAAATAGCTTTGGTTTGGAGCTTGTGGCTCACCTTCCTTTCCAATCTATCACGACCGTTTTAAATGGTCAGTCTGGTATCATGGCAACCAAACGTCTAGTTGAAGAAGCAACTCATCGAAAATTGATTTGTGATACAACGATCGGACAAGAATTATCCCAGGAAATTCTCGACCTAGAATGGCTATATCGAAATTTTGAAGATTATTAAACTAAGAAACACCCTTTCATCCATTAATGAGAGGGTGTTTCTAAATTTCTATGGTAAATTCAGTTAATCCAGCAAACCATGCTCGCGGTACCACTCATCAGGATGCCAGTACCATTGCGTATCAAAGGCTTCCAGCATATCAAAGGCTGCTTGTGGGCCCATGGTGCCAGCAGGGTACGTGTGGAGAGGGACAGTATTGTCTTTCCAGAGTTTAACGACACGATCAATCAATGCCCAGCTGGCTTTGACTTCACGCCAGTGGCTAAAGTTAGTTGAATCACCATTTAGGGCGTCAAACATTAGTTTCTCGTATGCTTCAGGCGAGTTAGCAGTCGCTTGGCCACTATGGCGGAATTTCAGATCGACAGGTGTGATATTAAAGTCAGTACCCACTTGTTTTCCGTTGATGTGAAGAGAGAACCCTTCTGTCGGCTGGATATAAATGGTTAGCACATTTTGTTCAAACTCTTGACCAAAAATATTCTGTGTGGGCTTGAAGATAATGTTCACACGAGTGCCTTTTTCGGTCATGCGTTTGCCTGTGCGGAAGAAGAAAGGCACATCCTTAAACCGCTCAGTGTCAACAAAGAAGGTACCTGCCGCAAATGTTTCTGTTTGCGAGTTTTCAGAGACATTTGGCTCATCAAGATAGCTGATGTAGTCGTGCTTGTTGATACGACCAGCAACATATTGCCCGCGGACAAAGTTTTTCTTCAGCTCCTCATCAGACTGGTGACGGAGATTTTCAAAAACCTTGATTTTTTCCTGACGGATGGCATGTTCATCGAAGGTTTCAGGCTTATCCATCGCCAAGATGGAGAGCAATTGCAAGGTATGGTTTTGGACCATGTCTTTGAGGGCACCAGACGTGTCATAATAGCCTGCACGTTCCTCAACACCGATGCTTTCGGCAAATGTAATCTGGATATTATCGATGTATTGGTTGCTCCACATTTGCTCGAAAATGGGGTTAGCAAAGCGAACCGCAAAGATATTTTGCACCATTTCTTTTCCGAGATAGTGGTCAATGCGGTAAATCTGATTTTCCTCAAAAGCTTCCGCTAATTCCTGATTCAGTTGTTCAGCTGTTTCCAAGTCTGTTCCAAAAGGTTTTTCAATGATTAAGCGTTCAAAACCTTGACCGTCTACAATCTGTTCTGACTTGAGGTGCTTAGCAATGGTCCCAAAGAATTCAGGAGCCATGGATAAGAAGAAAATTTTATTCCCTTCTGTAAAATACTGCTCTGCTAGCTCATCCTGTAGTTTCTTCAAGGACTGGTAATGCGCTGTGTCATTAACATCATGGCTTTGGTAGTAGAAGTGGCTAGCAAATTCCGCTGCTTGACGTGGGTTGTCAGGAAGTTCTCCGAGCGATTCAATGACCACTTCTTCAAAGTATTCTTTGGTCCATGGACGGCGAGCAGTTCCAATAACTGCAAAGTTTTCAGCTAAATGGCCTGATTTATAGAGTCGAAAAAGGGCAGGGTAGAGCTTGCGTTTAGCAAGGTCACCACTAGCTCCGAAAAAGGTAAAAAGTACTTTTGCTGGCATAGTCGTTTCCATTTCATTCAAGGTGATATCTTAGAGAAATTCCGACATCATGCACTACTAATGGCTAATATCCTGAGAAGAGATTTAAGCTATGGGATAGCGTGATGATGAATTTCGATGAGTGTGAGCCATTTTGCTCTATTAGTTTCTATTTTATCATAAATTGTCAGATAATTTCTAATTTTGGGTGCGAAAAGTTAAAAAAAGCTTAAAATACTTCCTTTTTTCTGAAAGGAAGCTTAAAGCATTTGTAAAAGGGTGAAATTTTAAAAAAACTTTCAGAAAAGTCCTTTAGACTGATTGCAATCAAAAGAAAGAGAGGACAGGACATGTCTAAAGCACCTATCATTTTAATTCCATCCTATCGTCCTGATCAAAAATTAATTCATACATTAAAGGAGCTGCGTCTCATTAGCTCACAACCTGTTGTCGTTGTGGATGACGGGAACACAAGCACCTCTGAAAAAAATTTATTCTTGAAACTCAGCAACCTGAAAGATGTTCATATTGTGCACCATGCTGAAAATCGTGGGAAAGGCGCTGCTTTAAAAACAGGTTTTAAGTATATTTTGAACCACTTCCCTGAGGCGGTTGGTGTGGTGACAGCAGATGCGGATGGCCAGCATTCGCCATCAGATGTGTTAAAAGTTTCTGAGCAGCTCTTAAAAACGCCAGAAGCACTTGTCTTAGGAATGCGGGAATTCTCAGGCGATGATGTTCCTTTTAGAAGCCGATTTGGTAATGAAGTGACAGCCTTTATCTTTAAATTGTCAACAGGTATTTCCTGTCCTGATACGCAAACCGGACTAAGAGGTCTTTCACGACAAGAAATGACCCATGCTATGGCTGTAAAAGGCGATCGTTTCGAATACGAAATGAATCAACTGCTAGATTCAGCCCGTCGTAAAGTAACCTTTACGCGTGTTCCGATTGAAACGATCTACATTGATGATAATGCGACCAGTCACTACAATCCGATTAAAGATTCAATCAAAATTTTAAGTGCGATTTTTAAGTTTATGTTGGCGTCCTCAGTAGGAACAGTTGTAGATCTCAGCCTATTTTTCCTTTTGGCAGGTTTTGTTTTTCCTGCTACGGTATCTGGGATTTTATGGTCAACAGTTATCTCCAGAGTCATTTCCGGAATAGTTAACTATACGATTAACGTCAAATGGGTATTTGGGTCTAAAAATGATAAAGGAACCTTTCTACGTTATGGTCTCTTATTCTTAGGTATTATGGCTCTAAGTGCCATTCTAGTGGGAGGTACTAGTCAAGTCTTTGGCTATCATTTCTTTTTAAAACTGATTATTGATACTTTCTTGTTTGTCATCTCCTATAAAGTGCAACAAGAGTTCGTTTTTAGACCTCAACAAAGACTGCCTCTGGTAAAAACGGCTAACCAAATGCGACCATCTATTACTCAAAAGCTTGGGTAACTGGTCACCTCTCGCATTTCATGGGGAATTAGTGATCTAGGTTAAGAGGAGTGGGAGAGAGTTTCTCAAACCTTAAAGAATGCTTACTTTAAGATTCGTGCAAGAAAAAATTAAGAAACTTTCAAGAAAAGGACTGTAAACTTAGCTTATCAAAATGTTATACCTTTGAAATAGTAGAAATGAGGTGGCCACATGGCAAAAGATTTTTTTAAGCGAAAAGAAAAAAAGTATGTTTTAACCCAATCTCAATTTGAGGCTTTCAAGGAGCTCTTGGAAAACAAGATGGAACGCGATCCCTATTATGTAACGCAAAACAATACCATTTATTTTGACAATGACAATGATGAAATGATTGTGAATTCTATCCATGGAACGGATTATAAATGTAAAGTCAGAGCTCGTCATTATGCAGGTACTGGCCAAACCTTCTTGGAAATTAAATCTAAGATTTATGGAACAGTTTTTAAACGCCGCATTATTCTTACCTTGGAACAATACAATGATTTTCTAGAAACAGGTCTTTTGCCAAAGAGTCAAATTGGGCGTGAGATTAGTTATGTCTTTGAGGACAAAGAGCTGTATCCTAAGATATTTATTATATACAACAGAACGTCCTACAAGACTAAGGAAGAACAGTCAGACTTAAGGATTACTTTTGATGAGGATTTGCGGTCATCTACCCACAACCTTGATATTACCCTTGACGAGGAGATGACTCGCTATTTTGAAGAGCCCCGTATCATCATGGAAATCAAGACCAAGGAAGGCATGCCTCCATGGTTAGTCGATTACATCTCTAGCCATCACATTTACCCACAGTCTTTCTCTAAATACGGTAAAATTTTTACCAAAGCGAGATTAAGCCAGATCAGAAAGGAGCAACACGCTCATGTTTAATTCAGTCCTTACAGGTGGCATTACCGCCCAATCCCTTTTTATAACATCATGTGCCTCCATTGTTTTTGGTCTCGCCATTGCTTGGGTCCATACGAAGACTTCATCCTACTCGAAGAACTTTGCCATTACTCTCGTCACCCTGCCTGTCCTGGTGCAATTTGTCATTATGATGACCTCTGGAAGCCTTGGGACCGGGGTGGCTATCATGGGGACCTTCAGCTTGGTGCGTTTTCGTTCCATGCCAGGAACGTCTCGCGAATTAGTTAGTGTCTTTGCGGCCATGGCGGTGGGGCTCGTGACCGGGACCGGTTACGTAGGGTTTGCAGGTGTAGCGACGGGCATCATCGCCATCTTGCTCTTGACCCTTCATTTCACAAATCTCTTTGATCCAAGTGAGACGACCCAGTACCTGACCATTTCCATGCCTGAGGATGTCGAGCACGAGCAGGTGCTTCGCCCCGTTTTTGAAGAATACCATGTTAAGGCGACTCTTGACAATATCCGTCTTAAAAACATGGGGTCTATCTTTGAACTGAGCTATGACTTAGAATTGCCGAAAAACATGGACCGTAAGGCTTTTATCAATGACTTACGTATCCGAAACCGCAATCTATCAATTATTCTCGGCAAAAACCCACTAAAAGGTGGATTGTAATTATAGTAAATTTGAGGTCAAAATGATTGTAGCCCAACTGAAAGGAGTCAATTATGACAACAAAAACACTAAAACGAACAGCTATTACCATTGCATGCTTAGCAACACTCCTAGCAGGGATCTATATCATGCCCTATGATGGCTAGTTTCTAAGTTTGCATTATATTATTAAGAACGAGATTTATTAAGGAGAAAAACGATGATTAAAACGACACGATTTAAACGATTGAGCTACGGTCTTATCTGTGGCTTGACCTTGCTAGTGACTGCGGCGTGCTCAAGTCAGTCCTCGGCTTCACAAGCAACAATAGCATCCTCAACGACCACAACTTCAAGTCAGACAGCAACATCATCTGACACAACTTCAAACACGTCCACTACAAGTGCAGCAGATATTGATTGGTCAGCTCTACCAACGACAGAGGTCACTTTGACAGATGAGGGCTTGACCATCACTGAAGCAGGAACCTATGTCTTAACAGGATCAACCACAGGTGGGGTTACGGTTAACACGACTGGAAATGTCCGCATTATCTTAGCGGGTGTTGAGATTTCAAGTGCAGATAATGCAGCCCTTTATGTCGAATCGGCTGACAATACGGTTATTGAGTTGCAAGATGGGACTGACAATACCATTTCAGACGCGACTGTCCATAGCGACACATCGATAGAAGGAACAGTGTACTCGAAAGATGACCTCTTTATCACCGGAAATGGTAATCTGACAGTTGAAGGTAATTACCAAGACGGGATTGTATCGAACGATGATTTGACCATTGAAGCAGGGAATATCACAGTTACTGCAACAGATGATGGTATCCGTGGTAAGGATTCGCTTATTGTGACTGGTGGCACTGTTTCAGTGACTGCTGGTGGTGATGGGATGAAAGCGACCAATGATGAGGATACGACTAAAGGCTACACGCATATCACGGGCGGTACCATTACTGTTGAAGCTGGCGATGATGCCATCAAGGCAGAATCAAGTCTTATCATCGATGGTGGTGATATAACCGTCACCAATAGTGTAGAAGCCCTTGAAGGAACTAATATAACCATCAATGGTGGTACACTTGACCTTTATGCGTCAGATGATACGATTAATGCGTCTAGCACCGTCTCTTCTGATATCTATGTTAAGATCACTGGTGGCGACCTGAAGATTGCGGTTGGCTCAGGGGATACAGATGCCATTGACTCTAATGGAGACATCTACATCTCAGGTGGTACCATAGATATCACGGCTCAGTCAGCCTTTGACTATGATGGCACAGCTGAATACACAGGTGGTACCCTGATTGTTAATGGGGTCACCCAAACTGAAATCACTGCTTCAGGCCCAGGAGCTATGGGTGGCATGGGCGGAGGCCCAGGTGGTCGCTAAATTGAAGACAAACGCCCCGCTAAGCAAAAGAGACTTAGCGGGTTTTTGGTTATGGTTGGTAGCTTGCTACAAAGCTTGTGCTTAGTATGGCACGTTTGACAAAGGAGCTGACTAGAGCTATTTCTTCAGCTGTGTGAGCACCATCACCCATACCACCTAGGCCACAAAGGGTTGGGATGCCCAATGATGTCAAAATGCCAGAATCTGAAGCGCCATTAACTTTGGTAGCTGATAGTTGGCCATAGCCAATCTTCTGAGCATTTTCAGCATAGGCTTCAAACAGGGCCATGACTTCTTGACTTGCTTCCATGCAGTCTATTTCCATCCGAACGGTGAGGTCTGTTTGCGTGTCGGGCACGGTCTGTTGGTGACACAGACTTTCGAGGTCTGCTAAGATTTCATCCCGCATGGCTAAGGTATTAAAGCGAATAGCGACGCTAACTGTAGCACTAGCTGGAATGACATTTTCGCTCGTTCCACCGATAATTTTGCCACAGTTAAGGAGTTTGCCCCGACTGTAGTCATTGAGCTGTTCGATGGCAATGATTTTATGCGCCATTTCTAAAATAGCAGAGCGTCCATCTTTTGGAGCATTTCCTGAGTGGGCGGGACGGCCAGTCACAGTGATATCGACAATCCCGCCTCCTTTTCGGCCGACCACGATACTATCATTCAGGAGACCGGTCTCAAAGTTAAGGCCATAGACGGCTCCTTTTGCTTCCTGACGAATGATGTCTTTGACATTTGAAAACATGTGTAGATTTTCCTCGTCACTGACCAGGATGTATTTGACCGGACGGGTAAAGTGAGGAAGAGCTTGCAGTGCTATTAAACTATAGAGTCCAATAACCACACCTGATTTCATATCCACAATTCCAGGACCATGAGCAAAACCGTCGTCATCAATCCTAAAAGGATTAGCTTTTGCAGTCCCATCAGGAAAGACAGTGTCTGTGTGGCCGATAAAAACGATCGGAGCTTCGTCGCTATTGGAATTAATTTCAGCGATGAGGACAGGCCCTGCACCATCCGCTTCAATGGTCCGGTTGGGGATATCGTATTGGTTCAAGGTGTTTTGAAGAATCTGAACGACCTGAGCAACACCAGCTGCATTTCGTGTGCCACTGTCGATGTTAATAATTGTTTCAACCAGTTTAATCAATTCGTTTTCTTTAGCATTTAGGTAATCTGTGATAAATGAGGTTGTCATAAAAGATTTCCTTTCTTAGAAATAAGCGATGACAAATCCTGCCATGAGGACAGAAGCGATGGTCACAGTGACAATTCCTGCCACCAACATTTTCGGCAAGAGATAGCACTCGATGGCTTGGCGCTCAACGTCCGTTTGACCGATAGACATCGCCATTTCTTTAGGCATGAGCATGGTCGTTGGAAAACCAAAAGTACAGCTGATCCCAAGGGCAATGGCCATGTAAGGACTAGTTTTAAAGAGTTTACTGGCTACGAGGCCCATGAGGACAACTCCGACGACACCAAGCCCCATAATAGCAATAAGGGGAACGATAATCGAGACAACCATCTCAGGTGTAGTAGACGAGAGATTTGAAAAAATCAAGACGGTTACAAGGAACATGATGAGACCATCTGACTCTGTCTTGGCTAAGATGCCTTGCTCAAGAAACCCTAGGGCAAAAGCAAGCATTCCTAAAAGCAAACACATGACAAAGAAGTGGATTTTTCCACCAGTAAAGCCAGATAGGTAAAAGCTTAAGCAGGTTACCAATGCTAATTTAGTCAAGTATGTCGATGGTTTCTGTAGTTTAGCAGGGATTTCAAGGAACTTACGTTTGTTACCCTCAGTATCAGGGGCAACACTGGTTTCAGCTTGGCCGCTTCTAAAGCAGTTTAAGTAGTTTTTAGCTTCTTGCCGTAAACAATAAGAAGCGATTGGAATCCCGACAAATTTTTGAAGGATAAGCAGACCAATACAAAAAGTTACAACTGTTTCAAGTCCCTTACCTTCAAGAGCACTAGTGATAACGAGTGTAGCAGCATTTCCACCAGCAAAAATTGGAAGTCCTGCTAAAGCAAAGTCTTGCAGTCCAAGAAGTTTCCCACCTAAGAAAATGAGAAGTGAAGACCCGAAAAGTCCCATAAGAGCAATAGCAACTACCTTGCCCTGACGTTTCATTTCAGGAATATCGAGAGTCGTTCCTAAGGAGGTGATGAGCAGGCCAGCCATTAAGTTTCCAAAGACCTTGATGCCAGTATCGTCAAAACTAGCAACTGGAATGAGACCAGTCCAAAAACCAATCAACATGAGAAAAGCAAGTGCAAGGACAGAGGAAATCATGGCTCTGGTTTTGAGCGCAATCAGTTCACTAATGGCAAAAAGAACAAGTAAAATAGTAAGGCTTGTAATAGCAGGCATAAGAAAACTCCTAAGATGATTAAGGTCTTTCATAAGAAAGAAAGTGAAAAGTATCTAGGAGCTTTTTTCTATGAAAAAAGGGCTACATCAAAGTGCAGCCCATCCGATTATTGAGAGCTTCACATAGATACTTTTTGAAACAACCAAAAAATTGTATCTATGCAATTTCACATACATACATACAACTTATCTATGCCAGCTTTGCCATGAAAATACTGCTGATACGTGCATGTGAGTCTCCTTCGAAATGTTTTTTTCTATCATAACACATTTTTAAAAGAACGCAAGCGTTTTTTTAAAAACTTGTACCGAATGTTCGGAAATAATGCGTCATACCAGTCCTTCACGATTTATGGTATAATAAGTCTAACTTGATAGAACGAGGAAATGGTATGCGTTTAAGCCTTCATGAGATTGCACAAGTCGTCTCAGCCAAAAATGATTACAGTCAGTATCCAGACCACGCGGTCTCTGGTCTTGAATTTGACAGCCGTAAAATCACGTCAGGAGATATCTTTCTCCCCCTGAAAGGGGCGCGTGATGGCCATGCGTTTATCCCAGTAGCTTTTGAAAATGGTGCCCAGGCAACCTTGTCAGAAGTGGTGGTAGAAGGCCCTCATCTTTTAGTGGAAGACTGCCTCACAGCCTTTCAACAACTAGCCAGCTACTATATCCAAAAAACAGGTGTCGATGTTATTGCCGTGACGGGTTCCAATGGGAAGACAACCACCAAGGACATGATCCATGATATCCTAGCGACAACTTTTAAAACCTATAAGACCCAGGGCAACTACAATAATGAAATTGGTCTGCCCTACACGGTGCTTCACATGCCAGAGGACACGGAGAAGTTAGTCCTTGAAATGGGGCAGGACCATCTTGGGGACATCAACCTGCTATCTGAGCTTGCCCGTCCACAAATCAGTGTGGTGACCTTGGTTGGGGAAGCCCATTTGGAATTCTTCGGCAAACGCGAAAAAATTGCTGAAGGTAAACTCCAAATCGCAGATGGCATGCCAAAGGGAGGTCTTTTGCTGGTTCCTAACGATCCGATCCTTAAGCCATACTTGCCTGAGAATCAGGAGGTGATCTTCTTCGGAGAAGGCGCTGCGCTTGATGTCACAGATTTGGTTGAAGAAAAAAATCGCTTGACCTTTCAAGTGCCCTTTATGGAAGGTGAGATTACCCTCCCTGTGCCAGGACGGTACAATGCCACCAATGCCATGCTCGCAGCCTATGTGGCCAAAGCTTGTGGGGTGACAGACGAAAACATCAAAGCAGCCCTTGCCACCCTAAATTTGACCCGCAATCGCACGGAGTGGAAGGTTGCTCATAATGGCGCCGAAATCTTATCGGATGTCTACAATGCCAACCCAACAGCCATGCGCTTGATTTTGGAGACCTTTGCAGCCATTGCTAAAAATCCTGGTGGTCGCAAGCTAGTGGTCCTGGCAGATATGAAAGAGTTGGGGGAAGAATCGGCCAGCCTTCATGCAGGCATAAGAGAAAGTATCAGTGATAAGATTGACCAAGTCTATCTCTATGGTCCGGAGATGAAGCCACTGGCTGAAGCGATGGCTCAGGATGAGCGGGTGCTCTATTATCCGGATTATCCAGACTTTGAACGCCTTAAGGCAGATCTTAAGGCAGATCTGCAACCGGCGGATCAAATCCTCCTAAAAGGATCTAATTCCATGCGATTGGGACAGGTGGTGGATCTCTTAGTCGGAGAATAGTTCAAACAGTTACCAGAGCAAAGGAGAAAAGAATGGCAGAAGCACTTGAATTAGTTGCAATCAGTGATAAGGATATCGATGCGATTGCAGATTGTTTCACGCAAGACTTATTGCAAGCCGTGAATGGACAACTCGTTTTTGACAAACGACGTCATATTGGAGATGTCAAACAAATCTTGCTGGTCTTTGAAGCTTTCTATATCCGTACGGGTTCGTATGGTAGTCTGACGGTAAACGTTATTACCTCAAATGACTATCACAGTGTTGACCTTATTCCGTCAGGAGGTGGGGATGGTCTCTTAAATATTAGCTGGGGAGCCAATGCCAATTTTGCTCAAAAAGCAAAAGAGATTCTAGAAAGCTATGGCTTTAAACACATAAATGGAGACCATTAAGGAAGTAAATTTCAGAACAAGACTTTAGCTTGGGCTTCTAACTAGGTTGGATACACTATCTAGTTGCTTCTAGATTTCTTAAGTTATTGCAACTTAAAGACACAAAAAAATCGATGTGAATCGATTTTTTTTGTTATGAGCGTCCCAATACTTTTTTGATAAGGGTAATACCCTTGTGTTTGAGTGGTGATGGGTAATAGCGAAAGGTCCCCATTTTACGGGTGATGTAGCCGTTGAAGTTCTGTTTGAACCGTAACACACTATCAGACCCATCAAATAGACCAGTAATGCCAAGAAAATTATAAGTCGGAATACCTCTTTTAATGCTTTCGTTCATCGCTTCTAGTTGAAGAATAGCTGGTGCGTAGAAGCGATTGAACTCAGGATAGGAACCTGAAAAAAGATAGGCTGTTTCATGAGTGTCATAGATAAACAAAGCACCTGCTAAAATAACTTCCTCATTTCCAAAACGATCGATGTATTCAGAAGCCTCATTGATCCGTGTATCAAACGTCGAAATCTGGCTGGATAATTCCTTGGCCAATTTTTTTTGTTTGGCAGAGTCCGTTTGGAGAATCGCTTTTTCAGCGTTTTTTAGTTTAGAGACGATTTCATTTTTATTCGTTTCGAGATTTGCTTTATAGTCCGTAAAATTTAGGACTGCGACCAAAAATTGTGCCTTATCCCCAAAACTATCATAGAAATCCTGATAATAATCAAGCGATTTATCTTCATAGTCACGACGCTCAGAAGTTGCAGCAGTAATCTCTTTGAAAGCATGAAGCTCTTCTCGGTTCAACTCTCGCGTCTTAATCCCAAAACTGAGGGCTTTTTTCACTAAGGGACGGCCTTTTTTACTAAAGGAAGCCAGCAGCTTTTCTTCAGAGATATCAGTTAAGTCTTTCACATAGTGCCAGTCTGGTTCCCCACCTGGATAACCTGTGGTTAAGCCATCGTGGCTGTAGCCTGATAAAGTTAAATCCTTAATGAGTTGGTTTTGTTCAGGTCCTGCGGGCTCTCCGTCACTGTCAAATCGTTGATAGGTATCATAGGGTTTAACCAGTAACTGCAAAGCCCCTTCTTTTTTAGCATAGTCAGTTAATCCCTGATAGAATTCGCTAAGATAGTCTTGATTAATACTTATAGGTCCAGAATTAATCTCCATATGGAGCCCTCCAGTCATAGGCATGGCATACACTAGACCTGCAACCTGAAGGTTGCCGTCTTTTTCAAGACCGAGGAATGCGGTTTTAAACCCACGTTTTGTTAGCAATTGTGCCATTTGAGGACTCTGCATAAAAGAAGCATTCGGACAATGTTTGGCAAAAGACTCGAAGGTTTTTGCATCTAGTTCTTTTAAAGACATTAGTGTTTATTCCTTAATTTCTTTCGGGTTTCATAAGCAAATTGAGATAATCGATAGAGAAGGCCATTGACAGGAAGGTCGAATTCTCCGATATATTCCTCAAAGGTTGGCGCAAAATTAGCTTTGAACTTGGTCAAGCCGTCATCCAAACTCCCTTCAACCCCCCCCATATTCGCCCAGATAATACCATCTTGATAGGCATCATCAAAGACTTTAGGATATAGAGAATATTGGGGATAGAATTTCTTGAAATCATCGTTCATGCCAGCGTACAGCATTTCCATGACATTGCCAAACCGGACAGATAAAATACCAGCGATTACCAACTCGTCATCATACCGATGCACAAATTCCGAAAACTCAGCGATGTATTTCTCTACTGAAGCTTTTTGTTGATTGAGTTTGGTCAAGCGTTTCTTTTGATGCTCCGCAGTCTCAGCTAAATCTTTGTTAATTTGTGCTAATTGCTCCTGATACTCCGCTAAGCGGTTCGGCAGATTAACTGTTGCAAGATGGAGGTAGGCGTCTTCACCATAAATGGTCATCATCTTTTTGAAGTAGTCTTGGTTGCGAAGAGCGACGCCTTTACGGCCTTCTGTTAACGCGACCACATTGGCAAATTCTGCGACATCAGAAATGTCTCCACGACTTGTGACAACACCACGATTAATAGCGTCTTTCATTAATCGTTTTGTGTGTTTTGGAAAAGTCTCAGCAAGATTTGCTGCAGTATAAACATTTGCTTGAAAGCGCGGTTGAATGGTTTCAGCGATATCTGAAGTTCTTCCAGCCCAGTTAGCACCGGCTTGTTCTAAGTTCTTGACATAGGACAGAACTTGGTCATTTTCTGGAGCTGTTTCAGCATCCGCTAAGGCGTATTGACGAAGAAGCAGTGCAGGATCAAACTTGATAAACAAGGTCCGTTTGGATTTACCAAAAGCCTTGAGGGAGGTCATGACAAAGGTAACAAGTTCTTGATTACCATAGTCCATAATTGGCCCTCTTGGGATATAGAGCATGGTCAGGCCAAAGGGAAGAGGTTTAATGAGAACACTGGCAACAGCAATGAGTTCCTCATTATGATAGAATCCTAAACGCTCGTTTCCCCAGTTATCTTTTATCTTCGCCCAGTTTGATGACTGCAAAAGATTCGCTTGTTCAGATGCTTTTGCGAAAGCATCATGTTCCTCGGGGGATAGTCCAACTTTATAGGTATACATTAGTCGAGCACCCACTCTCTAAGGGCGTGGGCAACGCCACTGTCATTGTTTGATTTGGTGATGTATTTAGCAATTTCCTTCAGTTTAGGATTTCCATTTTCCATCACTACAGGTGTTCCAACAATTTCAAGCATAGCACGATCGTTTTCTTCATCGCCAATAGCCATGGTTTGATCTAAGGTTAAGTCTAGTTTTTCAGCTAGGTGCTTGATGGCTTCTCCTTTGCTGACGGTTTTGTTGAGAATTTCTAAATAAAACGGAGCTGATTTGACAACATTATATTTTTCATAGAAAGCTTCCGGTAATTTTTTGATAGCCGCGTCTAGAATTTCAGGCTCATCAATAAACATGATTTTAACGATAGCCTTATCAGCCATTTCTTCAGCAGTACGGTAAAATATGGGCATATTAACCAAATTGGATTCATGGACAGTGTATTTACCGATGTTGCGGTTGGCTGTGTAGATACCGTCCTTCGTGATGGCATGCATGTGCACACCCAGTTTACGGCCCAAAAGTTCAATATCCATATAATCGTCGTATGACATGGTTTCTGAAATGATATCTTTGCCACTAGAGGTCTCTTGAACAAGCCCCCCGTTAAAAGTAATCACATAATTTTCAGGGTCATCTAGCTTTAGATCGTTTAGGAGTTGCTTAACCCCAGCAATTGGGCGACCTGTTGCAATAACGATTTTAACCCCTTGATTTTTGGCGTCTTGCACAGCTTCAAAAACTTCAGGTGTGATCTGACGTTGATCTGTAATAAGAGTGCCATCGATATCGACAGCTACAAGTTTAATTGACATAGTTTTTCCTTCTATAAAATACATTAGGAAGTCGAAAAGAACGTGTTTGAAAAGGTCTTTTCTCCTTCCTTAGTCTTTTTTAAAGCATAGTCTAAGCAGTGACAGGTGTTTTTGCTATCTTAATGTTCCATCGCCTTAATAATAGACATAAAACTTTCATAATCATCAGCAAAAATAGAATCCTGAATCATCTCTTTAGGGAAATAAAAACGTTGATCCCCATGAATGGTTCCTGATAAGGTGCTGACTAAAGGTGACCGTTGAGACAGTTCAACCATAAGTCCGTCCTTTTGGTAAAGTTCAATCTGTGTTCGAGGTTGCTCTGCTTCGGGATGGTAAATATCATAGGGCAAATCAAAATTCCGATGAACTGCCGTATAATACTCAGGGTCAAATCCAATTTGCGCAACCAAGCGCCTCAAATTATCGAGATTCTCTTCATCTACTTCATCAAAGGTTACCGACTTAAAGACCTTGCGATTAACGAAACGACTAGCAAGGTCTGCTAAGATTTCGTCAGAAGACTGCATCCAAGCTTGAAAATAGGTATTCATCACCCCATCATCGATGGCCAGGTAATCAAAGAGATCGAAGTTCTGCCTAAAGAACGGGATGAGGAGAGGCGATGTCTGCTGGAAAAAATCTGGCTCCACTGGAAAGAGAACTCGTGCTCGCTTAAGTAAGTTTTGCAAGAGCACTTCCATGGCACGAGTAGCAGGGTGGAAATAGACCTGCATATACATTTGGTAACGACTGACGATGTAGTCTTCCACAGCATGCATACCTTGAACTTCAAATGCGATGCCTTCCTCAGTCGGACGAATAACTCGTAAAATCCGTGTTAAGTCAAATTCACCGTAGCTGACTCCTGAGAAATAGGAGTCACGTAACAGATAATCCATACGGTCCACATCGATCTGACTGGAAATTAATTGCTCAATCTTTTTATTAGGGTGATTGTGACTAATAATAGAGGCAATTTGATAAGGAAAATCTGGAGCGACAGTCTGCAAAATTTGACATATTTCAGTCTCTGGATCAGTGATAACCAATTGAGACATCAGTTCATGATCCGTGTCAAAAAGGCGCTCGAAGCTATGAGAATAGGCTCCGTGTCCGATGTCATGCAAAAGAGCCGCTACCTTGGTCAGCAGGCTTTCTTCTTTGGACCAAAGCTCGGGGTATTTTTTTTCAAATTTTGCCGTAACTTGACGAGCAATTTCATAGGCACCGAGGCTATGGGAAAAGCGGCTATGTTCTCCTCCATGGAAAGTAAAGCCAGATGTTCCGAGCTGTTTAATGCGGCGCAGCCGCTGAAATTCCTTGCTATTTATTAAGGCGTAGATGACTGGATGATCCACATTGACATAATTGTGCACTGGATCTCGAAAGACTTTTTCATTCATGTCCTCATTATAGCAAAATAGGCTCTTTTTCGCCATTAAAAGATAAAGCCTTCTGACTGAATAACCTTTGTCATTTTTTTGGAGGACATCGGTGAAAAAGTTTGCTATAATACCAGTATGAAAATCTATTTGCCTATGTATCAATTCATTCTTCTAGCCTTATCAACTGCTTTTGCGACCTATTTTTTCAATAGGTCAATGATGACCGGCCAGTACCTCTTTGTTATGATTTGGGGGAGTATTTTGTTGCGGAATTTGCATAGCAGTTATCAGCTTAGTAAGTTTATTAGAGCAATTGAGGCTAGGATTGATAAAATGACCAAGAAAAAAGACTGAGATGGGAAGAATGTTTAGTACCCAACTTAGTCTTTTTATCTGTTTTTAAGAATTGTTAATCGTTTGTCCAGCTGCTTAGACTGATTTCGCCACTGTTGAGCCAGATATCAGGTCCATCAGAAAGTTCAACCAGCAACCGTCCCTCATCGTCTATTTCTTTAGCAAGACCTGAGTAATCTTGATGATTTTGCTTGAAGGTGACGGTTTGACCAAGAACCAAGGAACGGGATTTATAGAGGGCAATAAGGTCCTCTTCAGAAGTGTTTAGGTAGACCTGCCAGATTTCAGCGATGAGCTCGTTGCGGGTTATAGCAGGCTGCCGATCAAAGAGACTGCCAGCCTTATTGGCTATCTCTTGAGGGAAGTCCTCAATGTGAAAATTCAGTCCAAGGCCAACAATGACGTCGGTGATGAGGCCGCTTTCGATAGAAGAGACTGCTTCAGTCAGAATGCCTGCAATTTTTTTCTGACCAAGGTAGATATCGTTGACCCATTTGATTTGTGGCTTCTTGTCAGTCAGATTATCAATAGCTTGAACGACAGCAGCCGCGACTAAGACGGTATAAGGGGGTATTTGGTTGAAAGGAACCATGGGTTTGAGGTGAAGGGACATGTAAATCCCACCTTGCTTAGGAGCAAAAAAACTGCGCCCAAAACGACCTTTAGCGCCTGCTTGATGCGGAGCCAAATAGAGGCAGTTGCCCTGATGACCAGCCTCTATTCCTTTCCTAGCATCCTGTTGGGTCGACTGACTATCTGTTTGGTAATGAATGTCAAATGGCAGGTGATTTGATAACCAAGATGGCTCCAATAGATCGCCTTTAAGGAGTCGATAACCGCGATTGGGAATAGAATCAATCACAAGGCCTTGTTTTTCAAGTTGTTGCGTAGCTTTCCAAATACTGGTCCGTGAAAGATTTAATTGCTCCGCTAACTGTTCGCCACTTATGTAATCTGAAGCCTTTGCTAAGATTTGATACACTTTTTGGTAGGTTTTCATAAGATTATTTTATCAAAAATAAGCCGATTACTCAAAAACAACTTGAAGAAACTTATGAAAAATGATAGTATAAAGTATGTATTAAAACACTAGGACAACAGTATGATAGGAAATGGCAGAGAGGAGTAAAAGGAGCAATGCTACAATTACAAGCTGTTAAGAAAAGCTATGGTAGTAAACAAGTGCTACATGGTATTGATATGCAAGTCAAACCAGGTCATATCGTAGGACTGGTCGGGAAAAATGGTTCTGGTAAAACCACTATTTTCCATTCTATTTTGAAATTCGTAACCTTTGAAGGAGAGATTACCTTTGATGGTCAGCCAATCCAGTTGGAGACTTATGAGCGCGTGGGCTATTTGCCTGAGGAGCGAAGCCTTATGCCCAAGTTGACCATTAAGGACCAGGTCAGCTATCTGGCCAGTCTAAAGGGACTCAGCAAGGCCCAGATTGCTGAGCGACTTCCGCGGTGGATGGAACGCTTAGAGGTCAAGGGTAAGTTAACGGATAAGATTAAAAGCCTCTCTAAAGGAAACCAGCAAAAGGTCCAATTGATCGCGACCTTGATTCATGAGCCAGATCTCATCATTTTAGATGAACCTTTCAGCGGGCTGGATCCGGTCAATACGGCGCTACTCAAAAAGGTTATTTTATCAGAAAAAGAGCGTGGGGCAGCTATAATCTTTTCTGACCATGTCATGACCAACGTTGAAGAACTCTGTGATGAATTGGTTATGATTAAGGACGGCAATGTTGCCCTAAATGGTAGTGTTCAAGAGGTTAGAAATAGTTATGGTAAGACTCGAATTTTTGTCTCTAGTGACTGGAGTAAAGAAGCCTTAGAAGAACTGCCTCAAGTTACTGAGGTTTCAAGGACTAATCAAGGAACCTGGCGTTTAGTTTTAACAGATGAAGCGGCTGGTCCTGAGATTTTTACTCGCCTAACAGCTGGTCAGTATATCCAAACCTTTGACCAGCAAGCCCCAACCATTGATGAAATCTTTAAAATCGTGTCAGGAGTCAGTGTATGAACAAAGTGTTAATTGTTATAAAGGAGACCTATCTGAGACAGGTCAAATCACTAGCCTTTCTCTTTATGGTCTTATCACCCTTCTTGTTTATAGGACTTACTGCTATTAGTGGATTAGCAGGCGCAAGCATCGGTGGCAATTTGTCGAATCAAACAGCACTTATCAGTCAGGACAAGGCCTTAATTGATGAACTTAATCAATTCGGTGACTATACAACAGATTTTGCTGATCTTGAAGCAGCCGAAAAAGCCTTAAAGGACGAAAAAATTTCTGCTTATCTTGATATTAAGGTAGAAGATGGTCAGACGAAAGCCAGTTATATTGGCACAGAACCAATGGGTGAGAGGGATAAAGTCTTGCTCAGTCAAGCTTTAAGTAACTACCAGATGAAACTTAATCAAGAGGAAGCGGATCTCAGTCCTGAACAAGGCCATATTTTAGCCCGTCAGTTCCAGTTGGACGAACATATAGCAGAAGACAAGTCCTTTGAAAAAATAGCCCAGACCATTGCCTTCTTTGCCTTAGTCATGTTCATGTATATGATTTTGATTACCTATTCCAGCATGACCGCTCAGGAAATCGCCAATGAGAAAGGGACCAAAATCATGGAAGTTATTTTCTCAAGCGTTCCAGCTCATCTTTATTTCTATGGACGCATTTTGGGGATCTTAGCTGTAGTAGCGACCCATGTTGGCATATACGCCCTTGGTGGTTACTTAGCCTATCAGTTTGGTCAACCCTACTTGAAAGCTCTGGGAGTTGCTCCAATTGTCAATAGCGTACTAGGCAGTCTTTCCATTAATACCCTCTTCTTTGTTATTTTTGGAATCTTAATTTATGTTATCTTTGCAGCCCTATGCGGTTCTCTGGTGACCCGTATGGAGGATGTTAACAAGGCTATTTCACCTGTCATGATGATGATTATGGTAGCTTTCTTTACAGTCTTTAGTCTAGGACAATCTGGAACAGACCATATCATTATGAAAATAGGTTCTTTCATTCCTTTCTTTTCAACTTTCTTTATGCCAATTCGTGCGATTAACGGTTATGCTTCTGGAGCCGAAACCTGGCTGTCCCTGAGCATTTTAGTGCTCACAACGGCAGGCTTAGTTTTTTACATCGGAAAATCCTATGCAGGTTTGATTTTGCAGACGGATGATTTAGGAGTTTGGAAAAGTTTCCAAAAGGGAATGGCCAGCAAATAAACAGTGAAAGGGGTTTGCAGTGTTTGTAAATCTCTTTCTTTTTGGATGAAATTGTGATAGAATAAACAGGTAAATTAAAAAAAGAAGAGGTAAGTGAAATGTCACGTAAACCGATTATTGCTGGTAACTGGAAGATGAACAAAACGCACAAAGAAGCTCGCGATTTTGTCAGTGCTGTTGTTAATGCTATCCCATCCAACGAATTGGTAGATACTGTTATTGGTGCTCCTGCAATCTTCCTTGAAGGAATGAAAAAAGGTGTTAAAAAAGCTGATTCCGAACTTCAAGTAGCTGCGCAAAACTGTTACTTTGAAGACTTTGGTGCTTACACAGGCGAAAACAGCCCTGCAACCATTGCAGCTCTCGGTGTAGAGTATGTTATTATTGGTCACTCTGAGCGTCGTGACTACTTCCATGAAACAGATGAAGATATCAACAAAAAAGCCCATGCCATTTTCAAAAATGGCATGACGCCAATCATCTGCTGTGGGGAGTCTCTTGAAACTTACGAAGCTGGTAAAGCTGAAGAATTTGTTGGTGCGCAAGTCTCTGCTGCGCTTAAAGGCTTGACTGCTGAACAAGTAGCCTCTTCAGTCCTTGCTTACGAGCCAATCTGGGCCATCGGTACTGGTAAGTCTGCTACTCAAGACGATGCTCAAAAAATGTGTAAAGCTTGTCGTGACGTTGTAGCTGCTGACTTTGGTCAAGATGTGGCTGACAAGGTGCGTGTGCAATACGGTGGCTCTGTTAAACCAGAGAACATTGCAGACTATATGGCTTGTCCAGACGTTGACGGTGCTCTTGTTGGTGGTGCTTCCCTTGAAGTAGATAGTTTCTTAGCACTCCTTGACTTCGTTAAATAATCTCATTAGGTTAAAGGTCTCCTTGTTTATGACAGGGAGGCCTTTTAATATCGAAAAATACCTCAAGGAGACCATTACATTATAAAAAGAGTAAAAACTAAATAAAGGATATGGATGTCTACTCTATATAGTTGAATGCTTTAAGAAAATTCTGATGAGTTTTAGGGGTGCTCAAAATAATAGAAACGGCTAGTGCAGTCTATTTATTATTTAGTTTTTTAAAAAGATGATATAATCTCATTAAAAGATTGGGGGAATTAAAAAATGATGAACGACAATCATTTGCATGAAATTCGTGTATTTGAGAATTTTGAAATGGTGTCCTATGATCGTGGACATGTCGTTGTAGCGACTGAGGTGGTAGATAAGTCTCTTAACTATTACGGCTTTGCCCATGGTGGATATATCTTTACACTGTGTGATCAGATTAGTGGCTTGGTTTCTATGTCGATGGGAGCTGAGAGTGTGACCCTGCAATCCAATATTAATTATCTTAAATCCGGAAAATTAGGAGATAGCCTCGTCATTGATGGTCTTTGCGTCCATGATGGGAAAAAGACTAAAGTAATTGATGTCACAGTCATTAACCAAAACAAGGAAGATGTAGCTAAGGCAACTTTCACCATGTTTGTGACAAGTAAATAGAATCTTAGATAATTTTTTTTATAGTTGATTAATTATGATAAGAGTGAGTGAGATGGCAAAAATAAAGTATAGGCCCCTTAGCTTGATAGTACTGATGGTTTTAGGGTTTAGCCTCTGGAACCCATTAAATTTGGAAGTAAAACAAGTTTTTCTTTTTGCAAGTCTATTGGTAACCTTTGCTGTATGGGCAACAGAAGCTGTTCATAAGCCAGTTGCCTGTCTTTTTTTGCTAGGGAGTTTTTTGGTTTTTGGTGAAACGCCTGCTAGCAATATTTTTGAATTCGCCTGGTCAGACACCAATCTTCTCATTATCACCACGACTTTACTAAGTGTAGGGTTAATGCATTCCAATGTCATTCATCTTTTGATTGAAAAAATTATTTCTCCCTTTACTAACAGTCTTTTTCTCTTTCTTTTATTTCCTTATCTCTTAGGGATAGTGCTCGTGTTCTTAATTCCTCAGGGGTTTGCCCGAGTCATCATTGTTGGAACGCTTTTTCAAGCCATGTTACCTTCTGATTCAGTAGAGCAGTTAGAAAGTAAACCAATTTATCTATTTAATGCCTTTATAGGTGTTATTATGGGCTACATGTTTTTTCCAAATGGCGAAATTCTACTCAATGGCTCTGCACTCGCATTTGCCGGTCAAGAGATAAGCAGTCAGTTAGGATTTACTCAGTGGTTCACTTTAATGGCAGTACCTACCATCTTCTTTATTCTTCTATCTATTGCCTCTATCTACATTCTTTTTAAAAAGCAATTGGGATCATTTCATAAAAACCAACTATCATTAACTAAAACAAAGCCAGAAAATTCGGAAAATCCTTATGCAACATGGATTGCCATCGTTTCCATGGTCTGTCTGCTCATTGTCTGGCAGACAGAGAGCTATCACGGAATCCCAGCCTGGGTTGGAACGGCGATAGTGGTCCTGGTTTTTTTTGCAACAGGCATCTTGAAAAAGTCAGACTGGGGTCAATTAAATCCACATTTCTTATTATTTTTAGTGACGATATTTAGCATTGGAAAAGTACTCGGCCAAAGTGGCATCACTGGAATTGTTTTCGAACACTTACAAAGAATGTTGCCTAATGCTCAAACACCAATGTATTTGGCTATCGTTATGGGGATTGTCATGTTGATGCACATGGCTATAGGATCAGCCGTAGCAACTATGTCGGTCGTTTTGCCCTTGCTTTTTCCTATGATGGAAAGTGGTGGATACTCTGGTGTAGTCATTCTATTAATGGTTTACATTCTGGTCAATACCCACTATCTCCTGCCCTTTCATCATGCCACCCTTATGATTGGGACGGGACGTCAGTATTACTCTGAAAAAGTGATGCTTCGGTATGGATTGGCCATGTCACTTGTGGCTCCTCTTATGGTTGGATGTGTTTATTTTCCTTGGTGGCGATTCCTTGGTTGGCTTAACTAGACTTATTCAAAAGCACAGTTTTTTACTGTGTTTTTTTTGTGCAGTTTTATAGGCTTTTTGTTACAATGAAGCTATGACAAAAGCAGATGTGATTTTTAAGGAAAATATTTCAAAGATTCTTAACGAAGGTGTTTGGTCGGAACAAGCACGTCCAAAGTATAAAGACGGTAAACCGGCTAACTCCAAGTATATAACAGGTTCTTTTGCAAGCTATGACCTTAGTAAAGGTGAGTTTCCCATTACAACTTTGAGGCCGATTGCAATTAAATCAGCTATCAAAGAAATTTTTTGGATTTATCAA
The DNA here is from genome assembly GCF_053203525.1 of Streptococcus rifensis. NCBI lineage: Bacteria > Bacillati > Bacillota > Bacilli > Lactobacillales > Streptococcaceae > Streptococcus > Streptococcus rifensis. The sequence continues at coordinate 105,001 of NZ_JBRUCW010000003.1, read as the reverse complement.
GACCAGACCAATGACCTTTCTGTTCTAAATGATAAATACGGTGTCAAGTATTGGAACGATTGGGAAGTTGGAGATACTGGAGCAATCGGTGAGCGCTATGGTGCCATTGTGAAAAAGCATAATATTATTGGTAAACTGCTCAAGCAGTTGGAAGAGAACCCTTGGAATCGTCGCAATGTCATTTCGCTTTGGGACTATGAGGCCTTTGAACAGTCAGAAGGGCTTTTGCCTTGTGCTTTTCAAACCATGTTTGATGTGAGGCGTGTGGATGGAGAAATATATCTTGATGCAACCTTGACGCAACGGTCTAATGATATGCTGGTTGCCCACCATATCAATGCTATGCAATATGTGGCTCTTCAAATGATGATTGCCAAACACTTTGGATGGCAAGTCGGGAAATTTTTTTATTTCATTAATAATCTCCACATTTATGACAATCAATTTGAACAAGCTGAAGAACTTTTGCGCCGTGAACCTTCAGAATGTCAACCACGTTTAGTGCTCAATGTGCCAGATAAAACAAATTTCTTTGATATAAAGCCAGAGGATTTTGAACTTCTGGATTACCAGCCCGTAAAACCTCAATTACGTTTTGATCTTGCTATTTAATTTCAAAAAGCCATAGGATGAGTTCCTAAGTGCTTTTTTAACGTATTTTTGATACAATGAGATTAGATAAAAAGTCCTAGGAGATCGACTGATGAGCAAAAAAATGGCGGCTATCTGGGCTGAGGATCAAAACCAATTAATCGGAAACGACATGGGACTCCCTTGGTCTTTGCCAGCTGATTTGACCCATTTTAAGCAAACAACTATGGGTCACAGTATCCTTATGGGACGCAAGACATTTGATGGCATGGGACGGCGCGTTTTGCCAGGCAGAACCAATCTCATTTTGACAAGAGATAATGAGTATAGTGTTGATCATCCTAATGTTCTCGTGTTTAATGAGTTAGACGATGTTATAAACTGGTATCAGGGCCAAGATAAAAACTTATTTATCACTGGAGGGGCTGAGATTTATGCCCTCTTTTCTCCCTATATCGACGAAGTCATCAAGACAGAGATTGATGGCGTTTTTGAGGGAGACACCTACTTTCCAGAAAATTTCGATTGGACTGGATTTGAGACTGTTAGCCTGACCCATTTTCCAAAAAATGAAAAAAATGCCTATGATTTTAAGGTAAGAGTCATGGCAAGAAAAGGATAGACATGCAAAGAAGTGTTTTTGGTGTATTCACCGCTTTTTTATGTGGCATCTGTGTCTTATGTGCCATGCAGGCGTTTCGAAAAAAACGCACAGGTTTAGGAATTATTTTTTTACTTAATGCCTTTACCAACTTAGTTAATAGTATCCATGCTTTTTACAATACCCTGTTTTAAGCACAAACTCCTGATCTTAAAAATAGAAAGATAGAGAATCATGCCAGCCAATAAAAAAAATGAAATGATGGTTTATTGTTCCTTCTGTGGCAAAAACCAAGACGAAGTCCAAAAAATCATCGCAGGAAATAATGTTTTTATCTGTAATGAATGTGTAGAACTAGCACAAGAAATTATTCGCGAAGAAATGGCAGAAGAAGTTTTGGCAGACTTATCAGAAGTTCCAAAACCGCAAGAACTTTTAGCTATTCTAAATCACTATGTGATCGGGCAGGATAAAGCCAAACGAACGTTAGCTGTCGCTGTCTACAATCACTATAAACGCATTAATTTCCAACACAGCAAGGACGACGGTCAAGAGGTTGATTTGCAGAAATCAAACATCCTGATGATTGGCCCAACTGGATCTGGAAAAACCTTTTTGGCTCAAACCTTAGCCCGAAGTCTAAATGTGCCCTTTGCTATTGCTGATGCGACTGCCCTGACTGAGGCGGGATATGTTGGGGAAGACGTTGAAAATATCCTTTTAAAATTGCTTCAGGCTTCTGATTTTAACATCGAACGTGCGGAGCGAGGGATTATCTACGTCGATGAGATTGATAAGATTGCCAAAAAAGGTGAGAATGTCTCCATCACACGTGATGTCTCTGGTGAAGGGGTTCAGCAAGCCCTCCTTAAAATCATTGAGGGTACTGTAGCAAGTGTACCTCCTCAAGGTGGCCGTAAGCATCCGAACCAAGAAATGATTCAGGTCAACACGCAAAACATCCTCTTTATCGTAGGTGGGGCGTTTGATGGGATTGAAGAAATTGTTAAGCAACGGTTAGGTGAGAAAGTTATCGGTTTTGGCCACAACAACAAAGCCATTAACGAAAAAGCTTCATACATGCAAGCTATTGAAGCAGATGATATTCAAAAGTTCGGTATTATTCCAGAATTAATTGGGCGCTTGCCTGTCTTTGCAGCACTTGAGCAACTAACAGTTGATGATCTGGTTCGTATTTTGAGAGAACCGCGAAATGCATTGGTTAAACAATACCAAACCCTTCTTTCTTATGATGATGTTGAATTAGTTTTTGAAGAAGATGCCTTACAAGCTATTGCCGAAAAAGCCTTGGCCCGTAAGACTGGAGCGCGTGGTTTGCGTTCGATTATCGAGGAAACTATGATGGATGTCATGTTTGAAGTCCCTAGTCAAACCGATGTCAAAGTGGTTCGCATTACCAAAGCTGCTGTTGAAGGTAGTGATAAACCCATTTTAGAAACTGCCTAACGACTTAGGTCCGATTGCTCAGCCTTTCGGACTTTTTCAAGTTAAGAAAGGAAATATAATGCCTGTAAATATTCATAATGCAGAGATTGTCTTATCTGCTGTGTCACAAGCCCAGTATCCAGCTGATGATCTCCCTGAAATCGCCATGGCTGGTCGCTCTAATGTTGGAAAATCAAGCTTTATCAACGGAATTCTTAATCGAAAAAATTTAGCTAGAACCTCTAGTAAACCAGGAAAAACACAACATTTAAACTTTTACAATATCGATGACCAACTGAGATTTGTGGATGTTCCAGGCTATGGCTATGCCAAAGTTTCTAAAACAGAACGTGCCAAATGGGGTAAGATGATCGAAGAGTATTTAACAACCCGAGAGAATTTACGTGCGGTAGTAAGCCTTGTTGATATGCGTCACGAACCAACTGCTGATGATATTCAGATGTACGAGTTTCTGAAATATTATGAGATTCCTGTTATTGTAGTGGCAACTAAAGCGGATAAAATTCCAAGAGGAAAATGGAACAAACAAGAATCTATTATTAAGAAGAAACTGCAATTTGATTCAACAGATACCTTTATTGCATTTTCATCAGTGACAAAAGAAGGGGTCGATGCTTCTTGGGAAGCTATTCTTTCTGCTACTGGAATTTCCTAAAATAAATACTTGAAAATCTGTTTTGAACAGCACCTCAAAAGTTAGATGGAAAAAATCTAACTTTTTGTGCTCAGTACATTTTTTAACTGAATTTTTTAATTTTTTTCAAAAAATTTTTCAGCTAAAAAACGGGTACTTTTCTTCATATTTAATAAACGATTTCTGTGGAATCGTTTTCGTGATAAAAAGGGAGATACGGGCCAAAGCACTTATATTTCAGCCCCACATTCTCCAAAAAATATGTTAAAATGGTATACAGATAGTTTTAATTTTAGAAAATTAGGACGGACGAAGAAGGGAGGAGTTTATGGCAAATGCAACATTAGCAATGATGCAAGAGATTGAAATGGAAGCGCAAGCTGTCTTGGATAGTTATGAGCAAGAGATTGCTGGCTTAAGAGAAGCTGCTGAAAAAGATTTGGCTGATATCGCGGCACAATACGATCGTGATACTCAGACGGAAGTTTCCAATTTGAAAGCTCTTGCTGAGCAAGAAATAGATACCTTGCGTCAAGAGATTCAAGCCACCATTGCTCAAAATGAAGCTGCTGTGCGGGAAGCCTTGACAGATAAAAAAGATGACTTGGTCCAGGCCATCGTAGATAAGGTGGTGGCAAATTATGGCCATTAGTCAAATGCAGAAGTTGTCTCTGATTCTGCCAAAGGATCATCTGGACAATGTTCTTGTGACCATGCAGGACTTGAGGCATGTGGAAGTGCGTGACCTAGGACAGGAAGAGTCTTGGCAGGAAGCTTTCTCTAACAATCAAGTTCAGTTGGCAGAAGCAACTCCTTATGATCAGAGTAGTCAAGGGATGCTTGCGGGCGAGGAAGCGCTGGCCTATTTTTTAAAGCGTCAGCAAAAACTGGAAATAGCTATTGCACAATTAAAAGCCTTTCTGCCTCAGCAAGGCTTGATAGCCAGTCTTCGCCAAAAGCGCCGTGTTTTAGATTTTTCGGCTGTTGAAATTCAGGGACGCGAGAGTCTTGAAGAAAATTTCCTTAAGAAAATTCGCTCACTCTTTAAAGAGCACGATAGCTTACAGGAACAACTTCAAAAGTTAGAAGCAAACTATACAGAAGTTGCTAAGTGGGAAAAACTGGAGACAACTCCTCAAGAGCTCAGTCAGTTCAAGCATATCAAAGCTCTGATTGGAACCATTCCAAATACTGAGGACAACCATTACCTCAGGCGGCTTCAAAAGGCAGAAGGCATTGATTATCAGGAAGTTTTTCGGTCTGAAACAGAATATGGTGTGATTCTCTTCCTTCACCCCCGTGAAGAAGGGCGTGAATTACTTAACTTAGATGACTTTCTCTTTAAACCTTTAGAATACGCCTACAGTTTGATCCCGGCCGAACAGCTCAAGGAATTTGATGTCGCAAGGAATCTTCTTCAAGCGAGGGTTTCTGAAATCAAGCATCAACTGCGAGATGCTCAAACCAGCTTAGAACAGCTTGAGCTAGAGTTAGAAGCTGTCACTAACCGTCACACGCGTGAGGTCGCTAAGAAGAAATTAGCGACCAGTCAGAATCTCGTGGCACTAGAGGGGTGGATTGAGTCTGCTGAATTACCGATTTTTAAACAGGATTTACAGGACAAATATGGAGACAGTATTTTACTGATAAGTAGTGAAGTAACGAAAGACGATTGGAATAATGTTCCTATCAAGCTGACCAATCATCCAATGGTAGAGCCTTTTGAAATGATTACGGAGATGTATTCACTCCCTAAATATTATGAAAAAGACCCAACTCCTTACTTGGCACCATTTTATTTCACTTTCTTTGGAATGATGGTGGCTGACTTAGGTTATGGTCTGCTCATGTTCCTCATAACAGGTTTGGCGCTTAAGTTCTTTACTCTCGCACCTGGGACCAAGCGTTTCCTAAAATTCTTTAATGCCCTAGGAATTTCGGTTGGACTTTGGGGATTGGTCTATGGCTCATTTTTCGCTTTTGAACTGCCGATGCAGCTCCTGAGTACAACCAATGATGTTATGACCATCTTAATTTTATCGGTTGCCTTTGGTTTTATCACGGTTTTAACAGGTCTATTCTTGAGTGGTCGCCAAAAGATAAGGATGAAAGAGTATGCTGAAGCCTATAATTCTGGTTTTGCGTGGTTGTTGATTCTAATCGGTATTCTACTAGTCATTATCGGTATGATGATTCCAAACATGGCCGTTTTGGCATCGATTGGTAAATGGCTGGCTATTATAAACGCTGTAGGCATTTTAGTCGTTTCAGTTATTGCTGCTAAGAGCCTTGCAGGTTTGGGATCTGGTCTTTATAATTTGTATAACGCAACGAGCTATGTCAGTGATTTGGTTAGTTTTACGCGTCTCATGGCACTAGGAGTGTCAGGAGCGAGTATTGGGGCAGCCTTTAATATGATTGTTGGTATGCTACCTGTTTTGGCTCGCTTTAGTATCGGGATTCTATTGTTTTTAGGACTACATGCTATCAACATCGGACTCTCCTTGCTTTCTGGTTATGTACATGGGGCTCGTCTCATGTTCGTCGAGTTCTTTGGTAAGTTTTACGAGGGAGGCGGTCGTGCCTTTAATCCCTTAAAGCCTGCTGAAAAATATTTTGATATTAAAAAAGTTCATTTGGAGGACAAATAAATGGAACACTTAGCGTCTTATTTCTCAACATATGGTGGCATCTTCTTTGCCAGTCTTGGTATTGTGTTAGCCGTATCTCTCAGTGGTATGGGGTCTGCCTACGGTGTTGGTAAGGCTGGTCAAGCTGCAACAGCGCTTTTAAAAGAGCAACCTGAAAAATTCGTGCAGGCTTTGCTTTTACAACTCTTGCCTGGTACGCAAGGCCTTTATGGCTTTGTTATCGGAATGTTCATACTCTTTTCTATGCCAGCGGACTTAGCTGTTCAAGATGGTTTAGCATACTTATTTGCTACTTTACCAATTGCTATCGTCGGATACGCCTCAGCAAAGCACCAAGGTAATGTTGCGGTTGGTGGTATGCAAATCTTGGCCAAACGTCCCGAGGAGTTTATGAAAGGGGCTATCCTTTCTGCCATGGTTGAAACGTACGCTATCTTAGCCTTCGTTGTATCGTTCATGTTAGTTCTCCGAGTAGGATAAACCATTTTAAAAAAGGAGGGTCTAATATGTCAGATATGACAGGACTGAAGGCATCTGTAATGGCGCAGTCGCATGAAAAAGGCCGCCTCAATCTTGCAGCTTCAAAAGAAAAAATCCAAGTAGATTTTGATAAGAAAAAAGAGCAGTTAATATTAGAAAAAGAAGCCATTCGTCGCAATCGTCTAGGAGAGATTAATCGTCATAAACAAAGGGATTTGCAACAATTAGAAAATAAGGCTCGCCAATCGACTCTAGTGACCAAGCAAGAGGTTCTAAAAGAACTTTTCATAGCGGCACAAGACAAGATGGCGAACTGGCCTGAAGCTGATCAAGTAGCTTTCTTTAAAACGCTTATGGCCAACTATCCTCAAGCTGTTACAGTACAGGTTGGCCAAAGAACAGCTGATACCTTTTCAGAAGCGACTTGGCAGGCACTTAGTCAAGAATTTCCACAAGTGACTTTTGCTAATGAACGTGTACCAAATGAGGCTGGATTTGTGGTCTCAGACGGAAAGGTAGATGACAATTACCTATACAGTACTTTGGTGCAAGAAATTTGGGAATCGGAAAGTTATCGTTTAGCTTCTGAAATTTTTCAAACGGAATAGGAGGTGCTTCATATGGATGCAAGCCTATTTTCACAAGTCAATACGGCTATTAGTGTGCGTGAAGCACGAATGGTTACAAAAGACCAGTTTGAACAGCTCTTATCTGTGGAAGACAGAGAGCGGATGGCTTTGATTTTACAGGAGACGGATTATAAGTTAGACAAGGAAAGTCTGGCTGATCCTAATCAGATTGAGGCTGCTTTGATGAAGCAGTTGGCGGAAGAGTATCGGTTTGCTTTTGAGGAAACACCAGTTGAAGAAGTGGTGCAACTCTTTGCCCTTCGTTATACCTACCACAACCTGAAAGTGCTTCTCAAGGCTCGTGCGACTCAAACAGATTTAACGGAATTGCTGTTGCCCATTGGTCGTTATTCTCGCGATATCATAGAGCACTTGGTGACAACTTTGACCAGTGAGGCGTGTCCGAGCATCATGGTTGAAGAAGTATCGGCTACTTGGCTAGAGTTCCAAGATTATCAAGATATGCGTATTTTGGACATTGGAATGGACATGGCTTATTTTAAGCACTTGAGGATTTTGGCAGAAGAACTGGACATAGCTGAACTTAAAGCATTTGCAACGCTCACTATTGACTTTTATAATGTGATTACGGTGAAGAGAGGACTCAATCAAGACAAGCCACGCAGTTTCATGCGCCAGCTTCTGTCAGAAGACGCTCTCATGAAAGCCCGTGAATACTTGAAACTATATGCTGATCAATCTCTTCTCGCCTGGTTCAACCAAGTTTATCCAAATAGTTTCGATCTCTCTACCAAAGACTTTGAAAATGCTCTGGCTCAGGCTGAGATTTCAGCAGTAGACTTGGAATACTTGATGGATTTATTACGCTTCCAAGTTTTAGAGCAGGGACGATTTGAAACGCAAGGACCACTTCCTCTGGCTCGCTATATCTGGGGGAAAGAGCTTGAAGTCAAAAATCTTCGCTTAATCTTAACGGGACGCAGCAACGACCTTAGCCCAGAACTTTTAAAAGAAAGGATGAGACCTGTCTATGGCCAGTAAAACCTATAAAATTGGTATCGTTGGGAACCGTGACGCCATCCTGCCTTTTCGAATGATTGGTTTTCAAACTTTTCCAGTAACGGAACCTCAGCAAGCTGTTAACACACTTCGTAAATTAGCACGGGAAGACTACGGTATTATCTACCTAACAGAAGATATTGCAACCGAAATTCCTGAGACGCTTAACTATTATGACAGTCAACTAACCCCTGCTGTTATCCTATTGCCAACCCATAAGGGAAGTCTAGGATTAGGAATTCAACGTGTGCAGGATAATGTTGAAAAAGCTGTTGGACAGAATATACTTTAACCAAAAGGTCGTCATAGTGACACTACGGCCTCATATCTTATTGAACTGAATTCGGCCTACGAGTTTTGCGAAAAAGATAGTTTTTACTAGAACGTTTTCGTTCTTCGTCAAAACTCCTGTTCTCGCTTGACTCGCTTAACGGCCTCATATCTTATTTGAACTGAATTCGAGCTAAAAGCTTGGAAAAATTCATAACACTCCTTGTGTCTGCTGACACATCGTCCTGTTTTTCATTTTTCATTCGCTTTTTTAACGCTCTCATATCTTATACAAGGAGGGGAAAACTTGAGCCAAGGTAAAATTATTAAAGTTTCAGGTCCCTTAGTGATTGCTTCTGGCATGCAGGAAGCCAATATTCAAGACATTTGCCGTGTCGGTGATTTGGGCTTGATTGGTGAAATTATTGAAATGCGTCGCGATGAAGCGTCCATTCAGGTTTATGAAGAAACCTCTGGTCTACGGCCAGGTGAGCCAGTGATAACAACTGGCAGTCCACTTTCGGTGGAATTGGGTCCTGGTCTGATTGCTCAGATGTTCGATGGGATTCAACGTCCGTTGGAAAGTTTCAAAGAAGTTACTGATTCTGACTTCTTGATTCGTGGGGTTGAGTTGCCAAACTTGGACCGTGAAACCAAATGGACCTTCAAACCTAGCTTAGCTGTTGGAGACCAAGTTGTTGCTGGAGATATTCTAGGAACGGTTCAGGAAACAGAAGTGGTTGAACACCGCATCATGGTGCCTTACCAAGTTGAAGGGACTATCACTAGCATTTTAGAAGGTGACTTCACTGTCGAGGAAGTTATCTACGAAATTGCTCAACCTAATGGTCAGACCTATCAAGGAACCTTGATGCAGAAATGGCCAGTTCGTCGCGGACGTCCGATTGCTCAAAAATTAATTCCGGTAGAACCTATGGTCACTGGTCAGCGGGTTATTGATACCTTCTTCCCAGTTACCAAAGGTGGCGCGGCGGCTGTCCCAGGACCATTTGGTGCCGGTAAAACCGTCGTTCAGCACCAAATCGCTAAATTTGCGAACGTGGATATTGTTATCTATGTTGGTTGTGGTGAACGTGGGAATGAGATGACCGATGTACTAAACGAATTTCCAGAGTTGATTGACCCTGCAACAGGACAATCCATCATGGCGCGTACAGTCTTAATCGCTAACACGTCTAATATGCCCGTTGCAGCTCGTGAGGCCTCTATCTATACCGGTATTACGATTGCAGAGTATTTCCGCGATATGGGTTATAACGTGGCTATCATGGCGGACTCAACCTCACGTTGGGCGGAAGCCCTGCGTGAAATGTCAGGGCGTCTGGAAGAAATGCCAGGGGATGAAGGATACCCAGCCTATCTCGGTAGTCGTATCGCTGAGTACTATGAGCGGGCCGGTCGAGTTATTACTCTTGGTAGTGAAGGTCGTGAAGGAACGGTTACAGCCATTGGTGCCGTATCACCTCCAGGGGGGGATATTTCAGAACCTGTTACACAGAATACCCTTCGTATTGTTAAAGTCTTCTGGGGGCTAGATGCACCGCTTGCGCAACGCCGTCACTTCCCAGCCATTAACTGGCTCAGCTCTTACTCGCTCTATCTCGATGAGATTGGTCAGTACATTAACGATCGTGAAAACATGCAGTGGGCTGAGAAGGTCACAAAGGCTATGAATATCCTCCAAAAGGAAAGCGAATTGCAAGAAATCGTTCGTTTGGTTGGTATTGATTCCCTCTCAGAACGTGATCGTTTGACCATGAATGCTGCACGTATGATTCGTGAAGACTATTTACAACAAAATGCCTTTGATGACGTGGATACCTATACATCGTTCCGCAAACAGGTTGCTTTACTGACTAATATCTTACTCTTTGATGATGAAGCTAACCGTGCCTTGGAACTCGGTGCCTACTTCACAGAGATTATGGATGGTACCGTTGAATTGCGTGACCGTATTGCCCGTAGCAAATTTATCTCTGAAGACCGTATCGAAGAGATTGAAGGCTTAACAGAAAAAATTAAAACAACGCTGCATGAAATTGTCGCACAAGGAGGGGTAACACATGAAGGTTATTAAAGAATATCGGACCGTCAGTGAAGTTGTTGGCCCCTTGATGATTGTCGATCAGGTCGAAGGGGTTCGTTACAACGAGCTCGTTCAAATTAAGTTGCATAATGGCGAAACCCGTCAAGGACAAGTCCTAGAAGTCCAGGAAGACAAGGCTATGGTCCAACTTTTTGAAGGATCAAGCGGGATTAACCTTGAGCAGGCTAAAGTGCGCTTTACAGGTCGTCCTTTGGAATTACCCGTATCAGAAGATATGGTTGGCCGTATCTTTAACGGGATGGGTAAACCTATTGACGGTGGGCCAGACTTGATTCCTGAAAAATTCTTGGATATTGATGGACAAGCCATTAACCCTGTAGCTCGAGACTATCCGGATGAGTTTATCCAGACAGGAATTTCAGCCATTGACCATCTGAACACACTTGTTCGTGGTCAAAAACTGCCAGTGTTCTCTGGTTCAGGTCTTCCCCACAAGGAATTGGCTGCTCAGATTGCTCGTCAAGCAACCGTTTTGAACTCCGAAGAAAACTTTGCCGTAGTCTTTGCAGCCATGGGGATTACCTTTGAGGAAGCTGAATTCTTCATGAATGACTTGCGTGAGACAGGAGCCATTGACCGTTCGGTTCTCTTTGTGAACTTGGCCAATGACCCAGCGATTGAGCGTATTGCGACTCCGCGTATCGCCTTGACAACAGCAGAATATCTGGCTTATGAAAAAGACATGCACGTTCTTGTTATCATGACCGATATGACCAACTACTGTGAGGCCCTTCGGGAAGTCTCTGCGGCCCGTCGTGAGGTTCCAGGACGTCGTGGGTATCCAGGTTACCTTTACACCAACTTGTCTACGCTTTATGAGCGTGCAGGACGCTTGGTTGGTAAAAAAGGCTCAGTGACACAGATTCCAATTCTGTCTATGCCTGAGGATGACATTACGCATCCCATTCCTGATTTGACTGGTTATATCACAGAAGGACAGATTATCCTGTCCCGTGACCTCTACAACAGTGGTTACCGTCCACCGATTAACGTTTTACCTTCCCTATCTCGTCTGAAAGACAAGGGGTCTGGTGAAGGTAAGACACGCGGAGACCATGCGGCAACCATGAACCAGCTCTTTGCGGCATATGCCCAAGGGAAACAAGCCAAGGAATTGGCGGTCGTTCTCGGAGAATCTGCCTTGTCTGAAACAGATAAACTCTATGTGAAATTCACCGACCGTTTTGAAAAAGAGTACATCAACCAAGGTTTCCAAACCAACCGTACGATTCAAGAAACCCTTGATTTGGGCTGGGAACTCCTTTCTATCTTGCCTCGTACTGAGTTGAAACGAATTAAGGATGAAATGATTGACCAATACTTGCCTAGCACAGCGACTGCTAAAGAAGACGCTTAGAAAGAGCAGGAGATAGAAATTTTTGAGATGAGTTTGCAAGAATTCATTTCAGTTTCTCTCCAGATGGAGGACAAACGATGGCACGCTTAAACGTCAAACCAACTCGGATGGAGTTGAGCCGTCTTAAGGACCGCTTGAAAACCGCCATCCGAGGCCATAAATTGCTCAAAGATAAGCGGGATGAATTGATGCGGCGGTTTATCGAATTGATTCGTGAAAACAACCGTCTGCGTCAAGAAGTCGAAGCAGGTATGGTAGACAGTATGCAGGATTTTGTCTTGGCTAAGTCTCTCGAAAATGACAAAATGGTTGAACAAATCTTTGCTGTCCCTACTAAAACAGTCGATCTTCATATTGAAACAGAAAATATCATGAGTGTTAATGTACCACGCATGCACATGACTGTCAATAATCCTTATGGAGATGACGAGGGAGATGTGGTATACAGTTACCTTGCTTCTAATTCTCAAATGGACGCTGCTATTGAGCAAATAGAAGATTCATTGTACAAGTTGTTGCGTTTGGCCGAGATTGAAAAATCTTGCCAGCTTATGGCTGATGAGATCGAAAAAACACGCCGCCGTGTTAATGGCCTGGAATATTCAACCATTCCGCAACTCCAAGAGACCATTCATTATATCGAGATGAAACTCGAAGAAGCAGAACGGGCTAATGTCGTTCGCATGATGAAGGTTAAAGACATGGGATAGCCTACTTGGTTATCTCTTTTTTGTAGTTTCAAGGCTATTCCTATCCTATTATTTACATTTAACATCAAAATCTGAATGCCGAAAGATAGGTTTGCTTGTTTGTTGTCAGCGATGATAAGCTAAACTGTTATCATCTCTTTGTTAATAGTTTGGAGAATTGGTTACAACTCAAACACTTGGAAAATTAGCATGCATTATCAGATTTTGATTTTATTTGAGTATTATTTATTGAAAATCATTCGGAAACTACTGATTAATAGTTATTATTTTCAGAAAATATTGACAATTAAAACAACTTTAGATATAATGACAACTAACTTAAAAAAGGAGGAAACCATGCAAAAAGTAACTTTAATTCCAGGTGATGGGATTGGTCCAGAGATTACAGAATCTTTAAAGGAGATTTTTGCAGCTGCAAAAGTTCCGATTCAATTTGACCAAGTTGAAGCTGGACAAGCCATTTTAGATCAGACTGGTTCATTAATTCCAGACAATGTTTATCAGAAAATAGAAGAAAACAAAATTGCTTTAAAGGGTCCTATTACAACCCCAATTGGGCAAGGATTTAGAAGTATCAATGTTTCACTCCGAAAAAAATATGACTTATATGCAAATGTTCGGCCAGTCAAAAGTATTCCTGGTCTGACAACACGGTATCAAGATATCGATTTGATCATTTTCCGTGAAAATACAGAAGGTCTCTATATTGGTGAGGAACATTATGAAACGGATGATCACAATAGTGCTGTTGCTATTAAAAGAATCACGAAACAAGGCAGTGAGCGCATCTTAAAATCAGCTTTTGAACATGCCAAAAAACATGGAAAAACTAAAGTAACAGTTGTCCATAAAGCTAATATCTTAAAACTAACGGATGGCTTGTTTTTAGAGACTGCGAGAGAGGTCGCAGCTTCTTATCCAGACATTACCGTTGAAGAGCTCATTGTGGATAATATGTGTTTACAGCTGGTGACTAATCCAGAGCGTTTTCAGGTCATTGTGACGATGAATTTATATGGTGATATTCTATCTGACCTTTGTGCAGGATTAGTAGGAGGATTAGGAATAGCACCTGGTGCTAATTTGGGAGATGAGTTAGCTATTTTTGAAGCAGTCCATGGTTCAGCACCTGATATTGCTGGCCAAGATAAGGCTAATCCACTAGCACTTATCTATTCAGGAATCAATATGCTCGATTACATGGGGCTGTCTGATTATGCCCGTCAGATTGAAAATGCTGTTTTAAAAACAGTTTCCCAATCTAAAAATCGAACAGCTGATTTAGGTGGGCAGTTGACAACGACTGCCTTTACTCAAAAAGTTATCAGTTACCTTTAATAACTTCGTTGAAAAAATATTTTGTCAAAATAAAATCTCGTAAAGATTTCCTTAGATTTAGAAAGGCCTAATAAAGTGTCAAAAACAGACATAATCTTATTTGTTGGCAATCATAAGCGTAGATATTTTAAGTCAGTTAGACTTAAAATATCGGAGAGATTAATTCTTAATGTTGGATATATATGCTACAAATGGATGCTATTTACGAGTTCAGGATTTTACGTCGAAAGAATAGGAGTATTTGAATGCAATTAGCACTTATTGGATTTTTAATGTTAATCACCATTATTTTCCTGCTGTTTAAGGGGAAAGTGACACCGATGGTGGTCTTTATCACCGTCCCAACGATCGCTGCTTTTTTAGCAGGATTCAATATCGAAGAAGTCGTTGCTTTTATCGAGAGTGGTATTGGTACCGTCAGCAATATGGCAATTCTCTTTATCTTTTCAGTAACCTTTTTTGGTGTCTTAGCAGATACGGGGATGTTTGATGCGGTTGTCAATCGGTTGGTTAAAAAGTCACAGGATCATATTGTTTTAGTTGCAGTCGTTACAGCTATTGTTGCTGTTTTTTCTCACCTTGATGGGGCAACTGTTACCACAGTACTAATTACTGTCCCAGCCCTCTTGCCTCTGTATCAGAAGTTAAATATTCGTCCTCAATTGCTTATTTTAATTACCGCTTGCGGTATGGGTGTCATGAATTTATTACCATGGGGAGGACCGGTCGCACGAGCTGCTGCCGTTCTTGAAATGGAAGCCAATGACCTTTGGCAATTATTGATTCCGATACAGATTTTAGGAGTATTCATGACGATTGGGCTAGCAATTATCATGATATTGAGAGAGAAGAAGCATTATCAAACTCAACAGGACGTTTTAGTAGCTAATGATTCTCCAAAAGAGCAAACCGAAACGTCAGAAAATCCTTTGCACCGTCCTAAGCTGATCTGGTTCAACTTTCTCTTAACCCTGGTGGTTCTTCTTGTACTGCTTTGGGATAAATTTCCAGCTTATTTCGTCTTTATGTGGGGGTGTGCCTTAGCACTCATGGTTAACTACCCAAATGTTAAGGATCAAAAAGAACGGATTAAAGCCCATGCCGCAGCAGCACTGGATGTTTCTGCCGTGATGCTTGCAGCAGGTATCATGGTTGGGATTTTAGGACAAAGCGGTATGCTAGAAGCGATGGCCATTCCATTATTGAAAATCATTCCACCATTCTTAGCAAGACACCTTGATCTGATTATGGGAGTCTTAGGATTCCCATTAGGAACAATGCTTGGAACGGATTCTTATTTCTATGGTTTGATGCCCTTGGCCATTGAAATAGGAGAAAATTACAGCATTGCACCTTTAACGATGGGAACTGCCATGCTGATTACGAAAAACCTTTCCTTACTCATCAGTCCGATGGTGCCAGCAACTTATTTAGCAACTGCACTAGCTGGTGTGGAGCTCAAAGAACACATTCGCTATAGTTTTATTCCATTATGGATTGTTGGGATTCTCATGCTGATTTTTAGTCTCCTGATAGGAGTGATTGCCTAAGTCTTGTCAATGGGTTGCAAAAAAGCTTAACCGATTTTTCCAATGTTAACTGGAAAAGCGGTTAAGCTTTTTGCTTTCATCATAAATTGTTATTACGGATTAGAAGTGGGCGAGTTACTACCCTCTTCTGAAGAGCTAGATTCCTCGGTTTCCGAACTAGATTGAGAAGTTTCCGAGTCTTCCTTAGGTTCAAATTGTTCAGGATGTAGAGCCTTATAAGTCGGAGCATTAAAGAGGTCTATGGTTGACTTGTTACCGTTCTGACTATAAAGGCTGGTCGAAGCGCTACCCAATTCTTTTTCAAGAGCTAGTTCCTGTTCAAGAGAATTTTGGTAAGAAATCTTAGTCAGGTCTAATTTCTCGAGACCACTGTCTTTATAAAAGCGTAATAAATCTCCAGTTTGAATAGCATCTGAGGTGGTCAACTGCAGAGTCGCAACATCTCTAGCTTCTTGAATAGCTTCTGTCGTGCTCTCATCAGGAACTGTGATTTCCTCACCTGACTCAGTGTAGTAATTACGCCCCCCATAACTCGTATAAGTAGGAGTAATAAAGTAACCAGAGGTTCGAAGAGCGACAACCTGCTTATGGTCTGGTGATAGAGCATCTTGACCAACTTGGAGGTACTTGCTCGAATCAATACCTAATAAATGCAATAGGGTTGGTAAGGCATCGACTTGACCAGCATAAGTGTCAATGATTTTGCCATTAGATATGCCCGGAATATGGATCATATACGGAACGCGCTGTAACATGGCATTGTCGTATGGAGACCAGGTTTCGGAATTTTCCCCAATCAATGGCGCTAGTCTTGGGTTCCTCGAATTGGAAATACCATAATGATCCCCATAAAGGATGATGATTGAATTATCGTACAATCCTGTCTCTTTGAGGTAATTGAAAAAAGCTTCGACAGCTGCATCTAAGTAGTTTGCTGTTGCAAAATAGCCGTTTATAGTTTCATCTTCAGTCTCAGCCAGAGGAAATCCAACCTCGTCACCAACCAAACTTGTTGTATAAGGATAGTGATTAGATACTGTGATGTATTTGGTGTAAAAAGGTTGTTGGAGATGTTCCAAGTACTCAATGGAGTCTTTTAGCATGACCTTATCATTTAGACCATACTGGAAGGAGTTTTCACTCGTTTGTTTTGAAAAATAGGACGCATCAAAAAAGTATTGGTAACCCCATTGTTTATATGTTTGATTTCTATTCCAAAATGTTCCAGCATTACCATGGAAGACGGCACTGCTGTAGCCCTCTAATTGTGAGAGGATGTTGGGAGCTGCGACTTGAGTGTTAGTGCCTCCGTAGGTCACCATAAAGGAACCTTGTGACAACCCAAAGAGACCCGTATCGAGCAGTGTTTCGGAATCAGACGTTTTGCCAGCCTTGACCTGGTTGAAAAAGTTTGAAAACGATAGAGTTTGTTCGGAATGGTAAAGAGAGTTTAAGAAAGGAGTAACTTCATAAGATTCTCCCTCACTTTCCAACTGATAGTCAATCAAAAACTGTTGGAAACTCTCCAGATGGACATAGATGACGTTACGTCCTTTAGCTATTCCATAATAATCAGGATTGGGTTTAGCATAGTTTTCTGACACGTAAGCCTCAACTGGAATAAGATCCTCTTCTGTAGCTCCAGCCCTATCTTGCCGAGCACTGTAGGTCTGATTAGCACTATAAGCTAGGAAGGCATTTGGCCCTAAGGCTCTTACAATATAACTATTAGAGAAGCCACGACTTAATAATTCAGGGCGATCAATTTCAGCTAAAAAAAGATTGACTGAAAATAGCATAACGGAGAGAGCGGTGACAGCAAAGCTAGATCTCTTATCAAAAGGTCGTTCGTCTGCAGAGATTTTTTTCCTATAAATAAGATAGCCGAATAAAAAGAAATCAAAAAGAAAGATTAGGTCAACGAAGCGAAACAGTTTTACCGCAGCTTCACCTAGACCAGCAGAGACGCTAGAGGATGCTAACATCGTGTTCACCGTGATAAAGTCACTAAACTCTCTAAAATAGATCACATTTGAAAATAGCCAAGCAAAAACTATAGTATACAATAGCGAGACGATGATATAAAATGCTTTAGTGTTCTTAATATAAAGGGCTAAACCCAGGAAAAACAGAGTTGTAGCCACTGGACTTATAAGGGCGATAAAATGCTGGTAGATGCCTCCAAGATCTAAATCAAAGACAAAATAGTAGGCAATGATCGTTTTTAACCAAACCAAAAAGACAAGGCTTAGAACTAACCCGAGTCTCGTACTGATAATTTGCCTTAAGTTTTTAAAAAAAGTTTTCACAATACTGTCCTTATCATATCTTTTTCCTAAAATCTTAATTTCTCTTTTAAAATTATAACATATTTTGAAAAAATGGCTAAGATTCACCTATGTTTTGAGAAAATAAGGAGATTTTGATATACTTCTAAATATGAAGAAAATTAGCTTGAGGCAAGGCGCTGAACGCAAACTCTTAAGTGGGATTCATTTGATAGATTCTAGAGATATAGCTGACCAATCCCTTGATAATACTTGGGTGGATATCCGTAATGGCAATGGAGAATTTTTAGGCATTGGCTATCTCTCCCAGCAAAATAAAGGCGGTGGCTGGGTCATAAGTCGAGAACCTGTTCAAATAGATGCCCAATTCTATGAAACCCTATTTCGTCAAGCTTGGGAAAAGAGACAATTTTACCATGCTGATCAATCGACTACGGCCTATCGCTTGTTTAACCAAGACGGCGATGGTCTTGGCGGGCTGTCCATAGATCTCTATGGTGAATATTCAGTCTTTTCATGGTATAATGAGTTTATCTATAGCCAAAGAGAGCTGATTATTAAGGCCTTTCATAAAGCCATTCCCCAAGTAAAAGGAAGTTATGAAAAAATACGCTTTAAAGGACCTGATTATGACAGTCGGCATATTTTTGGCCAAGAGGCTCCTGAAACCTTTTTAATTTTGGAAAATGGAGTGTCTTACCAAGTTTTCTTAAACGACGGCTTGATGACTGGGATATTCTTAGATCAGCATGACGTGAGAGGTTGTCTAGTAGATGGTCTTGCTTCTGGGAAAAAAGTTCTTAATCTCTTTTCCTATACGGCAGCATTCTCAGTGGCAGCTGCTATGGGGGGCGCCGCTGAAACGACTTCAGTTGATTTAGCGAAACGAAGTAGAGAACTCTCTCAAGCTCATTTTGAAGCGAATGGACTAGATTTAGAGAACCACCAATTGGTTGTTATGGATGTGTTTTCTTATTTTAAGTATGCTAAACGGCATGGCTTAACATTTGATGTTATCATCTTAGATCCACCGAGTTTCGCTCGCAACAATAAAAAGACCTTTTCAGTTGCTAAAGATTACCACAAGTTAGTAACAGAAAGTATTGAGATATTGCAGCCAGGAGGACTTATTATAGCCTCCACAAATGCCTCTAATTTGAGTTTAAAAAAATTTAAAGAGCAAATTGAAAAAGGATTTGGAGATCGTTCACATGACTATGTGACTCTTCACCAATTACCTTATGATTTTCAAACGAATAAAAAAGACGAAAGCAGTAATTACTTAAAAGTATTTACCATTAGGATTTAAACTATGCAAATTGTCGTACCAATTATGCCGACATCACTCGAAGAAATTGAACAGCTCGATTTATCACGTTATGAACAAGCAGACTTGATTGAATGGCGAGCAGATTATTTACCAAAAGAAGAGATATTACGTGTGGCTCCAGCAGTCTTTGAAAAGTTTGTGGGTCGAGAAGTCATCTTTACGCTAAGAACAGCAAGAGAAGGTGGCCATATTACAATAGACGCTCAAGCCTATGTTGACTTACTTAAGGAAATTAACCAATTGTACCAACCTGATTATCTTGACTTTGAATATTTCTCCTATCGAGAAGTATTTGATCAAATGCTTGATTGTTCAAACTTGGTGTTAAGTTACCATAATTTTGAAAAGACTCCTGATAACTTAATGGAAATTATGTCTGATATGACAGCTTTGGCTCCTAAGATGGTTAAGTTAGCTGTAACTCCTAAACGAGAACAAGATGTGCTTGATTTGATGAACTTCACACGGGGATTTAAGGGACTTAATCCAGAGCAGAATTTTGCTACCATGTCTATGGGGAAGCTTGGTCGCATTACTCGCTTTTCATCAATATTGACAGGTTCTTCTTGGACATTTGCCTGTGTGGATAACCCTTCCGCACCTGGCCAAGTTGACCTGAAAGACATGGTTAAAATCAGAGATATTTTAAATGAAGATTGATGGATATACAAGATTAGCAGCAGTTGTGGCTGACCCTATTAGACATAGTTTATCGCCATTCATTCACAATATGGCTTTTGAGACTACTGGCGTTAATGGTGTTTATGTGGCTTGGGAAATTCCTGAGGGTGACTTACCAGCAACAATTGAAAACATTCGCCGTTATAATATGTTTGGGATTAACCTGTCCATGCCATACAAGACTGCCGTCATCCCATTCCTTGATGATCTTACCCTCGAAGCAAAGGTGATTGGAGCAGTCAATACTGTTGTTAATCAAAATGGCAAGCTCATCGGTCATAATACGGATGGTAGAGGTTTTTTTGCCAGCCTTAGAGAGTATTCTGTCACAGGTCAGGAAATGACCTTGATTGGTGCTGGTGGGGCAGGTCTGGCTATTATAGCTCAGGCAGCATTAGACGGCGCTGAGGCTATCCATGTCTTCAGTCGTGCCAAATCAGTTGCCAAAACAATTGCAAGCTTGCAGGCCATTATGGAGGAGACGGGCGTTTACATCACTGTGACGGCACTAGAGGACTTGGTTGCTCTTCAAGAGGCTATTAATCAGTCGTCCCTATTGGTCAATGCAACTAGCCTTGGCATGGACGCTACCAGCAATCCCTTGCCAGATGAGATTTCCCTTCCTTCTAACCTTTTGGTGGCAGATATTATCTACCAACCCTTTGAAACACCGTTGCTTAAACGAGCCAGACAAGAAGGTTTGAGTGCTGTCAACGGACTGGGAATGTTGCTTTATCAAGCAGCAATAGCCTTTGAACTCTGGACTGGTCAGTCTATGCCCGTTGATGTGATTTGGCCCAAACTTGAAGACTTGGTCAAAACATAGGACCTAGGATGCCAACCCTAGGGTCTTTCTATATTCGGTACCAAATGACTGAGAGACAGAGTCCTCACCCAATCCTGATCTGTTCCAATCGGGACCATTAATCCAGTAGTCCTCTTAAAATTTTTGGGGGAGTCAGGCAACAAGCCTTCAAAAGTTTTTGCTGGCTTCACTGCTTACCATGACGAGTGAGATAGATTCCTTGCTCGTCGTTCGTGCAATCTGTATGGAGTTCTTATGAAAGTATCTGTTAATTTACCGCATCATCCTTATGATATTTTAATCGAAAACGGCAGCCTTGCTAAGGTTGGCCAGTGGGTCTCTAGCCTGTGGAAACCGCAAAAAATAGTTATCATCACTGACGACCATGTCGGTGGCTTATATGCTAACCAAGTTCAAGAGAGCTTGGCCTCAGCGGGGTTTGAAGTAGCGGTCTTTGACTTTCCCGAAGGTGAAGCCCAGAAAAACTTGGCTACTGTCAATCAAGCGTATGAGTTCTTAGTGAAAACGGGATTGACGCGGTCAGATGGGATTATTGCCTTGGGTGGCGGTGTCGTCGGTGACTTAGCTGGCTTTGTTGCGTCTACCTACATGCGGGGTGTGCATTTCTTACAGATTGCGACCAGTTTAACTGCCCAAGTGGACTCGTCGATTGGTGGTAAGACAGGCGTTAACACACCTTTTGCCAAAAATATGGTCGGTACCTTTGCCCAGCCAGATGGTGTCCTGATTGATCCAGAGGTCTTAAGAACCTTGGGGCGTCGAGAACTGATCGAGGGAATGGGTGAGGTGATTAAGTATGGTCTTATTGCCGATGTCGAGCTCTGGCAATTGCTCGAAAGTATGTCGGGAGCTGACGATATTTTAAAGTATGCAGAACAATTGGTTTATCATTCGTGTCAGGTCAAGCGTCAACATGTTGTTGAAGATGAATTGGATAATGGGGTTCGGCTCTACCTTAATTTTGGGCATACCATTGGACATGCTGTTGAGCAGACAGCCGGCTATGGTAATGTGATGCATGGTGAAGCTGTGGCCATAGGGATGGTTCAAATCTCCCGTGTAGCCGAGAAAAAAGGGCTTATGCTAGCTGGGATAACAGAGCAAATTGCTCACATGTGCCAAAAATTTGGTCTCCCAATTGACTACGAGCCATGGGATGCAAAAGCTCTCTACAAGGCTCTTATTCATGACAAGAAGGCGCGGGGCAGCCAGATCAAAACCGTTATTGTTCCAAAGTTGGGGCAGGCAGCTCTTAACCCTATTGGTCTTGACGAGATGAAAGAATACTTGGAGAAATAGATGAGATATTTAACTGCTGGGGAGTCACACGGTCCCCGTTTAACAGCTATTATTGAAGGCGTTCCGGCAGGTCTTCCCTTGACGGCTGAGGACATCAATGTAGAACTGAAACGCCGCCAGGGTGGTTATGGGCGTGGTGGTCGCATGAAGATTGAAAGCGATCAGGTGGAGATCACCTCAGGTGTCCGCCATGGGTTGACCATGGGAGGCCCCATCACCCTTAATGTGACCAATAAGGACCATGAGAAATGGCTTGACATCATGTCGGTTGCTGACATTGAAGATAAGTTGAAGAGTAAACGTAAAATTACCAAGCCTCGGCCAGGTCATGCTGATCTTGTCGGTGGGATGAAGTACCGTTTTTCTGATTTACGTAATTCTTTGGAACGGTCATCCGCGCGTGAAACGACCATGCGGGTCGCAGTTGGTGCAGTTGCCAAACGCCTTTTGGAAGAAATCGGTGTTGAGGTGGCTAGTCACATTGTGACCTTTGGCGGAATTGAAATCGATGTGCCAGATGGGTTGACCGTTGGTCAAATCAAGAGCTTGGCTGCCCAGTCAGAAGTTTCCATTGTTAACCAAGACCGTGAAGACGAAATCAAAGCCTATATTGACCAAATTAAGAAGGACGGTGACACCATTGGTGGCGTCATCGAGTGTGTGGTCGGCGGTATTCCTGTCGGTTTAGGTTCCTTTGTTCAATGGGATAAAAAGTTGGATGCTAAGCTGGCTCAAGGCGTTGTCTCCATCAATGCTTTTAAGGGTGTTGAGTTTGGTGTTGGCTTTAAAGCTGGCCAACTTAAAGGTAGTCAGGTTATGGATGAAATTCTCTGGTCTGAGCAGGACGGCTATACTCGCAGAACAAACAACCTTGGTGGCTTTGAAGGTGGTATGACCAATGGTCAGCCCTTGGTCATTCGTGGGGTCATGAAGCCTATTCCAACTCTTTACAAGCCCCTCATGAGCGTAGATATTGCAAACCATGAACCCTACAAGGCAACAGTGGAGCGTTCTGACCCAACAGCAGTGCCAGCAGCAGCAGTTGTCATGGAGTCTGTTGTAGCAACAGTTCTTGCCACAGAAGTTCTGGATAAATTCTCTTCTGACAATATAGAAGAACTCAAAGCAGCCGTTGCTGCCCATGCTGCTTACGTGAAAGAATTTTAAGATGACTAAAACCATATACATTGCAGGATTGGGCTTGATTGGTGGCTCCATAGCGCTTGGAATTAAACGCGATCACCCAGATTACACAGTTTTGGGCTATAATCGTGGAGCGGATTCTCGTCGTGTCGCTCTGGAGCGAGGCATGGTTGATGCTGTGACGGATGATTTTGCGAGCTTTGCTCCAAGGGCGGATGTCATTATTTTGGCAGTGCCCATTCAGCAGACTCTTGAGTTCCTTGAACAGCTAGCAGGCTTACCGCTCAAGCCTAATGTCCTAGTCACAGATGCTGGTTCGACCAAGCTAGCTATTGTCCAAAAAGCCGAGCAAGTCCTTGCAGGTAAAGCTATTCGTTTTATCGGCAGTCACCCCATGGCTGGTAGTCATAAATCGGGTGCTCAGGCTGCAGATGTCAATCTCTTTGAAAACGCTTATTATATCCTGACACCGTCTGCATTGACCACAGAGGATACCATCTTAGAAATAAAAGACCTTTTATCTGGTCTTCATGTCCGCTTTATTGAGATGGATACTGAGGAGCATGACCAAGTGACCGGTCAGGTTAGCCATTTCCCACATGTCTTAGCAACCAGTCTCATGCTACAGGCAGGAGACCATCGCGAGACACATGCTATGACCCAACATTTAGCTGCAGGTGGGTTTAGAGATATGACACGAATAGCTGAATCAGAGCCTGGGATGTGGACAAGTATTTTAATGACCAACAAAGAAGCTGTTCTGGAACGGATTGATGACTTTAAGAGTCGTTTAGATCAGGTAACTGACATGATTCAGCAAGACGATCAAGAGGCGTTGTGGCAGTTTTTCCATCAAGGCGGTCAAATCCGTAAAGAGATGGAAATCCACAAACGTGGAGGCGTCGATAGTTTCTATGATCTTTCTGTCAATATTCCTGATGAGGAAGATGAAATCCTGAAGATTATGGAATTACTTCGTGGTACATCACTCATGAACCTGCGAATTAACGAAGAAAACCGGGAAGACATTCACGGAATCTTGCAGATAACTTTTAAAACACAGGCAGATCAGATTCGCTCAAAAGAGATTATCGAAGCCGCTACAGATTACCAAGTGTTTATTGATTAAACCTTAAAAAGGAGAAACCTATGTCAGAAAATATTTACGATTTGGCCAACGGCCTAGAACGTGCGTTTCGCCAATTGCCGGAATATCAGGCTGTTGTAGAAGCCAAGAATCAGATTGATGGTGATAGCTCAGCTAGTGAACTCTTTAAGGAATACACAGCCTTTCAAAGCGAGCTTCAAATGCTTATGCAATCAGGTCAGGCACCAGATCAGGACTTGCAAGACCGTATGCAGGCTATAAGCACTAAATTGCAAGCCAATTCAGTTGTTGCAGACTACTTTACCAAACAGCAACAGCTCTCCGTATATCTTTCAGATATTGAGCGGATTATTTTTAGCCCGCTGCAGGATTTGATGTAGCCTTCTTTTAAAAAACTGATGACATGTCAGTTAAAAAGCCAAACCTGATGAATACAGGTTTGGCTTTTTGTGATTCCTCATTCTCTTTTACGGGAAAGGGTTTCAGATAATTTAATGCCTAGACACCATAGTAGAGGCTTTCAGTGGCAAATTGGGGCTCGCTAGTGGCCATAATGCCTAAGTCACGGAAGATTTCTTCATCTGCTTTTGACAGGATAGCACTGCTATGAGCTTGCAAGTCACGGAGTTTTTCGACCTGCAGAAGAGCCGCTTCGGCAGAAGGATTGGTAACAGCTGAAATACTTAGAGCGATTAAGGCTTCTTTGCAATCTAGAATCTTGCTAGTGTTTTTCAATTTATCATGATTGAGCTTGTTGATTGTATCAAGAATGACTGGGGGCATCAGGTGTAAATCTTCACCGATATTGGCCATTTCTTTTAAAGCATTGAGGAGGCAGGCGGCGGCAGATGTCATAGTAGAACTGCGTTTCCCAGTGACTAGACGACCATCTTCAAGTTGAATAGAAACAACTGGAGCTTTAATCTCCAAGCTTCGATTAATGGCAGCCGCAACAACGGGTCTGTCCTCTGGGGTTAAGCCCATCTCATCCATAATGAGTTTTCCACGTTGGGCAGCTTCTAAACTAGTTGTACCTTTTTTGTAATCACATTGAAGGGCATAATAACGACGAATAATTTCCTGCTTGGCGGCCTCTTGAACAACATCGTCATCAATGATAGCAGAACCAACACGATTGACTCCCATATCTGTCGGAGAGTAATAAGGAATATCAGCGCCATTAATCTTAGTCAAGATACGACGAAGCAGCGGGAAGGCCTCGATATCACGGTTGTAGTTAATGGTTGTGATACCATATTTTTCTAAATGGTAGGGATCAACCAGATTAATATCTTCTAAGTCAGCGGTGGCAGACTCGTAGGCCACGTTGACAGGGTGTTTGAGAGGAAGGTCCCAGACAGGAAAGGTTTCAAATTTAGCATAGCCAGCCTTGCGACCGCGCTGGACTTCGTGGTAGAGCTGATTGAGACAGGTAGCCAGTTTTCCGCTATTGGCACCTGGTGCCGTCACGATAACCAGCGGTTTTGTTGTTTCAATGTATTCATTTTTACCATAACCATTTTCGCTAACAATAGTATCCACATCAAAAGGATAGCCTTCAGTATGACCGTGCGTATAGACCTTAATCCCGTGGCGTTCAAGTTTAGTTTTAAACTGACTAGCGGCGGGTTGTCCGGAAAAGCGCGTGATTAAGACGCTGTTAATCTGCAAATCCCAGTAGCGCAGGTCATCGATCATCCGCAGCAGATCGCGGTCATAGGTGATACCGAGATCGCCACGAACCTTGTTGGACTCTAAATCGCCAGCGTAAATGCAGATAATAATCTCTGCCTGTTCGCGCAGACGGTGGAGCAGTTTAACCTTGCCATCAGGGTCAAAACCCGGTAATACACGCATGGCATGAAAATCCCCTATAAGTTTGCCCCCAAACTCAAGATAAAGCTTGTCATGAGCGTTAACGCGTTCCATGATAAACTGACTCTGCTCTTCGAGATATTTCTCGCTATCAAATCCTTTTTTCATATCGACCTTCCTTTCCTCATACTCATAAAAGAATAGTTTACTCCTTTTTCTCTAAAAAATCCAGCAAAAACCTATAAGAATCAGGTTCAAAAACAAGGTCAGTGAATCTCAGTACACAAATGATTTAAAGACACACTGAGACAGCATTAAAAGCAGACGAAAAGTCCGCTTTTAAACTGTTAGGATTACCAATTGATGTTGCAGAAGAGCTTTTGATAAGTCATCTCTTGCGCAGCATTAGTCCTCTTTCTTCTTGCCTTTAAAGAAGCTTAAGCCTGAGAAAAGTCCGAGACCGAGCACTGATAAGATAGAGCCTGCATCGCCAGTCTTAGGAAGAACATTCTTCGGTGTTGTGTTTGCGGACATTGACCGAGCAGTGTTGCTAGTAGCTGCAGAGGCTGCATAAACAACGGCGTATTTGCTAAAATGCGGCGCTTGGAAAACAACTGCGTCATAGGCATTACCGTTTGCGTCATAGGCAATCGTCTGAGTAAAGTCCAGCGGTACAGCCGTCTCATCGTTTGGTAAGTAGAGAACAGCCTCGACTGTCTTACCGGCATCGATTGGAAGAGTGACCAAGGCTGGCTTGCTAATCTCCAAATCCTGTTGTTTAGCATCCACGACTTCTATATCATAAAGGTCGAAATCTTTACCACTCAAGACAGCGGGAACAGAAGCACTATTCGGATCGATATGGGAAACTGTTAAGCCTTTAGCTGCAACCGTTTCTTGTTTATCCAGAACGACTCTGATTCCTGAAGCAGGATCATTGAGTACGATTTCTTTCTCAGCGTGGTCCATTGCTGATGGATAATATCCTGGGCGATAGCTTGGGAGATTTTGACCAGGTTGAGGTGTCGGTTTAGGAGTAGCTACATCATCTTTGACAAATGGGTCAGTACCTTTTTGGAGCTCGTCAAGGTTTGAGATGCCGTCTCCATCACTGTCAGCTTCAGGTGTTAATGGAATAACGCGTTCATTGCTATTCACAGCAGTGTATTTAGAAAGGTCAGGAGTTTTTGCTAGAAATTCTGCAAAGACTTCATCCATGGAAGGCCCTTCCTGACGGGCGCCGCCTAGCATATCGTAACCATCACCACCAGCAGCTACAAAGTCATTGGTTGCTAAATAATAAGTTTTTTCTGGATTTAAGGCATCATAAGCGTTGGTTTGCTTGTTGAGGATTTCGATTTTAAGCACGCGATTACCAACTTCAGCCAAGGGATTGTAGTAAACTTTGGCACCAGACACTTGTAAGTAGAAACCAGCAGCACTAAAGAGCGGTTGACCATTTTCGTCTGTGATGTAAGAGCCATCTTCGTTTTTCTGAAGGGCTGAGCTAAGGGATTTTTCGAACATCTTCTGGATTTGGCTTCCCTTAACTTCGATTTGGGAGATGATATTTCCAAAAGGCAGAACCGCAATAATATCCCCTTTGGTAATCGCCTGACCAGCCGCAATTGTTTCTCGAATACCACCACCGTTTGTAACAGCTAAATCAGTTGGTTGACTAAAACCTGTTTGTCCATAATCATAGAGAGCATCAGTGATAGCATTACCAGAGTTCGTTTCGCGAACACGGACATTGGAGCGATCACCATTAAGTTCGACCGTATTGTTTTCAACAACGACCTTGGCATTTTCAGCATCAAACTTGGCTTTGGCTTCAGCGACAATGGCAGCAATTTTTTCATTAGGAACAAGTGAAGCGGTATCGGTAGCCTTAATAATTTCAGGTGTTACCGTGTTGTTGCTAAGGGTAATCTTACCAATATTATTGAGGTAGCTTCCAGTTTGGCTGTAGGTCACGTTGGAGCCAAAGGAGGCAGTGTTTACCGTGTGAGAGTGACCATCAATGACAATAACAGTCTTACCTGCTAAGGGTTCGTATTCGGACAAGGCCTTAGCCAGAGTGTCTCCGCGCCATTCAGACGGCGTACTATCGTCTATTCCCAAATGAGCTAAGATAATATAATAGTTGTAGGTCTTTCCTTCAGCTCGACCGTTGGCTTCGACTTGCTCAATCGCTTGTTTGACTTCGGAAATAGGGTCTTTAAAGACAACGTTAGTGACATTTTTAGGATGAGTCTTAGTTTCCGTTTCAGGAGTCGTCACGCCAATAACAACAAACTCATCACCTGGTGTGTCAGGGGTCTTATCAATAACCGTAGAGGCTTCAAACAAGCGCACATTATCAACATAGGTATTAGCAGAAAGTAGTGGAAATTCAAGAATTTCTTTGTAAGCTTGAGCCTGTTCCAAGCTAAAATCAAATTCATGATTTCCCACAACCATCGCATCGTATCCGATAGCGTTCATGGCCTTGGCTAATTCAACACCCATACTGGCATTGGAAATAGGAAGTCCTTGGAAGGCATCGCCTGCGTCAAGAACCAAGGTGGTTTGATTAGCCTTTGCTCTTTCATCTTCAACAACAGTAGCTAATTTAGCTAAACCGATGACGCCACGCTCCTCTAACATCCGACCGTGGATATCATTGGTGTGTAGAATAACGGTTGATGTAGATTCAGTTTGCTCCATAGGAGCTTCAGATGTAACTGTACTAGATTCTGAAGTGGGCGCAAGAGGTTCGCTAGCAGGGAAGTTGTCAGAAGGAGTCGCTTTTTCCTGACTGGCTGGAGAAGCTGAAGTGTCTGATTGTTCTGCTTCAGGCGCCTGTGAAATCGCAACAGTTGGTGTGTCTGTAGTTGCAGATTGGTCAGAAGGTTGGTCAACAACTGTAGGAGAAGTAGGACTTGTGACAGTCTCGTTTGTAGGTGCCGTTACCTCAGTGGCTTCAACGGATCTCTGTCCTTGACTAAGCAGGACAGTTGAAAGTAAAATCATTGATGAAGTGACAATTAACGGTTTCTTTTTCATAAGAACTCCTTTTTTATGTGATACTCTTATTATAACAAAAGTCGAATGATTTTTATATGAAAACGCTGTAAATGTTAGGAAAAATTAGTAGATAATTTTAGTCATTGATTTTTGAATGGAAACCTTGGTATCTTAGAAGCTAAAATAATTTTTATCAGAATACTTTAAAAATTCATTAAAATAGAGTATAATGAGACCATTACATAATTTTGAAATAAGTTGAGGTATTACCTATGGGATACACTGTTGCTTTGGTCGGTGCGACTGGTGCTGTTGGAACACGCATGATTCAGATGTTGGAAGAGTCTTCACTACCTATTGAAAAAGTCCGCTTTCTAGCATCTGCTCGGTCAGCTGGAAAAACGTTGGTTTACAAGGGTCAAGACATTGTTATCGAAGAAACAACAGAAGATGCGTTTGAAGGTGTTGACATTGCCCTCTTTTCAGCAGGAGGTTCAACGTCTGCAAAATTTGCTCCTTATGCCGTTAAAGCTGGCGCAGTAGTTGTCGACAATACCTCATATTTCCGCATGAACAAGGAAGTTCCTTTGGTTGTTCCTGAAGTTAATGGGCATGCTCTGGAAAACCATAAAGGCATCATAGCTTGCCCTAACTGCTCGACCATCCAGATGATGGTGGCTTTAGAGCCAGTTCGTCAACAGTGGGGGCTTGAGCGTATCATTGTTTCGACTTATCAAGCTGTTTCTGGTGCTGGACAGTCAGCTATCAATGAAACGGAAAACCAATACCGTCAAATCTTAAATGATGGTGTGGCACCTAAGGATGTTACAGCTAACATTTTACCGTCAGGTGGCGATAAGAAACATTATCCAATCGCTTTTAACGCTCTTCCTCAAATCGATGTTTTTACAGATAACGATTATACCTATGAAGAGATGAAAATGACCAACGAAACAAAGAAAATCATGGAAGACGACAGTATTGCTGTTTCAGCAACCTGTGTGCGTATTCCAGTCTTGTCTGGCCATTCTGAGTCCGTCTACATCGAAACAAAAGAAGTAGCCCCAATTGAGGATGTTAAAGCTGCCGTTGCAGCCTTCCCGGGAGCTGTTCTGGAAGATGATGTCGCAACACAAACATACCCTCAAGCGGTCAATGCTGTTGGAAGTCGAGATACTTTTGTCGGACGTATCCGTAAAGACTTGGATGTTAAAAAAGGCATTCACATGTGGGTGGTTTCTGATAACTTACTGAAAGGTGCTGCATGGAACTCTGTCCAAATTGCTGAGGAGTTGCATCTCCGTGGTTTGGTTCGACCAACTGAAAATCTTGTTTTTGATTTGAAATAATTTAGATTCCCAAATAATAGGAGGGAACTTATGTCTTTAGAAAGATTAAAAAATGCGCATATTATCACTGCCTTAGTCACTCCATTTAAGGAAAATGGTGACATTAATTTTGAAGCATTACCAAAACTGATCAATTATTTACTAGACCACCACACAGAAGGGATACTTCTGGCTGGTACGACAGGAGAAAGCCCAACATTAACACACGATGAAGAGTTAGAGCTCTTTGCCGCTGTGCAAAAAATTGTTGATGGTCGCGTTCCTTTAATTGCAGGTATCGGTACCAATGATACCCGAGATTCAGTTGAGTTTGCCAAGGAAGTTGCTGCCTTCGGTGGGTTTGATGCAGGATTAGCGATTGTGCCTTATTACAATAAACCAAGCCAAGAAGGATTATATCAACATTTCAAGGCTATTGCTGAGGCGAGTGAGTTACCGATCATGCTCTATAATGTTCCTGGTCGAGTAGTGACTGCTCTGGAGCCTGAGACAACGCTACGTCTCGCAGCTTTACCAAATATTATTGCCATTAAAGATTGTACAAATCTGGATAATTTGGCTTATCTGATTGAGAACAAGCCTGAAGATTTTCTGGTTTATTCAGGCGAAGACAATTTAGCTTTTCATGCCATGGCATTGGGGGCAGATGGGTTAGTTAGTGTTGCTTCCCATACCAACGGGGATGAATTTTATGAAATGTTTGAGGCTATCAGTCATCAGGATTTGCCTAAAGCAGCTCAAATTCAGCGCCAGCTCGTACCAAAAGTATCCGCTCTGTTCTCTGTTCCTAGCCCTGCACCTGTGAAGGCTGTTCTCAATCATCGCGGTTTTGAAGCTGGTCCCTTGCGCTTGCCTTTGGTCGCCTGTACAGATGACGAAGCGAAAAAGATTATTGAAATCGTTGAACAATAGATTCTGATAATTTCACTAAAAAGTTTTAATTCTTTATTTTGGATTTTAACTACCTATGTTAAAAAGAACTAACTAAAAACGGTAGATTTCGAGATAGTTGAGACTTCTAAAAGTAATAAAGGCAGGACAGTTGTCCATGCCTTTTGTCATTTTAAGTTTGTGCTTATCTACAAAGGGAACTTATTTATAAGAATATTTTTGACTGGGTGTTAGGAATAATGTCTGTCAAATATGGTATAATATCAGCAAGGAGATGATATGTATAAGACTCAATCGTCAGGAGAAAAGGTACGCTTATTTAGTTTACTTTTCGTTCCTATCTTGATTTATCAGCTTGCCAATTTTTCGACGTCCTTTATTGATACCATGATGACAGGTCGATATGCTACGGTGGATCTGGCTGGAGTATCAATGGCGACCAGTCTTTGGAATCCATTTTTTACATTTTTAACCGGAATTGTCTCTGCCTTAGTGCCAATAGTTGGTCAACATTTAGGGCGAGGGGACAGAACAAGTGTGACCAGAGAATTTCATCAGTTTATCTATATGAGTATCGGGTTATCAGTATTTTTTTGGTTTTTGGTCATTCTTGGCGCTGATAAAGCCCTTGTTCTTCTAAATTTAGAAGCGTCGGTTTATCAGGTCGCTAGCAATTATCTGTCTTGGCTTTCTCTAGGGATTTTTCCGCTATTTTTATTCAGCGTTTGTCGTAGTTTATTTGATGCTTTAGGACTAACGCGACTTTCAATGGTTTTGATGCTTCTCTTAGTTCCTTTAAATTCTTTTTTTAACTACTTGCTCATTTTTGGGAAAATGGGATTACCAGGGATGGGTGGTGCTGGAGCAGGATTAGGAACAGCCTTAGCCTATTGGATTATTTTAACGCTTGTTATAGCTATCCTGATGTTTCATCCCAAAGTTAGGGAGTATCGTTTATGGGAGTTGTCGCCTATTGATGTTAAGGATATATCCTCAGGATTTCGACTCGGTTTACCTATAGGAGGAGCTATTTTTGCTGAGGTAGCTATCTTTGCGGTAGTAGGGCTTCTGATGGCCAAGTATTCGACAGCTTTGATAGCC
Source organism: Streptococcus rifensis (assembly GCF_053203525.1). NCBI lineage: Bacteria > Bacillati > Bacillota > Bacilli > Lactobacillales > Streptococcaceae > Streptococcus > Streptococcus rifensis. The sequence continues at coordinate 72,735 of NZ_JBRUCW010000003.1, read as the reverse complement.
TCTCACCAAGCTGCTATGAATTTTGCCAGTTTGATGTATGCCTTTCCTGTTTCTATTGCAACCGCACTACCGATTGCTGTATCCTATGAGGTCGGTGCTGGACGCTATGATGAAGCTAAAAGTTATGCTAAGATTGGTCGTCTATCAGCTTTCGGTTTTGTTTCAATCACATTAGTTTTTCTATTTTTATTCCGCTATAAGGTTGCTGCATTGTATGGGACAGACCCGTCATTCATTGAACGGACAGGAACATTTTTAACTTATAGTTTATTCTTCCAGTTAGCAGATGCCTTCACAGCTCCTATACAAGGGATTTTAAGGGGCTACAAGGATACTCGACTGCCCTTTTTATTGGGAGTTATTGCTTACTGGGGGATTTCCTTACCAAGTGCTTTTTTACTTGAGTGGTTAACCTCTTTAGGTCCTTACAGTTATTGGATTGGTCTGATTCTAGGGATATTTTCAAGTGGATTATTGCTTTCTAAGCGTTTAACCATTATTCAAAGAAAACTTGAGGCAATAAACAGATAAATAATTGGTTTCAAACTATAAAAGATAGTGATTTAAAATGAGTTGAAAAAATAATAAGGAGGATTTTGATGTCACAAATTATTTTGGTTACAGGGGCTTCTGCAGGTTTTGGGCAAATCATTTGTCAAACCCTAGTCGAAAAAGGATACAAGGTCATTGGAGCTGCAAGACGGTATGAAAAATTGCAACGCATTCAAGAGGAACTGGGAGAGCAGTTTTACCCCTTACAGATGGACGTCTCTCAGCCAGAACAGGTTGACAAATCCTTAGCTAGTCTACCAGTTGGATGGCAAGAAATTGATATCCTTATCAATAATGCTGGCCTAGCACTAGGCCTTGATCCAGCCTTTGAAGCGAGCTTTGAGGATTGGCAGACAATGATAAATACCAACATTATAGGGTTGACCTATGTGACTAGACAGATTTTGCCTACCATGGTCTCTCGAAATCAGGGTCATGTTATCAATATAGGGTCTACAGCAGGAACAGTTCCCTATCCAGGAGGGAATGTCTATGGAGCGTCTAAAGCTTATGTCAAACAATTTAGTCAAAATTTACGGGCAGATTTAGCTGGAACGCGTATCCGGGTTACCAATATCGAGCCTGGCCTTTGTGGTGGAACAGAATTTTCCAACGTCCGTTTTAAGGGGGATGACGAGCGAGCAACTAAATTATATGATGGGGCAGGCAGTATCCAACCTGAGGATATCGCAAACACAGTTCTTTGGACTTTAGAACAACCTGCACATGTCAATATTAGTCGAATCGAAATTGTTCCAGTTTCTCAAACATTTGGGCCACAGCCTATAAACAGAACCTTGTGGAATGATGATTCTTTATCGTAAGCAACAGAAAGAATTGGATGGGTGTTCGATTTCCATCTGATTCTTTTTTATCTAGTTTTGATAGAAATTGAAATAAAATGATAGAATTTGGTTGACTTTGAATGATTTTATGGTATAATGAAATCTGTAATCGATTTCAGGAGGGAACCGTTATTCTTAAATCAGAACGAAAGCAATTGATTTTGGAAGCTATCGCTGCTGAAAAAATCGTTACCTTGGAGTATTTAGTGGGCTTATTAAATTCTTCTGAATCAACTGTTAGAAGAGATCTTGATGAGCTTGAAGCAGAACGAAAACTCAGACGTATTCATGGCGGTGCAGAAGCACTGTCTTCTTCAGCTAGTGAATTAAGTAACCTTGAAAAATCTGTCAAAAACGTTCAAGAAAAAATGTTGATTTGTCAAAAAGCTCTAAATTTGATCGATGAAGGCGATGTTGTCTTTATAGATGCTGGGACGACGACAGGTGTTTTAGTTAAAGCGCTCAGTCAAGAACCAGTTGCCAATTTAACGGTGGTGACCAATTCTATCCATCATGCAGCGACGTTTGTCGAACAAGGCATAAAAACCATTATTATTGGTGGTCTTGTTAAGGAACGTACAGATGCTAGTATTGGAGGCTTTGCTCTAGAGCAAATTCAAAGTCTTAACTTTGATAAAGCCTTTATAGGCATGAATGGTGTGGACAAGGAGTACCTTACAACGCCAGATCCTGATGAAGCGACCATCAAAAAGGCCATTATTGCTAATGCTAAGGATACCTTTGTGTTAGCAGATGAGTCTAAACTGGGCCAATTTTCATTTGTTAAAGTTGCCAGTTTAAACCAAGTGACGCTGTTAACGAATCGGACAGAAAAAACAATTCTCCAAGAAATCAAAAAGAAAACGAGGGTGATAGAAGTATGATTTATACAGTCACGCTAAATCCTTCGATTGACTTTATTGTCCGTCTTGATCATGTCGAGACAGGGGCGGTCAATCGGATGACTAGTGATGATAAATATGCCGGTGGTAAAGGCATTAATGTGAGTCGCGTTTTACAACGTCTTGGAATTCCTACCACAGCTACTGGTTATGTTGGTGGATTTACTGGCGATTTTATTGAAAAGGTGCTTCAGTCTGAGGCTATCGAGACAAAGTTTGTCCATGTCGAGGAAGATACACGGATTAACGTTAAAATTAAGGCCGACCAAGAAACAGAGATTAACGGAACAGGCCCTTTCATTTCTGATGATAATTTAAAAGAGCTCGAAGCTATCCTTGTCCAATTATCATCAGCAGATGTTGTGGTTTTTGCTGGATCGGCACCCGCAAATCTTGGCAATGGAGTGTATAAGGACTTAATCGCTAAAACAAGGTCAACTGGAGCTCAAGTGGTCTGTGATTTTGAAGGGCAAACCTTGCTGGATTCGTTAACCTTCTCGCCCTTGCTTGTAAAACCAAACAACCATGAATTAGGAGATATTTTTGGTGTAGAGCTAAACAGTCTCGATGACATTGAGATCTACGCCAGAAAAGTTCTTGAAAAAGGCGCCCAGCATGTTATTATCTCCATGGCTGGGGACGGGGCGCTCTTAGTGACACAAGAAGCTTCTTACTTTGCTAAACCGATCAAAGGAGAAGTCAAAAATTCTGTGGGAGCGGGAGATTCTATGGTGGCCGGTTTCACTGGGAAACTGGTTGAAACTGGTGACGTTCTTGAAGCCTTCAAGTGGGGCGTTGCCTGTGGCACAGCAACCACTTTCTCAGACGATCTAGCGTCGGCTACATTTATTAAGGAAACATATCAAAAAGTTGAGGTAGAAAAACGATGAACATCCAAGATGTATTACGTAAAGATGTGATGTTGCTTGATTTACAAGCAACCGAAAAAGAAGCAGTTATTGATGAAATGATTGCTAAATTAGTAGAAACTGGGGTCGTAACCGACTTTGATGCCTTCAAAGCTGGCATCATGGCGCGTGAAGCCCAAACGTCTACTGGACTTGGTGACGGGATTGCTATGCCACACAGTAAAAATGCGGCTGTCAAGGAAGCGACTGTTCTCTTTGCTAAATCAGCAGCGGGAGTCGATTATGCCAGTCTTGATGGGCAACCGACGGACCTCTTCTTTATGATTGCTGCTCCAGAAGGCGCAAATGACACGCATTTGGCTGCTCTTGCACAATTATCACAGTACTTGATGAAAGATGGCTTTGCTGCTAAATTACGTTCAGCGTCAACAGCAGATGAAGTTCTAAATTTATTTGCTCCTGAGGCAGAAGAAGTTGTTGAAACCCCTGTTGCACCCGTTGTTTCTAACTCAGAGGAGTTTATCGTAGCAGTCACAGCTTGCACAACAGGTATTGCCCATACCTTCATGGCTGAAGAAGCTCTTAAAAAACAAGCTGCTGCAATGGGTGTCGACATTAAAGTCGAAACTAATGGAGCTTCCGGTGTTGGCAATGCCTTAACTGCAGCAGATATTGCAAAAGCTAAAGCGGTTATCGTGGCAGCGGATAAGGCTGTAGAGATGGATCGTTTTGACGGCAAACCTCTTGTTAATCGTCCAGTAGCTGACGGTATCCGTAAAACAGAAGAATTGATCAATCTAGCTTTGTCTGGTGATGCGCCGATCTATAAGGCTGCAGCTGGTAGTAAAGCAGTCGAAAGCGAAGAGAAGACATCCTTCGGTGGTCAAATTTACAAGCACTTGATGAGTGGTGTTTCTCAAATGCTTCCATTTGTTATCGGTGGTGGTATTATGATCGCCATTGCCTTCTTGATTGATAACCTTATGGGAGTGCCTGAAGCTAACCTTGGCAGTCTTGGTTCTTATAATCAGTTGGCAGCTATGTTTAATAGCGTTGGTGGTGCAGCCTTTGGCTTTATGTTACCAGTTCTAGCTGGTTATATTGCCTACTCCATTGCTGAAAAACCAGGTCTAGTATCAGGTTTTGTTGCTGGAGCTATCGCATCAAGTGGTCTTGCCTTTGGTAAAATCCCTTATGCTGGTGCCGCATCAGAGATTCCTGCTGCTGTACCATCAGGTTTCCTTGGAGCCTTGGTTGGTGGTTTCCTAGCAGGTTATGTTGTTCTAGTCATTAAAAAATATGTGAACGTCCCACGTTCCCTTGAAGGCGCTAAGTCCATTCTGATCTTACCACTCCTTGGTGTATTCGCAACAGGATTCCTTATGTTCCTTGTTAACATTCCCATGGCCGCGATCAATACGGCTCTCAATAACTTCTTGACAAGCCTATCTGGTAGCTCAGCTGTTCTTCTCGGTCTCCTTGTCGGAGGTATGATGGCTGTTGATATGGGTGGTCCAGTTAACAAAGCAGCTTATGTCTTTGGTACTGGAACATTAGCAGCGACTGTTGCGTCAGGTGGTTCAGTCGTGATGGCTGCTGTTATGGCTGGTGGTATGGTTCCACCGCTTGCTGTCTTTATTGCAACCCTTCTCTTTAAAGATAAATTCACTAAGGAAGAACGTGACTCTGGATTGACGAACATCATTATGGGCTTGTCATTCATTACAGAAGGAGCTATCCCATTTGGTGCAGCTGATCCAGCTCGTGCTATCCCAAGCTTCATTGTTGGCTCCGCCCTTGCAGGTGGCTTGGTTGGTTTATCTGGCATCAAATTGATGGCGCCACACGGTGGTATTTTCGTTATCGCCTTAACAAGTAATCCAATTCTTTACATCCTGTATGTTTTAATTGGTGCTTTAGTATCAGGTTTCCTCTTTGGTTACCTTCGTAAAGCGAAGTAAGCTAAGGCTTTCATACCAATGAATTAGTTCAAACCTTGCTGATCACGCAGCAAGGTTTTTCTGATCTTTCCTGTAGGAATCAGCTCAAAATATGTTATAATGAAGAGAATGTAAAAGCTAAGAGGTAGAATATGCAAATCAATCGTAAGCAAGAAATTGTTAATCAGTACCATTTTGATGCTCGAAATGCAGAATGGGAAAAGAAAAATGGTGTCCCAAAGACAAAAGTTGAAGTGAATTTCCATCTAGTCAAACAAGACCATGAAGCCAATTCAACGCACTTAGTTGCCGTAGTTCGTTTTATGGTTGTCTTTAAGGATTTTGTGGTTTCTGGAGGGATTTCTCAAGAAAACGAAGTGGTGGGACGTGTTGTTGATCAGCCTGGTGATTATAGTCAAGAAGAAATCCAGGAAATCTCAGCACCCATTTTAGATATGCTTAGACGACTAACCTACGAGGTTACTGAGATTGCCTTTGATGCCCCAGGAATTAAATTAGAATTTTAGGTTATTTTATGAAATTAGCTATTGTAACGGATAATTCAGCACATATGTCTAATGAGGTTATACAAGACGAAGACGTTTATGTATTAAAGATTCCAGTTGCTATTGACGGAAAGTCTTATATTGAGGGAGAGAATCTAACCGTCTCGGAATTTTATCAAAAAATGGCCCAGTCTGAAGATTTACCCAAAACCAGTCAACCAAGTATTGCTGAACTGGACCAATTGCTAAAAGAATTGTCTCAAAAAGGGTATTCCCATGTTCTTGGACTATTCTTATCGAGTGGTATCTCTGGCTTTTGGCAAAATATTCAGTTTTTACCAGATGAGTATCCTGAGATGACGGTTGCCTTTCCAGATACAAAAATCACGTCAGCTCCTCTTGGGATGATGGTTGGTCAAGTTCTGTCTCAGAGCAAGGCTGGTCTTTCTTTTGACGATATTATGGTCAAACTTGAACCATTGATCGAAAAAACACATGCCTTTATCATGGTTGATGATCTGAACCACCTGGTTAAAGGTGGACGGTTGTCAAATGGTTCAGCCCTGTTGGGAAATCTCCTTAAGATTAAGCCAATTCTTTATTTTAACGAGGGATCGATTGAAGTTTATGAGAAAGTTAGAACTGAAAAGAAAGCTATTAAGCGCTTAATTGAAATACTAGATGAGAAGACAGCTGATAATAATTACCATGTTGTCATTATCCATGCTAATTGCCCTGAAAAAGCTGAAAGCTTTAAAACCCTTTTAGTTGAAAACGGCCTTGGCAGTGATTTGGCCATTGCACCATTTGGAGCGGTCATTGGGACACATCTCGGTGAAGGCGCTATAGCCTTTGGGATTTCACCTAAAGTTGCATAGAAAGATGGTATCAGACCAGAGTACAGAACGGAAAGAGAGGAATGTCATGTCCATCAAAGTCATTATTGCAGGATTTAAGGGAAAAATGGGACAAGCAGCCCATAAAATGGTTTTAGAAGATGAAGCCTTAGAGTTGGTGGGCTTAGTTGATCCCTTTGCAACAGAGAAAAATGTGGCTGGTGTTCCAGTTTTTACTGATAAATCTGAGTTAAGTTCTCTGGAAGCGGATGTCTGGGTCGATTTTACGACCCCAGCGGTGGCTTATGAGAATACTAAATTTGCCTTGGAAAGTGGCTTTGCACCTGTTGTTGGGACAACGGGGTTCACGCCTGAGCAAATTGATGACCTTAAAACCTTATCGGCCAGCAAGGGATTGGGCGGTTTAATTGCTCCAAACTTTGCTATCGGAGCCATTTTGCTCATGCAATTCGCAGCTCAAGCAGCCAAATACCTTCCAAATGTGGAAATCATTGAATTGCACCATGACAATAAAAAAGATGCTCCTAGTGGAACAGCCATTAAAACGGCTGAATTAATTTCGGAAACTCGGCAAAGTCTAAAACAAGGAGCAGCTGATGAAGAAGAATTATTAGCTGGTGCACGTGGAGCTGAAGTTGATGGCATGCGCATTCATTCGGTTCGCTTACCAGGCTTGGTTGCTCATCAGGAAGTTATTTTTGGCGCTCAAGGTGAAGGTCTCACACTTCGTCATGATTCTTATGACCGCATATCCTTTATGAGTGGGGTCAATCTTGGAATTAAAGAAGTTGTTAAGCGTCAGCAATTGGTTTATGGATTGGAACAGTTATTATGAAATTAAGCAACTTGCCTTCTGAATTTCAGGAGGCATTGCCCATTTTAGAAAAAATAAAAGCTGCAGGATTTGAAGCGTATTTTGTTGGCGGATCGGTGCGCGACGCGATTCTCGGCCGGCCTATTCATGATATTGATATTGCAACCTCAAGCTATCCAGAAGAAACCAAGTCAATCTTTCCAAAAACGATAGATGTGGGGATTGAGCATGGAACAGTTTTGGTACTAGAAGGTGGTCATGAATACGAAATTACGACCTTTAGGACGGAAGAGGTTTATGTCGATTACCGTAGACCGTCAGCCGTTCATTTCGTGCGCTCGCTGGAAGAAGACTTAAAACGTCGCGATTTCACGGTAAACGCTTTTGCTCTTGATGACCAAGCACAGGTGATAGATCTTTTTGGAGGACTGGAGGATCTAGCTAGGAGACAACTCAGAGCTGTTGGGAATCCTAGCGAACGCTTTAAAGAGGATGCCCTGCGTATCATGAGGGGCTTCCGCTTTGTGGCTAATCTTAATTTTGAGATAGATTTGCAAACCTTTAAAGCCATGAGAGACCATGCCCATCTACTGGAAAAAATATCTGTCGAACGCTCTTTTGTTGAGTTTGATAAGCTTCTCACGGGCCCTTCTTGGCAGAAGGGGTTAAACCTCTTGGTTGATAGCGGAGCTCATAACTACTTACCAGGTCTAAAAGGACTAGAGGAGGAAATTTATTCTTTCTGTCATAGTTTGGCTAAGGATTATCAGTTTTTGCAATCAGAACAGGCCTGGGCTGCATTTTTACATCATTTAGCAATTCCTAATGTGAAAAGTTTTTTAAAAGGTTGGAAAACCTCTGGTCAATTTCAAAAAGATGTTGAGAAATTAGTTCAAATCCTGAATTTAAGGGAGAAAGGTTGCCTAACCAAGCAAGATTGTTACCGCTATGGGGCATCCTTTTTGAGAATTACTGAAGAACTTCGCAAGGCAAAAGGATTAGATAGTGATTTTAAACGCATCGATCAGCTGGATAAATCTCTGGTTATTCATAGTAAAAAAGATATGGTTGTCTCTGGAAGGACATTAATGACCGAGCTTGGTATGAAACCTGGACCGGAAATCGGTCAACTGCTTGAAAAGATTGAAGCGGCAATTGTAGATGGAAAAATAGCAAATGACAAGGACGCTATTTTTCGAGTGATTAGAGAAGGAGAATGTGATGAGTGATTTTATCGCAGAAAAACTGACAAAATCTGTAGGAGATAAAACAGTTTTTGAGAATATCTCATTTATTATTCACCCTGAAGACCGAATCGGAATTATTGGTGTTAACGGAACTGGAAAAACGACCCTTTTAGATGTTATTTCTGGTCGACTTGGATTTGATGGCGATACGAGTCCATTTTCTAGGAAAAATGATTATAAAATAGCTTATTTAACTCAAAATCCAATTTTTGATGACACAAAAACTATTTTAGATACCGTTTTATCCGATAACCTTCCTGAAATGCGTTTGATCAAGCGATATGAGCAATTACTAGAAAACTACGATGACAGCCAGCAGGATGAACTGAATCATCTAATGACTCAGATGGACGCTAGCAATGCTTGGGAAATTGAGAGTCAAGTAAAAACAGTTCTGCATAAACTCGGATTAACAGACCTGCATCGCTTGGTTGGTGATTTATCAGGAGGCTTACGACGTCGGGTTCAGTTAGCACAAGTTCTACTGGGACGAGAAGAGTTGCTTTTGCTCGATGAGCCCACAAACCATTTGGATATTGAAACCATCGAGTGGTTGACCAATTTTCTCAAAACAGAAAAACGAACGGTACTGTTTATCACTCATGACCGTTATTTCTTAGATCATTTGGCAACGAGAATCTTTGAGCTTGATAAGGCGAAGCTAGTCGAATATCAAGGAAATTATCAGGATTATGTTCGACTTAAAGCAGAGCAAGATCAACGAGATGCTGCCCTTCGTCATAAGCAAAGTCAACTTTACAAACAAGAATTAGAGTGGATGCGCCGCCAACCACAGGCGCGTGCGACAAAACAGCAAGCAAGGATCAATCGCTTTCACGATTTAAAAGGGGAACTTTCGAACTTTTCAGAGTCTGCAGAGCTTGATATCAACTTTCAGACCAGCCGTATTGGAAAAAAAGTCGTCAAATTTGATGACGTGAGTTTTTCCTATCCTAATTTACCAATTCTTAGTCACTTTAATCTCCTTATTCAAAATAGAGATCGTATTGGTATTGTAGGAGAAAACGGGCGAGGCAAATCAACTTTACTCAACCTCATTGCTGGTCAGCTTAATCCTGACTCAGGGGTTGTTGAGAGGGGAGCGACGGTTAAAATTGGCTATTTTTCGCAACAAATCACTGGTCTTGATACCAGCAAACGAGTTATTAATTACTTGCAGGAAGTAGCTGAAGAAGCCCAAACGAATTCTGGTCAGATTTCTATTGCAGAACTTCTAGAGCAGTTTTTATTTCCAAGGAATACCCATGGTACCTTAATTGAAAAATTATCCGGTGGCGAGCAAAAGCGCCTGTTCTTGCTTAAAATTTTATTGCAACAGCCTAATGTGCTCTTATTGGATGAACCCACTAATGATTTAGACATTGCCACCTTAACGGTTCTTGAACAATTTCTGGAACAATTTTCTGGTCCAGTTATTACCGTTAGTCATGACCGCTATTTTTTGGATAAAGTCGCCAACAAGATTCTTTCCTTTGAAGCTGATGGCATTGTGACTTTTTATGGGAATTATACGGACTATTTAGACGAGAAAAAGTTTTTAGCGGATCAAGCACAGGAAAGAGAGAAGTCCGTTCTTAAAGAGACCACAGTAGGAACAAAAGTTAAACCTGAACGTGCTAGGCGAATGACCTATCAAGAAAGACAGGAATGGGAAGGCATCGAAGCTGAAATAGAAACGTTAGAGGAATCCATATCAGCTCTAGAATCGAAGATGCTAGAACATTCCAGTGATTATGGTAAATTAGCTGAGCTTCAGCGTGAGCTTGAAACTTCCAATGATTTACTCTTAGAAAAGTATGAACGCTATGACTACTTGAGCGACCTTCAATAAGGAGAAAGAATGAAACAAGGATTAGTTCTCTTTGTCAGTATTTATTTGTTGGTAACCTTTGGTGAGAGCCTTTGGCGCTGGCATCAAAAACGGTATAACGTTGTTTTTGGTGGACTTGGTATGATCCTTAGCGGTCTGTTATTGCTGGTGACTTGGTCTTATGCTAAGGCCTATAGTGATTGGCAGATATCGCTTTATGCCCTAGGGTTTATGGTGCTTGGTAGTTTGCCACAACTTTATGAATTTCGTCACCATCACCCACTCACGGTTAAACGGCATTTTCTCCAGTTCACTTGGCATATTGCACTTCTCTTTTTACTCTATCTTTTAGGACAAAAGTGAGTAAAACTTTTTTTAAAAACATGCAAGCCTTTGCATAAAGTGGTATAATAGAATGAAAATGAAATGAAGGAGAGACGTATGAGTCAGAAAATTATAGGGATTGACCTTGGAGGGACATCGATTAAATTTGCCATTTTATCAAAAGATGGTGAAGTTCAAGATAAGTGGTCTATTGGCACTAATATTTTAGATGAAGGTTCTCATATTGTCCCTGATATCATTGCTTCTTTAAAGCAACGGATGGATTCTCTTGGTTTAACCAAGGATGATTTCTTAGGCATTGGTATGGGATCTCCTGGAGCCATCAATCATGAAATGGGTACAGTAGTTGGAGCTTATAATCTTAATTGGAAGACAGTGCAACCTGTTAAAGAACAAATCGAAACAGCTCTTGGAATTCCATTTTTTATCGATAATGACGCCAATGTGGCTGCTTTAGGTGAAAAGTGGAAAGGTGCAGGAGAAAATGACCCAGATGTCGTCTTTGTTACTTTAGGAACTGGAGTCGGGGGCGGAGTCGTTGCTGGAGGCAATTTGATACATGGCGCTGGAGGTGCCGGTGGCGAAATTGGCCACATGGTGGTTGATTTTGACCAACCGATCAGATGTACCTGTGGCAAGCTTGGTTGCTTAGAGACAGTCACATCCGCAACTGGTATTGTTAACCTTGCTCGTCGTTATGCTCAAGTTTATGCGGGGGAGTCTAAACTCAAACAATTGATTGACAATGGGGATGACGTCTCTGCTAAAGTTATATTTGATTTGGCAAAGGCTGGTGATGATTTAGGACAAATAGTGTACGATAACTTTTCCCGTTATTTAGGGATTGCTTGTGCTAACATTGCTTGTCTTCTCAACCCATCAGCAATTGTCATCGGTGGAGGTGTATCTGCAGCCGGTGATTTCTTGCTCAATGGACTCGATGAGGTATATAAGGAAAATGTCTTCCCTCAAATTGTTGGCTCAACCAAGATAAAATTAGCTCAGTTGGGGAATGACGCAGGTATCATAGGTGCAGCATCATTGGTTCTTTGAGAGATTTAAGAATCGCTAATTAAGCAGGTCGAGGCCTGCTTTTTTCTGAATGATGGAGGTTTATATTGGCTGAAAAAGAATTTTTAAAAGCAATGCAAAAAATTTTGGCCATTGCAAACACAGGGCTATTTTACAGCAGCAATCCTTTTGATCAAGAGAGATATCAATCTATTCGTAGGGAAGTGAAAGAAATCTTGAAATCAACCACAGCGCTATCAGAACCGGAACTTACCAACCTTATGAGACCGACCAAGTCTTATGAAACGCCTCTAGTGGATGTGCGTGCTTTCATTTTAAAAGAGGGCAAGGTTTGTCTGGTTAAAGACCGATTGTCCAGTGGCACCTGGGCCTTACCTGGAGGGTTTGCTGAAGTTGGATTAAGTCCGACAGAGAATGTCATTAAAGAGGTCCTAGAAGAAACGGGATACACTGTTTCAGTCAAGCAACTTCTTGCTATATTTGACAGCAATCAGGACCCTCAACAGATACAGTCTAAACACTACTATAAACTGACATTTTGGTGTCAAATGGAAAGTGGAACATTTGAACCTAACGAGGAAATCAGTGAACTGGCTTTCTTCGATCTTGACCATTTACCGCCTCTCTCTGTTAAAAGGACCACAGAGCATCAGATTAGATATTGTTACTATATGGTCCAGTCGATGGTAGATAATCAAGAGAACGATATAACATAAGACTGGGACATTTTTCCCAGTTTTTTTGCTATAAACATGAGGTTAAAAGATCTCTGTCATGTTGAAATGTCACTCATGTGGTTTGTAATGGAAAATCAGTGATTTTTTAAGGTAGGGTTGATCATATTTAACGGCTAGTTTGTAGAGCCAATTGAGCAAGCGCCTAGCTTTAATCTTGCCAGCCATCAAGTCGGTTTTGGCCTTGAGGTAGCTGGTTTTTTCCTTGTCAGTAGCTTTTTTCTTAAAATACCCCCAAATATGATCTATAGCGTTTATCTGGTAGCGGTCAAGTGGTGGTTCAGTCAAACATTCCTCTATTAAGCTATAGAACTCTAGCACTGGGAACTGGGTTTTGTTTTTCAGCAGTTGGCGAATTGCTTGGTAATGTTTGGGAGAGTAGTAGAGGATTAGGTATTTGTAAGCTGCCCATTCTTTTTCAAGTAGGCGAATATCTTGAAGGTCAGGATGCGTTGCGAGTGTGCACTTGACTGCAGATAAATTTTTGTCCTTGACTTCGAGCATAATGTCTACGTCGTAGTCGGATATGCTGTTGTAAAAGTCCAGAAATGCTTCAAGATAGATAGTTTGCGTATGGGCCCCGATACGAGCGTTTGCCCGTTGCTGGGAATAATGGATTTTTGGCTTGCCGTCTTCCGCTTTCCAGGTTTTAACTACTTGCTCTAACCAGTCAGCATCGGATAAGTTAGGATCGCTGAGATTAGACGCATTATGAAGGTTATCGTAAACGACAGGAGCACCTGTTGCTTGACTGATGGCTAGAGCATCCGAAATGGTGTAGAGGCGGTCATCGTTTTCAATGATGAGACGTTCTTTAATACGGTTTGATAACGTTTGATAGACCTCAATAAAACGCAACATTGCAACATCCTTATCACCATAGACACCACCAATATGAAGAACCATTTTGTGGGTGCGGTCTAACCCAAGAGCCTCCATAAAACGCGCGTGATAGTTCAGTTCAGCGATGCTTCGAGAAACGACAGCAGGATCAGGGGAGTTCAATACTGTATATTGACCAGGATGCATGGACAACCGTAGCTGGTACTTGCTTATTTTACGCCCAAGTCTTGCAAAGGTCTCAGCAAATTCAGAAACCCAATCCAGGGTATTAACCTCACGATCAGACCCAAATGGAATGATATCGGAACTCATGCGAAACATCTGAATGTGGTGTTTGATGTTATAGTCAAGCATTCGATTTAAAGCCGTCAAATTATGAGTGATAATATCCCTTAAAGCATCGGGTGTAGCGTTGGCTTTTCGCAAGGTTCTTATCTTGCTATCAGGTAAACTTTCATTGAGGCAGGCATAGCCAATCATAAGGTTCTCCTAGGCAGTGTTTTTCTTTATTTTACCCTAAAATCTTTCATCTGCAAGAAAAACTTTTCTTAGGGGTTTTTGCTTGCAAAAAAGGGGCAAGTGTAGTAAAATAGTGGAGTTGACTTAATGCACTTCTGTGCAACCGCACGATTGCCGTTTTAAGCAGGGAAACCTCACGGTACTAGGCGAGTCTTCACAAGGAGAACTTTCTCCAAAAAAATCTTTATAGGAGGTGCATCATGAGCACATACGCAATTATCAAAACTGGCGGTAAACAAGTTAAAGTTGAAGCTGGTCAAGCAATCTACGTTGAAAAATTGGACGTTGAAGCAGGTCAAGAAGTGACCTTTAACGAAGTTGTTCTTGTAGGTGGTGACAAAACAGTTGTTGGTAAACCACTTGTAGAAGGCGCAACAGTTGTTGGTACGGTTGAAAAACAAGGCAAGCAAAAGAAAGTTGTTACTTTCAAATACAAGCCTAAAAAAGGTAGCCACCGCAAACAAGGTCACCGTCAGCCATACACAAAAGTTGTTATCAACGCTATCAACGCTTAATTTTAGGTTAAACGCATGATTCTAGCCCAATTCACCCGTCAGCCTGACGGCAAACTGCAACACGTTCAAATCAGTGGTCATGCAGGAAGTGGACCTTATGGCTACGACATCGTGTGTGCAGCGGTCTCAACCCTGAGCATCAATTTTATCAATGCTTTGATAGAACTGTGCCAGATAGAGCCCCAAGTCGAAATTAACGAGATAGATGGTGGGTTTCTGTCAGTGACGCTTCCTCGTCATCTGAATGACCCGACTAGCGAGAAGGTTCAGCTCTTGTTTGAGGCATTCTTGCTAGGTATGACAAACCTGAATGACAATTCATCGGAATTCGTCCAAACTCAGGTCAAACAATAACTCAACGGAGGAAAAACTAATGATTCAATTAAATCTTGCTAACTTGCAATTATTCGCCCACAAAAAAGGTGGCGGTTCAACATCAAACGGTCGTGACTCACAAGCAAAACGCCTTGGCGCTAAAGCTGCTGATGGTCAAACAGTATCAGGTGGTTCAATCCTTTACCGCCAACGTGGTACTAAAATCCATCCAGGTGTAAACGTTGGCCGTGGTGGAGATGACACACTTTTCGCTAAAGTTGAAGGTGTTGTTCGTTTCGAACGTAAAGGTCGCGATAAGAAACAAGTTTCTGTTTACCCAATTGCGAAATAATCATGACGAGTCTGCTTCGGCAGGCTTTTTTGATGTTTTGGAATCATTGTGTTATCCTATGGGTATCTTATAGCTATAGTAGAGGAGATAGTGATGATTTATAATCAGTTTAATCAACCAATAGGTGAGTCTTTATTAGATGATTCTGCCGGAAAACCAGTAGATTTATCCCTTTTAACAGGGCGATATTGCACTGTTGAAAAATTAAACGTTGAAGCTCATATTGAGGATTTGGCCGCTTTTTATGTTCATGCTCCTGTGGAAGAGGACTGGACTTATTTGCCCCTGGCACCTTTTGATAATCTTGAGAAGTTTAGAGCCTATCTTGAAGAATGTGAGACATCTGAAGATCCCTATTATCTAGTCATTCGTGATAATAACAGTCAAAAAGCTATAGGCATGTTCTCCCTTTTAAATTATTACTTTAAAAATCGTTCTCTTGAGATGGGATGGGTGGTCTATTCCAGAGCTTTACAAGGTAGTCGAATAGCGACTGAAGCACAGTATTTAGCCATGAAGTATGTTTTTGAAGACCTTGATGCTCGTCGTTACGAGTGGAAGTGTGATAGTCTGAATGAGCGATCCCAAAAAGCGGCAAAACGCTTAGGATTTCAGTATGAAGGAACTTTTCGTCAGCATTCCATTTACAAAGGCAGGACACGGGATACCTCTTGGTTTTCAATTGTCGACAGTGAATGGCCTGTCTTAAAACATCGGTTTGAGGGCTGGCTGGCACCAGATAATTTTGAGATTAACGGTATTCAGAAAAAATCCCTTAATCAGTTTTAAGCTAAAAGACCATGTGCGTTGATTGCACATGGTCTTATATGTTTTTGGAAATGCATCGTAGACCCTTTTGAGAAACTTTTAATAATTTCCATAAGTGTCAGTAAATCTACTTTGGTTTGTCGTTGCCGACTCGTTTTTATTCTCTTGCTAAATCCCAGCGCTTACTGAGAAAACGGGAGAAGCTTGAAATGCCAAAGTTAATGACAAAGTAGATCAAAGCGATAGTGACATAAAGCGTAAAAACAGCTGTCGTTTCAAAGTTACGTCCCATCAAGATCTGACTGGCTCCAAAGAGTTCCTGAAGTGCAATAACAGAGTAGAGAAGACTGGTATCTTTGATGACGGTCACAAACTGTGAAATCATGGCAGGTAGCATTTTACGTAAAGCTTGTGGCAAGATAATGTATTGCATGATTTGCAATTGGGTGAACCCTTGCGCTTGACCAGCCTCTGTTTGGCCATGGTCGATAGCATTCAAGCCACCACGAATGATTTCAGCTAGGGCAGCAGATGTAAAGACGGTGAAGGCTGTTACACCAGCTTGAGTTGATTTCAATTGGAAAACCAAGAAAATGGTGAAAATCCAAAGGAGGTTTGGCACATTGCGGACAAACTCAATATAGATGGATGAAATCCATTTTAGGATTTTATTTTTGCTATTACGCATTACCGCAAGCACCGTTCCAATCACTGTGGAAAGGATAATGATGATAAAGGAAAGCTTTAAAGTTAACCAAAGACCTTTCATTAAAAAGGCAATATTGGTGGGTGTCAGCACATTTAAAATATCTTGAATCATAACTGACCTCCTTAATAAGCGTTTTTATTTTTTTCTTCCCAACGACGGGCAAGCGTAGCCAGTGGGAAGCAAAGAATGAAGTAGAGAATCGCTGCGGTTACAAATGGTGGCACGTAGTTGGCATTAACGGCTGACCAGTGTTTGGTCACAAACATAATGTCAATACCTCCGATAATGGCAACTGTAGACGTGTTTTTGATAAGGTTTACAACCTGGTTTGCAAGGGGTGGTAGAATTGTTCGAATAGCCTGCGGAATAATAATGTAGCGCATGCTCTCGGTATAAGTAAACCCTTGAGACTGAGCCGCTTCCATCTGTCCTTTTGGTACGGCCAAAATACCAGTTCGAAAGACTTCAGCGATATAAGCCCCGTGGTAGAGTCCTACACAGATAACGGCTGTCCAATAGATAGAAGGCATCAGTGTGAAATTTGAAATCAAGGGGAATCCATAATAGATAATTACAAATTGCACTAATAATGGTGTGTTTTGATAAAATTCGACATAAACTCGAGAAATAGCCTTGAGCCATTTGTTTTTACTAGTAGCCATCATGGCAAACAAGATACCGAGTATCATGGCGCACAGGAGGGCGCCAATGGAAATGGCGATTGTAAAGAGAAATCCTTGAGCAAACAGTGGCCAGTCTTTCAGAAAGTCAGCCCAAAGTTCAGCTGAAAATAAATTTGATAGCATGATTGAGCTCCTTTCTAATCATTTTCCATTGATGTGGGTTTTAGCCCATACGTATCGTAGATGGATTGAAGCGTGCCATCAGCTTCCCATTCCATAACCAAGGCATCTAAGTAGGCGTTTAAATCAGTATTCGATAGTTTAGTAACGATACCGTACTGAGACGGGTTATAGGATAAGTCTAGAATTTCATTACTTTTACCAGTAAATCCTGATAGGATAGATTGGTCGATAGAAAAAGCATCAACACGTTGTGCCGCTAAACTGACAACAACCTCAGGGTTTGATCCTAGTTCGGTAAAGTTGAGTGAAATGCCCTTATCAGTCGCTATTTCAGTTAGCAACCCCTGTTGGATAGAGCCTTGAGTCACTCCGATTGTCTTGCCATCTAAATCTTCCCAAGAAGAAATACCACTTGTTTTTTTCACAAGAAAACCATTGGCGTCTGTGTAATAAGGAGTGGTGAAGTTATAAAGCTTTTTACGCTCTTCGGTAATGGTAAAGGTTGCTGCAACCATATCGAGTTGCCCATTATCTAAGAGAGCACCACGAGTTTGTGCAGTGACTGGTGTCAATTCAATAGCAACCCCAAGTTCTTCGGCTACTTTTTTCGCAATCTCAATTTCAAGACCAGTGTATTCATTGGTTTCAGGATCTCGGTAGCCAAAATTTGGAACGTCTTGTTTAACACCAACACGAAGTGTTCCTCTTTTTACGATAGCCGCCACCTGATCGGTTGCTGCTAATTGTGACTTTTCAGTAGCTTGTGTAGGGTTAGAGCTGAAGACCAACCAACTAAAGAGGCTAAATAAAGCAAAGAGAGGAAGTAATAGAAGAGATAGTTTCTTTTTCATTAGTTTCCCTCCTAGTCATCCAAAGAGACACGTTCACTCGTGTGATGAATAATTTTACTGAGGAACTGTTGGGCACGTGGATCGGTTGGGTTATCAAAGAAGCCATTGACATCTGTCGTATCAACCAACACTTCTCCATCAGCCATAAAGATAATACGATCAGCCACTTCACGGGCAAATCCCATTTCATGGGTAACCACAACCATGTTAGTTCCATTCTTAGCCAATTTCTTCATAACAGCTAGCACATCACCGATTGTTTCTGGATCGAGGGCTGAGGTTGGCTCGTCAAAGAGAAGCAACTCTGGTTTCATGGCGAGACCGCGGGCAATAGCAATTCGTTGTTTTTGACCGCCCGAAAGCATAGCAGGAAAAGAATCTTTGCGATCCCACATGTTAACATAGGTTAGGTATTTTTCTGCTCGAGCTAATGCTTCCTCATTGCTGATACCGAGAACCTTAATGGGAGCTAAGGTAACATTCTCTAAAACAGTTTTGTGAGGATAGAGATTGAAATGTTGAAAGACCATGCTGACTTCTTTGCGCAAATCGATGAGGTCCTTACTAGAAGCGCCTGACACTTGATGGCCATTGACCACTAAATTTCCATTGTCGATCTTTTCCAATCCATTAATGGTACGGATGAGGGTAGATTTTCCTGACCCAGATGGCCCTAACAAAACAATCACTTGACCATCTTCAAATGTTAAGTTGATGTCCTTCAATGCATGAAAGTCGCCGTAATATTTATTAACAGCTTGAAATGAAACTAAGCTCATAATAATCCTCCAAATTCTAATGTTAGAAAATATAACATGTGAAGATTTTACCACATAAAAAATAGCTTGTCAACTAGAATTTGAATTTTCTGACATTTTTCTTAACTACTAAGCATCGTCATTTTATGTTTTTGTAGCAGAAATGTGCAAAATAACAGGTGAGATGGTAAAATAGGCCTTGTAAAAAGAAAAAGGAGTAAGCGATGTTAACCTACGATATCATTGTCATTGGCTTTGGAAAAGCTGGCAAAACACTTGCTGCAAAACAGGCTAGTTCTGGAAAAAAGGTTGCTTTAATTGAGCAGAGTAAGGAGATGTATGGTGGAACTTGTATCAATATTGCCTGCATTCCTACTAAAACCATGTTAGTTGCTGCTGAAAAAGGTCTAGATTTTGACCAAGTTATGGCTGAAAAAGATGCAGTTGTGACTCGGTTGAATGCTAAAAACTATGCCACAGTATCTGCTGGTGTTGATGTGATTGATGCAAAGGCACGCTTTATAGCTAATAAAGTTATTGAGGTAATTGCAGGAGATGAGACTCGTCAACTGACAGCTGAAACGATTGTTATTAATACAGGTGCGCTTTCTGTAGTTCCTCCAATTCCTGGTTTGACAGAAACGGCAAATGTGGTTGATTCCACAGGGATTCAACAGCTTGAGAATCGCCCTGAGCGTCTCGGCATTATTGGGGCTGGAAATATTGGTTTAGAATTTGCGGGATTGTATAATCAACTCGGTAGCCAAGTGACAGTTTTTGATGGAGCTGATGCTATTTTGAGTCGCTTTGAGCCAGAAATTGCCCAAATGGCCAAAAACTATATGGAAGAAGATGGGATTAACTTCAATCTTTCTAGTGAGATTACGGCTGTGTCCTCAGTTGATGGATCCGTTCAAGTGTCAACAGAACAAGGAAACTTCCAATTCGATGTAGTGCTTTATGCGACTGGTCGTAAGCCTAATATTGAAGGACTGAATATCGAGGCCACAGATATTGCCTTGACTGAACGCGGCGCTATCAAAGTAGATGATTTCTGTCAAACAACTGTGCCAGGTGTTTTTGCGGTTGGGGATGTTAATGGTGGGCCACAGTTCACCTACATTTCATTAGATGATTTTCGTATTGTCAATGGTTATCTCAATGGTTTGACTACTTATAGCCTGAAAGAGCGTAAGGCGTTCCCGACAAGTACTTTTCTAACACCGCCTTTAGCTCAGGTTGGTTTAACTGAGGCTCAAGCTGAGAAAGAAGGCCTTAACTATCTGACAAAGACAATACCTGTTGCTGCGATGCCCCGTGGTCACGTCAATGCGGATCTACGAGGAGCCTATAAAGTAATTGTTGAAAAGTCTAGCAAACAAATTCTGGGCGCGACCTTCTTTGGTGTTCAAGCCCATGAGTTGATAAACCTCGTTAAGATAGCAATGGATAATCATATCCCTGCGACCTATTTCCAAAATCAAATCTTTACCCATCCAACCATGGCTGAGAATTTTAATGATTTATTTGCCTTTTAGGCAAGCCTATCCTACTCTCTGATAAGAGTGGGATTTTTTTGAACCGTTTCCTTTTAGTCTTTGTGGTATAATAACAACATGCACAGAAAACCGACTTCAGCCTATGTCCATATTCCTTTTTGCACACAGATTTGTTTTTACTGTGATTTTTCAAAGGTTTTCATCAAGAATCAACCTGTTGATGATTATTTAGAAAGCCTTATTGAAGAGGTAAAAGCAGCTGATGCTCCACCTTTGCGGACACTGTATATTGGCGGTGGGACGCCCACGGCTATTTCTGCCAGACAGCTTGATTTTTTATTGGTTAATTTAGAAAAAGAGCTTGATCTCAGTCAAATAGAAGAATTTACGATTGAAGCAAACCCTGGTGATCTAGACCAAGAAAAGATTGAAGTTCTCAAACGATCAAAAGTTAATCGCGTCTCTTTGGGGGTTCAAACCTTTGACGATCGAATGCTCAAACAAATCGGACGTGGTCACAATCAAGCTATGATTTATGAGAGCATTAACAGTCTCAAGGCTGCTGGTTTTCATAATATTTCGATAGACCTTATCTATGCCTTGCCTAATCAGACCATGGATCAAGTTAAGGATAATGTCAAAAAAGCTTTAGAACTCGATATTCCTCACCTTAGCCTTTATAGTTTGATTTTAGAGAATCACACCGTCTTTATGAATCGACAAAGGCGAGGGCATCTTCATTTGCCACATGAAGATTTAGAGTCGGACATGTTTGAATATATCTTGAAGGAACTTGAGGCGAATGGTTTTGAGCACTATGAAATTTCCAATTTTACTAAGCCAGGGTTTGAAAGCAGGCATAATCTCATGTATTGGGATAATAGTGAGTATTATGGGTTTGGAGCAGGTGCTTCAGGTTACCTTGATGGCGTTCGCTATCGGAATCGTGGACCTATCCAACACTATTTAAAAGCCATTGCTGAAGAGAAACAGGCTCGTTTAGGACAAGATATTTTGACCCAAGAAGAAATGATGGAAGAAGAACTCTTTTTAGGGCTTCGTAAAAAAACGGGTGTTTCAGTAGCTCGGTTTGAAGAAAAATTTCAGACGGATTTTGAAGACCGCTATGGTGCAGTTGTTGATAAGTTAATAGCAGATGGGCTCTTAAAACCAAATCGCAAACAGATTCAAATGACAAAAAAAGGCCTCTTTTTAGGAGATACTGTAGCAGAGCACTTTATTTTGGAGGATAACTAATGGGACATTCCTATCAAGAAAACTTTACCATTCCTTTTGATTTTTCAGATGTCAATGGGAATCTCAAATTACCACCCTTCCTTTCTAAATTATTAGATGTCTCAGGTCAGCACTCTGCTGAGTTGAATCGGAGTGACCTTTATGTCTTGGAAACATACGGTCTCGTTTGGATTGTCACAGACTATGAGTTTGATATTGTGAGGTTACCGAGATTTTCAGAGAACGTCACGATTCGTACAGAGGCGATTTCCTATAATAAACTCATTTGTCATAGGCGTTTTGAAGTGATGGACGAGACAGGCGAATTACTGATGCGTGTTGAATCATACTTCGCATTAATGGATTTAGAACAGCGTAAAATTGTTCCAGTTCCAGAGGAATTGTTAGAGCCTTATCAATCTGAAAGGGTTAAAAAGATTGCTCGAGGCGCCAAGTATAAGAGTTTAGAGACGCCTTCAAAAGCCAACTATCATGTCCGTTTCTTTGATATTGATATGAATGGCCATGTGAACAATAGTAAGTATTTAGATTGGATGTACGATGTTCTTGGCTATGCGTTTTTAAAAACGCATGTCCCTAGACACATTCACCTGAAGTACAATCGCGAAGTGTCACCGGGTGGAGATGTTTCTTCTGAGTTTGAGAGGGATGGACTCGTTAGCCACCACCAAATTGGCTCTGATGGACAAACGAATGCCCAGGCCATTATTACTTGGGAGGAATTATGACTTATAAAGGCTATTTGATAGATTTAGATGGAACAATTTACAGAGGTAAGACACGTATACCAGCTGCTGAGGCCTTTGTTCATGACTTGCAAGCTAGAGGGATTCCCTATCTTTTTGTGACCAATAATACAACAAAAACCCCTGAGATGGTTCAGGATAATCTAGCTACAAACTTTAATATCCAAACGCCTATAGAAACGATATACACAGCGAGTTTAGCAACGGTTGACTATATGGATGAGATGAATTTAGGAAAATCAGCCTATGTCATTGGTGAAAAAGGTCTGAAAGAAGCCGTCGCCAATGCTGGCTACACGGAGGAATTAGAAAATCCAGCCTATGTCGTTGTTGGACTTGATAGCCAGGTGACCTACGAACATTTCGCCCTTGCAAGCCTAGCTATTCAAAAAGGAGCTCATTTTATTGGGACCAATCCTGATTTACGTATTCCAACAGAAAGAGGCGAATTGCCAGGAGCTGGTTCTCTTAACCAGTTATTAGCTGCCACGACTGGAGTTGATCCGAAATACATTGGTAAACCTATGGCTATTATGATGGAAAAAGCATTAGACCGTTTAGCAATGACGAAGGCAGATGTCCTTATGATTGGGGACAATTACATGACGGATATTCGAGCAGGAATTGATAATGGTATTGACAGTCTTCTCGTGTTAACAGGCTTTACTAAAGCAGAGGAAGTTGACCATCTACCGATAGCTCCAACCTATGTTCTAAATAGTTTAGCAGAGTGGAGTTTCAATGAATAAACCACGATTACCGATTAAAACAAAGCTTCGTTTTGCGATAACATGTCTGTGCCTTGTGGCTTTAGCAATCGTGCTGACCATTCATATCGCTTGGTTACTTTATCCTTTTGAAATTAAATGGTTAGATTTAGAATCTGTGGTTACCCTTGATTCACAAAGAATACAGCATAATTTTAACGTTTTACTCAGTTATTTAACCAACCCTTTTCAATGGACCTTGGCTATGCCTGATTTTCCGTCATCTGCTGATGGTCTCTATCATTTTGAAGCCGTCAAGAAACTCTTTCATCTCGCGCAAGGCCTATTTCTAATGACAATATTTCAAAGTTTTCTGTTTTTAAAAAAGGCCCACAAAAGTGGGACCAAAGGATTGCTCAGTAAAGGGTTCGCCCTGATGGCATTAACACCGATAGCTATAGGATGTTTTGCTGGAATGATTGGTTTTTCAAGATTTTTTGTCCTCTTCCACCAGATTCTTTTCCCTGGGGATTCGACCTGGCTATTTCATCCAAGTCTTGACCCAGTCATCTTGATTTTACCGGAAAGGTATTTTTTCCACTGTTTTCTCCTCTTTTTTGTTCTTTACGAATGTTTAGCATTAGCAGGCTATCTGTGGACAAAACAAAAAAAGCTTAAGGAAAGAAATGATGAATTCTTTAAGGCATCAAAAAATGACTTAAAAATTTAAAGTCCTTATCTACCATTAGAGTGTTTTTATGATAAAATAGAAGGAGTGGAGGGATTGGTATGATTAAAGTTTTTGGCAAGTTGCGTTACCATTGGCAACCGGAACTATCTTGGTCCATTATCTATTGGTCTCTTGTTTTAACACCCTTTTTTATTTATTTGATTTTACTTTATGAAAGAACACGCGTGAGTCTTCCTTATTATCTCCTCATGCTATCTTGTGCGCTATTGGTATTTCTAGGGCTACAGCGTTATTTCGTCATTGGGTCGGATGGGAATCTTACCATTAAGTCTGCAAACCCATGGAAGTCCCATACCATTCCAATCGCCAGCATCAGTAGGATTGAAGTCACTTATAGTTCTATTACGATTTTTTCAGATAAATATCCGAACGGTCGAGATTTTCACATGCGAAAATGGCCTAAAAAGTATTTTGTGAATGCCATTGCGTTAGAAGAAAGTTTTAAAGGGGAAGTTGAGTTAACTGACCATTTGATTAAACTAGATTATTTTGAAACTTACTATAGTGAAGAAGCCAAAAGATCAGTCAAGTAGCAGAGCCTTTGTTGGGCATTCTTTAACTGCTTTGATGATGTCAGGGCTATGAGGAAGGTCTTGCTGACGTTTATCTGTTTGACTAAAGACGACGATGCCATCGTCATCATAATCAAAGACAGATGAGTAGGTCTGACAGAGACCGCAGGCAATACAACGTTCTGGAATAATAGATACTTTCATAAGACTATTGTAATACGATATTTAAGATTATACAAGGAGAAATGATGGCAAATAAAAAACCCTGGGAGGGGAAATTATTTGATAATATAAGTCGCAGAACTAACCGTGGGCGTCAAGAGGATCGTACAGCTCGGTTCTTCACTATTTTAATGATTGCTTTTGCTGTTATAGTGACTTTGGTTATTGGGATGTCTATTTATCTGTCTATTGGTGGCAGTAAAACTGGTGAAGCAACAGATGTTTTTTTTAATCCAGGTGTTGATACTGTCTCTAGTCAAACATCAGAAGAAACTTCTGTTTTAGAGGAAGCGACACCTGCTCAATCAACGGAGCCATCTTCTTCTGAGTGGAGTGGTAACACACTGTCTGTACAAGCAGGTGAAGGAGCAGGTCAAATAGCTTCTCGAGCAGGTATTACTATCGAACGTCTTTATGAATTAAATCCTGAATTTTTGCAAACGGGTGCTTGGTATGCTAATCCTGGCGACGTTGTGAGAGTGGATTAGGAGAATCAATGAAAAAAATTAAAATAGCCATTGACGGCCCCGCATCAAGTGGCAAATCAACTGTAGCCAAGCTCATTGCCAAAGAACTTGGCTATACCTATTTAGACACTGGTGCCATGTATCGCTGTGCGACTTTGATGGTGCTTGAAAATGGGTGGCAAGAAAACGATTTAGATAGGATTCTTAAAGGTTTAGACCAATATCCTATACATTTTGAACGCGGGCAAGATGAAGACCAACGAGTCTTTCTAAACAATGTGGATGTGACTAAACGTATTCGTGAAAATGATGTCACCAATAATGTCTCTTGGGTCTCGGCATTTCCAGAGGTTCGTGCTAAGTTGGTAGAGCAGCAACAACAAATTGCTGCTCAAGGTGGTATCATTATGGATGGTCGTGACATCGGTACAGTTGTTCTTCCTGATGCGGAATTAAAGATTTTTCTAATTGCTTCGGTTGAAGAACGTGCAGAACGTCGTTATAAAGAGAATCTTGCTAAGGGAATTCCTACGGATCTTGAAATCCTCAAAAAAGAAATCGCCGAACGAGACTATAAAGACAGCACGCGAGAAGCATCTCCTCTCAAAAAAGCAGAAGATGCTATTGAATTTGACACGACGGGTGTTTCCATTTCAGAAGTGGTGCAATTTATTTCAGAAAAAGCGAGAGAAATCCTTGACAAGGAATCTATGATTTGATAAACTAATAAGCAATGAGAAAAGCAGAAGTGAGAACTTCTCGCCTTGCGACTAACGTTGTCTGGCTCTACATGCTAAGTTTCCTATGGGAATATTGTGTAGAACGGACTTGTGTTAGCAAGTTCGTTTTTTGATTTTCTCAAATAAAAAAAGAGGTGACAACCATAGCAAAGCAAGACTTATTCATCAATGATGAAATCCGTGTCCGTGAAGTTCGTCTCATCGGCCTTGAAGGTGAGCAGTTAGGTATTAAACCACGTAGCGAAGCACAGGCCATCGCCGATGAAGCTAACGTTGATTTGGTGCTGATTCAGCCCCAAGCTACACCGCCGGTTGCGAAAATTATGGACTATGGCAAGTTCAAATTTGAGTACCAGAAAAAACAAAAAGAGCAACGTAAAAAACAAAGCGTTGTAACAGTGAAGGAAGTTCGTCTCAGCCCAACAATCGATAAGGGTGATTTTGATACGAAGCTTCGTAGTGCTGTGAAATTCCTTGAAAAAGGAAACAAAGTGAAAGTTTCCATTCGCTTCAGAGGCCGAATGATTACTCACAAAGAAGTTGGTGCTAAGGTATTAGCAGATTTTGCTGAAGCAACGCAAGATATAGCTGTTATTGAGCAAAAACCCAAAATGGATGGCCGTCAAATGTTCATGCAACTAGCCCCAGCTGAAAAAAAATAACATCAATTGACAGAAAAAGGAGATTATTATGCCAAAACAAAAAACTCACCGCGCATCTGCAAAACGTTTTAAACGTACAGGTTCAGGCGGTCTTAAACGCTTCCGTGCTTACACATCTCACCGTTTCCACGGTAAGACTAAGAAACAACGTCGTCACCTTCGGAAAGCATCTATGGTACATTCTGGTGACTTCGCTCGTATCAAAGCAATGTTGACTGGTTTGAAATAAGTCTAACTTGCTTTTACTAAATTAAGAATTATTCGGAGGAATTATAAATGGCTCGTGTTAAAGGTGGCGTTGTTTCACGCAAACGTCGTAAACGTATTTTAAAACTCGCTAAAGGTTACTATGGCGCAAAACATATCTTGTTCCGTACGGCTAAAGAGCAAGTAATGAACTCTTACTACTATGCTTACCGTGACCGTCGTCAAAAGAAACGTGATTTCCGCAAATTGTGGATTACACGTATTAATGCGGCAGCTCGTATGAACGGTTTGTCATACTCTAAATTGATGAACGGCCTTAAAAAAGCTGAAATCGATGTTAACCGTAAGATGTTGGCAGACTTGGCTGTTAACGACGCAGCAGCATTTACTGCTCTTGCAGATGCAGCTAAAGAACAACTAGCTAAATAAAAAAAGTAAAACTATAAAAAGGCTGGGATTAAAGTCCTAGCCTTTTTATAGTTTTTATCGTCAGTTGAGCAAGGTGTATTCAATGCCAGAAAAGATGTAGGGCAACTTTTGAGTTGGAGTGACTGTAACATAGTTAGGATTAATAGTATGGTGATAGCGTATCAAAATAAACCTAGTGTTAACTCTGTCAAATCTACCAGAGAGAAAGTCAGAAAGACATTTGAAACTGTAATAAGTAAAAACCGAGAAGACTACCAAAAACTATAATCTTCTCGGTTTATCCATGTGAGACATTTCTACTTAAATCCCCATAAAAGCTTTAATCTCAGCTTCTGTCATTCCTGAATCGCAACGGACCGTTACTTGTCCATCGAGGACGCGAACAAAGCCTGGTACAGTTGGAATCCCATATTGTCCTCTAAATTGGCTTAACTGTTCTAATTGATTAGCTTGTTCGGAGTTCACAAAATAGACAGTAGCACCTGTCTCAGCAACTACATTAGCTAATTTAGTAGCGAATTTCCGGCAGTAAGGACAAGTTCCGCGTCCAATAAAATAAATTGCTGAATCTGCATTAGAAATCGTCTGCTCAGCATGGTCAATAGTGACAGGTGTTAAATCCTTAATATCCTTCTCGAAGGTTGTCATAACAAAACCTCTTTTCCATTTTATTCTTAGTTTTAGTATGCCACATTTTTCCAATAAAATCCAAAGAAAGGCTCAAAAGACCACTCATAAAAAACAAGGTGTGGTCTTTTTGATTCGTCAAAAGCTACCACAAAAACCACATTTTGTTTTGACTTCATTATTACATTTTAATGAGCTCTAAAATACCGATTTAAAAGACAGATTATCATATATCATAGGCATTTGTCATCTTTTTTTACCTGTTGCTCTGTGGAAAGGCTTTTTGAAGCATGTATTGACGAAATCTTTCTGTTGTCAGCAAAAAAGAAGCAGGATTTGAATCCTAGCCTCTTCAATGCTGTATTTAATTAGTTACGAACTGCAGAAGCGAACTCTTCTTTAGAGAATGCTTCATCAATGATATCTTTTAATTGTTTAGCTGATGCTTGCATTTTTTGCAATTCAGCATCATTGAGGGGGACTTTGACATTGCGAACGATACCATGCGCACCGACGATAGCCGGTTGGCCAATGAAAACATCTTCAACCCCTTCGTATTGACCGGCTTGGAAGACCGATAGCGGTAATACAGCATTTTCATCATCAAGGATGGCTTTGGTGATACGAGCCAAAGCGACAGCAATCCCATAGTAAGTTGCGCCCTTTTTATTGATAATAGAGTAAGCTGCATCGCGAACACCGATAAAGAGATCAACTAAGCCTTGGGCATCAACGTCACGGTTATCTTGCAACCACTGTTCTAATTTTACACCAGCAACGTTGGCATGAGACCAAACAGCGAACTCAGAGTCACCATGTTCACCCATGATATAAGCATGGACTGAGCGAGCATCAATCCCAATTTTTTCAGCTAATGCTTGACGGAAACGAGCTGAATCCAGAGAAGTTCCCGAGCCAATAACGCGTTCTTTAGGAAAGCCAGAGAATTTCCAAGTAGAGTATGTTAAAATATCAACTGGGTTAGCAGCGACTAAGAATATACCATTGAAACCGGAGGCGACTATAGCTTCAACAATACCCTTGTTAATACGAAGATTTTTTTCAACCAGATCAAGGCGTGTTTCACCTGGTTTTTGAGGGGCACCAGCTGTTAAGACAACCAAGTCAGCATCATGAGCATCAGAATATTCAGCTGCATAGATCTTTTTAGGTGAGGTAAAGGCCAATGCGTGGCTTAAGTCTTCTGCATCGCCTTGAGTTTTTTCTTTGGCAATATCAACGATACCAAGTTCTTGTGCAATTCCTTGAGTTACAAGGGCAAAGGCATAGGATGAACCAACAGCGCCATCGCCGACAAGAATTACTTTTTTATGTTGTTTAACAGTAGTCATGTTTAAAACATCTCCTTAAATTTAATAGGGAAGCCCCTTATGTTTACTATTCTAGCATTTTTTGCTTTTTTTGTCAGCTTTTGAAAGCAAATGAAAACGTTTAGAACACTAAAGAAACAACAGATTTTTTGGCTAAATTATGGTATAATGAAGAGTAATTGTAAACTAGAAAAGAGGCATTTTCGATGCAGGATAGAAATTTAGTGGACGTTCATTTAACACGGGAGATGAAGACTAGCTTTATTGACTATGCCATGTCAGTCATAGTCGCTCGGGCGCTTCCAGATGTTCGAGATGGTCTTAAACCTGTCCATCGACGGATTCTTTATGGGATGAATGAACTAGGTGTTACTCCTGACAAACCTCATAAGAAGTCAGCTCGTATTACAGGTGATGTCATGGGGAAATACCATCCTCACGGAGATAGTTCAATTTATGAAGCCATGGTCCGTATGGCTCAGTGGTGGTCCTACCGTCACATGCTGGTCGATGGTCATGGAAACTTTGGTTCCATGGATGGCGACGGTGCGGCTGCCCAGCGCTATACTGAGGCACGCATGAGTAAGATTGCTCTTGAAATGTTGCGTGACATCAATAAAAATACGGTTGATTTCCAAGACAACTACGATGCTAGTGAGCGTGAACCTCTTGTTTTGCCAGCACGCTTTCCTAACCTTTTGGTCAATGGGGCGACAGGCATTGCTGTCGGTATGGCGACAAATATCCCGCCACATAATCTAGGAGAGACGATCGATGCTGTAAAACTCTTGATGGATAACCCTGAAGCAACGACCAGGGATATTATGGAAGTCCTGCCTGGTCCAGACTTTCCAACTGGCGCTCTGGTTATGGGGAAGTCAGGTATTCATCGTGCTTATGAAACAGGTAAGGGGTCTATTGTTTTACGGGCTCGCACTGAAATCGAGGAACTTAAAAACGGCCGTGAGCGTATTGTTGTAACAGAGTTCCCGTATATGGTTAATAAGACCAAGGTTCATGAGCATATTGTTCGCCTTGCTCAAGAAAAGCGTATCGAAGGGATTACAGCTGTTCGTGACGAATCGAGTCGTGAAGGTGTTCGCTTTGTCGTTGAAGTCCGCCGTGACGCATCAGCCAGTGTTATTTTAAATAATTTGTTCAAATTGACTAGCCTGCAGACTAATTTTGGTTTTAATATGCTAGCCATTGAAAATGGTGTACCTAAGATTCTTTCGATTCGTCAAATTTTGCAAGCATACATTGCTCACCAGAAAGAAGTGGTTGAACGTCGCACGCGTTTCGATAAAGAAAAAGCTGAGGCACGAGCTCATATTTTAGAAGGACTTTTGATAGCTTTAGATCACATCGATGAAGTGATCCGTGTTATTCGAAATTCTGAAACAGATGCTGAAGCTCAGGCTGAATTGATGAGTCGTTTTGAGTTATCAGAACGTCAGAGCCAAGCTATCCTTGATATGCGTCTCCGTCGTTTGACAGGTTTGGAACGTGATAAAATTCAATCGGAATATGATGATTTAATCGCCTTAATTGCTGATTTAGCCGACATCTTAGCAAAACCAGAACGTATTGTGACTATCATCAAAGAGGAGTTAGAGGAAACCAAACGCAAATACGCTGATAAACGTCGTACGGAACTGATGGTTGGGGAGGTTTTGTCTTTAGAAGATGAAGACTTAATTGAAGAAACTAATGTTTTAATCACGCTGTCTAACAAAGGCTATATCAAGCGTCTTTCTCAAGATGAGTTTACTGCTCAAAAACGTGGAGGACGGGGTATCCAAGGAACAGGTGTCAAGGATGACGATTTTGTCAGAGAAATGGTTTCAACCAGTACACATGACCATCTTTTCTTCTTCACTAATAAAGGGCGTGTCTACAGATTGAAAGGTTACGAAATACCTGAATACGGTCGGACAGCTAAAGGTCTACCTGTCGTAAACCTTCTAAAATTAGATGAAGGAGAAAGCATCCAAACCCTAATTAATCTCAAGGCAGATGAAGCAGAAGGGGCCTATCTCTTCTTTACAACGCGTCAGGGGATCGTTAAGAAGACTAGTGTGTCTGAGTTTGGACATATTCGTCAAAATGGCCTTAAAGCCTTAAATTTAAAAGAAGAAGATGAATTGATTAATGTCTTTTTAACATCAGATGATAGTGATGTCATCATTGGTACCAAATATGGCTACTCAGTGCGATTTAAGGCTTCTAGTGTTCGCAATATGGGACGGACAGCTACCGGTGTAAAAGGTGTTAACTTACGCTCTGGAGATGCGGTTGTTGGTGCTTCAACTATCACTGATGACCATGAGGTTCTCATCTTGACTGAAAAAGGTTATGGTAAGCGGACCTCAGCTTCTGAATACCCGACAAAAGGACGCGGTGGTAAGGGCATTAAAACAGCTAATATCACTGAAAAAAATGGTTCTCTTTCTGGACTTCTGACAGTTGAAGGACATGAAGACATCATGGTTATTACTGATACTGGTGTCATTATCCGAACCAATGTTGCCAATATCTCTCAGACAGGACGTGCAACGCAAGGTGTTAAAGTGATGAGGCTTGATAGTGACGCTAAGATTATGACATTTGCACTTGTAGAGGTTTCTGAGGATGGGATAACGGAGACCATCAATGAAGAGTAAAGGGGAAGAAAATTTGGCACACACGCGTTTACGTAAAAAAGATAGGACGTTTAAAAGTTGGATCAAAAATGTTATTATTTTTCTATTGTTTGTTTTGTCTCTTCTCTTAATCTTTAATACCTCCATCAGGAACTCTATCATTGCTTGGAGAACTAATCAGTACCAAGTTGACAAGGTGTCTGTTGAAGAAATCGAAAACAACAAAAATAAAAAAGCCAATTTTGCTTTTGATGATGTTGAGTCTCTCTCGACAGAATCCGTTTTAGCTAATCAATGGGCAGCTCAGCAACTACCTGTGATAGGAGGAATTGCTATTCCTGAGTTAAAGTTAAACCTTCCAATCTTTAAGGGATTGGATAATACGGCCCTCCATTATGGGGCAGGAACAATGAAGGAAAATCAAGTTATGGGGCAAAGAAATTACGCTTTGGCCAGCCATCATGTTTTTGGCATCACAGGTGCAAGTGGCATGTTATTTTCACCACTTGAAAATGGAAAGCCTGGAATGAAGATTTATGTAACTGATAAAGCTATAGTTTACACATATGTGTTAACGACTGTTGAAACAGTCACTCCTGATCGTGTAGATGTGATTGATGACGTTCCAGGTGTTACTGAAATCACTCTGGTAACTTGCGAAGATGCTGGAGCAGAATTTAGAACTATTGTTAAGGGGACATTAGAATCTTCTGTTGCCTATAGCGATGCAGAAGGAAGCATCCGTAAAGCTTTTAACACCTCTTATAATCAGATTCAATTATAGGATAATTCATATTGATCTGAAACGAGTGGAATAATTACCCAAATTAAGAGGTAATATTTCATTCGTTTTGTTGTTTCTGAAAAATTATAAGAAATCGTTAGTCTGTTATTGCATATTTTTGACCTATTCCTTATAATAGAGACTAGGTGATTTAATGAAAAAGAATGAGTTAGTAATTGTATTAGGACTAATGACTATATTGGTATCAACAACTGCATTAGTAATTGGAGTCAGCAAACAGATAGCTCCGGCTAGCGAGCAAGTTGAAGCGTCTTCGTCGGAAATCTCGCCAGAAAATAATGACGATGTTGAAAACGAAAACGCAGAAGTTAATTATTTAAAATCAGAAGAAGCTAAGCAGGCGGTCATGGATCAGGATTTGACCCTAATGGATGCCTATGGACTTCATTATGATTATGCCCATCTGTCGTTACCAGAAGTTGTTCAAGTATATTTGGATGAAATAGGGGCTCCTCACTCTAGTGTGGCTTTCAGTTATAAAAATACTGAGACAGGCGAAATCATTGCCATGAATGAGTTGCAATCGATGACTGCGGGTTCAACCTACAAGCTTCCCTTGAACATGCTAATTGTTGATGGAGTTTTGAACGGGCAATTCTTTATGGATAAACCCTATGACATTGCCAATCTTTCCTTTGAAAATGAATCGGAATATTTAGCTTATCGTGGGCAATTTGGCAATGGGATGACAATCTCTGAAATGCAAGAATATTCCTTGGTTTATTCAGAAAATACGCCAGCTTACGGAATGGTTCAGATGTTAGGTGGCTTTGAGGCAACTTATAAGCTATTTGGTCGCTATGGCCAATCGAGAGGGGACATTAAGGCCATTGATTTGGAATCTGGAAACAAAACAACGACGGATTATTATATTCAGGTGTTAGACTATCTTTGGCACAATCAAGAAAAGTATAGTGATATTCTCTATTACTTAGGTATTTCCTTTCCCAATCAGTATTTTAAGGCTTATTTACCTCATTTAACCATCTACCAAAAACCTGGTTACTATGCAGAGGCCTTGAATGTCGATGCCATTGTCTACGAGGAAACACCTTATCTGATTGCTCTTTATACAGCAGGACTCGGAGGGTCTAACGCTGAGACAACCGAAATTAATGGCCTTGGATACGTTCAGTTAACGGAATTAACCTATGTGATTAATCAATGGCATCGGGTCAATCAAAATCCTTGATAACTGTTTTCTAAAATAATTTTTTTAAGGAAGTGGTCAATGCCACTTCCTTTTTTGATGTATTTGCTGGTAAAGATGACAAATATAAGGCATTAAACTGATTGGGAATACGAATAGAGTAGTAGGAGGATATTATGTATAGTATTTCAGTTGAACCAGAATCGTTGATGCCTCGTGAGCGTTTGCTTCTTGAAGGCGCTGAGACCTTAAGTAATCAAGAGTTATTAGCTATTTTATTAAGGACGGGAACAAAAGGTCATTCTGTGCTTTCTGTTGCCAACAGTCTATTAAATAGTTTAAAGAGCTTGCACGAGTTGAAGGAATTTTCTGTTCAGGAATTACAAGGTTTATCTGGTGTTGGTAAGGTCAAAGCTATCGAAATAAAGGCTATGATTGAACTTGGGAAGCGAATTAATCAATCAAAGTATCGTCACATGGAGCAAATACTCAGTAGCGAAAAACTGGCGAAACAATTGATGCAAGATCTCAGTGATAAAAAGCAGGAACACTTGCTTGCTATCTATCTGGATACACAAAACCAGATTATCAAGCAAGAAACTATTTTTATTGGGACTGTTATGAAATCATTAGCTGAGCCTAGAGAAATCCTACATTATGCCATTAAATATATGGCGACATCAGTCATTATTGTTCACAATCATCCTTCTGGTAGATCTAGGCCTAGTTCTAATGATGATCAATTTACCTTGGCAATCAAAAAGGCCAGCGAGTTGCTTGGCCTTGTCTTGTTGGATCACTTAATTATCGGAAATGGTGAGTATTACTCGTACCGAGAAGAAACAGATCTGCTCTAGAGATGATTAACAATATAGTCAAAGAGCATTAAATCTTCTTGACGATGGTCGATCATAAATTCTGGATGCCATTGGACGCCCATGTAAGGGTAGCCATCGTTTGCTTTGACAGCTTCAATGATTTTATCATCAGCTGAATAACCGATAATATCAAGGTTGTTAGCTAATGTTTTGATTGCTTGACGGTGAAATGAGTTAATAGAGGGGCGTTCGCCAAAAATATCTGATAATGCCGTACCAGCAGTCAGAATGACCTCATGTGTAGGATGCATAGCTGAAAGGTCTTGCCAATGGGATTTGATTTCCTGGTGCAGCGTGCCTCCCATGGCAACATTAAAGAGTTGAGTTCCTCGGCAAATTGAAAAAATCGGTTTTTCTCGCTTTACCATATCACGGATAAGGGAGAGCTCAAATTCATCACGATCTCGATTGTAATCATCGCTTTTAATCGTCTTTTCTTCCCCATAATATTCGGGAAGGACATTCTGCCCACCCGTTAAAATCAGTTTGTCAATGGTGTCTGCATAGATTGTAGCGAGATCAGGGGATCCAATAGGTAGGACAAGCGGCACACCACCAGCCTTTTGGACGCCTTCAACATAACCTTTAGCACAATAGACCTGAAAGAAATTACGATCTTCAGGGTTGTATTCAATATTACTTGAAATACCGATAATCGGATGAGTCATTGATCTCCTTACTGCTTTTGTCGCATAAAATAGAGTAGAGTTTGTAGTTCGCTTGTTAAATCAACGTATTGGACAACGATGTCTTTAGGGACAGTCAAATTAATGGGGGAGAAGGATAAAATTCCTTTAATACCTGCTTCAACGAGTTGATCGGCAACTTCTTGCGCTTTAATACTAGGTACAGATAAAATAGCTGTTTGTGCTTTGGCATCAGTTACCTTTTCTTTTAAAGCAGTTATTGGTAAAATAGGAATACCATCGGCTGACGTCGTTCCCACAAGCTCATTTTCCTCAACATCAAAGGCTAGGACAATTTTCATTTTATTTCGCTCATGGAAGCGATAGTTTATCAAGGCTCGGCCCATATTACCGACGCCTACTAAGATGACATTGGTGATTGAATTATCGTTTAAAATGTCAGCAAAAAAATTCATTAATTTTTTAACATCATAGCCAAACCCACGACGACCAAGTTCTCCAAAGTAGGAGAAATCACGGCGGACTGTGGCTGAATCGATACCAATAGCTTCGGCGATTTGTTTAGACGATGCCTTTTCGATATTTTCTTTGTTAAATCGCTTAAAAATGCGATAGTAAAGGGAGAGCCTTTTTGCTGTAGCTCTTGGAATGGATTGACCTTTATCATTTTTCATTCTGAAGTTACTCCTTGTTCAATAGTTTTATTTTAAATAAAGTTTGTGAAAATTGCAATATATATCACCTGAAAAAACACGTTCTAAATGTCTGACCGAAGACAAAGTCATTTTTGAAACTTTCCTTAGGGGATAGCTGACAGTAGCGATTTCTTTCTGACGTCTGTCTCAAGCTATCGCTGGCTCTGTTTCCAACCTTTAACTGTCTTCCAGACTGTTAAAACAAATCTGTTCTTTGAACCTAGGGTCTTAAAGAATCCGGAGCCACTGCGCCTTGTTTAACAAACGATAAAGGCTAATAAGGCTGGGACATATGCCCCAGCCTTATTAGCCTTTTGAGTATTTTCAAGCATCAGAGATAGGAATTAAGGTCCCTTGCTTGCATGACACGATAGAGGTCACCTATAATGCCACTATAATCTATGTTATGGCCGTTAATGATGACTTTCGTAACCTTTAAATGATCAGGAACTGTTAAACAGCCTGCAAATGCTCTGAAAAACTCGTCCACATCTGCAAACATTAGATGGCGTTCCTGCTTGTAACTATCTAGATAACTGATTTCAACCATAGCTGACCTATTTTTCTACTTTATTAAAAATGTTGCGTTCAACAAGACTATCCATAAGGAAAAAGAATTTTTGTTGAATAATGGTGTTAGCGCTAGGTTTAAAGATGTCGACGATACGAAGACCGGATTTGTCTGTAATATTAATTTTAAACCCATCTAGATCTTTATTAATAATAATTTTTAAAAGGAATCCTTCTCCAGAATTAGGGACTTCTTCTAAAAGACGTGTGAGTTCAAAATTTCCTAATTTATTTTGAAGAAAGGTATTATCTAGCAGGGTATATTTACGAATTTGAGAATCAATCTCGTATGTGTAAGGACAGTTTTTTAAGGTAACTTTTTTGTCAAAAGCCATGATTATTCTCCTAATAGTTTTAATAATTGAGATGAAAGTGTATCGATCTCTTCAAGGGTGTTGTATTTTGAAAAACTAATACGGACACTTTCCTTGAGAAGTGGGTGTTCAGCTCCATAGAGGGCCTCGAGGACATGACTAGGTTCAATATTTCCTGCCGTACAGGCTGATCCACTTGAAATAGAAATCCCCAATAAATCAAGTCGCATTAGTAATTGTTCATTGAGTTGACCAGGAAAAGCGATATTGAGAACGTAGGGGAGATTATCTTGGTCCTGATTGACAGTAGGTCCCAAAGGAGATAATGCTGTTAGAAGAGCTCGTCTCAATTGCTGCACATGAACCATATTGGTTTCCCAAGATGCTAGACTTTCTTCTAAGGCACTTGCCATCGATGCAATACTGGCCAAATTTTCAGTGCTGGCCCGGCGCTTGTCTTCTTGATTACCACCAAGAAGAAGGGGGTGGAGACGATTGGTGTTTGTGTATAAAAAACCAACTCCTTTTGGACCATGAAATTTATGACCAGAAGCGCTCAACAGATCAATCCCAAGTTCTTCTGGGTGTATTGGTAGTTTGCCTACCGCTTGAACAGCGTCGACATGAAAAACTGCTTGGTGTTCTTTCAATAACTCTCCAATAGAAGCAATTGGCAAGAGATAGCCCGTCTCGTTATTAGCATACATAGCAGAAACTAGAATTGTATCTGGGCGTAGCGCTTCCTTAAATTGTTGGACTGTGTATCTGCCTTCTACTGGCTTTAAATAGGTGACTTCAAAACCATATTTTTGTTCCAATTCCTTTAATGGATGAAGAACAGCGTGATGTTCAATGGCGGTTGTTAAGATGTGCTTTCCCTTTTCTATATTGGCCAAGGTATATCCAATCAATGCTAAATTATCTGCCTCGGTCCCACCAGAAGTAAAAATAATGCGATTAGGGGAAGTTTCTAGGGCTGAAGCGATTGAGTGACGAGCATTTCTTAGGATTTGGGCTGCCTGACGACCAGGGGTATGGAGGCTGGAAGGATTGCCAAATGTGGTTTGCGAAACAGTAAGTAGGGTATGTATCGCCGTTTCTGACATGGGAGTCGTGGCGGAGTTATCGAGATAAATCATTCATCTTCCTTATTGGTTGCTTTTTTAGCCTTTTGATAAGCAAAAAGTGGGCTGACAGGCTTACGCTCATGAATACGAATCAAAGCATCCGCAATTAACTGACTTGCTGAAAGGTATTTGACATGGTTCGGTGTTTCTTCTTTTGTGGCGACAGAATCTGTTACGACAATTTCCTTGATAGGAGCAGTATTTAACTTTTCAGCAGCCTTACTAGCAAATAAACCATGACTAGCAAAAGCATAGATTTCTGTGGCACCCTCTCGTTGGAGAGTACGGGATGCTTCAGTAAAAGTGACACCTGTATTAAGAATATCGTCAATGAGAAGAGCAGTTTTGCCTTCGACCTCCCCAATAATATAGCCTTTTTGACGTCCTGCATCGTCTTCTTCGTGATCAATAATGGCAATAGGAGCATCTAGGTATTCTGCCAAAGATCGTGCTCGTTTAATCCCAGAATTTTTAGGGCTAACGACGACAACATCTGCCCCTTTTAGGCCTAGGCTAACGCAATATTCTGCAAAGAGGGGAATTGTGTAGAGATTGTCAACAGGGATATCAAAGAACCCTTGTATCTGAGACGCATGGAGATCGAGAGTCAAGACGCGGTCCACACCGGCCTTCACTAGCATGTTGGCAACCAGTTTAGCGGTGATTGGTTCACGAGAACGGGCAACACGATCTTGGCGAGCGTAGCCAAAGTATGGCATGACAATGTTAATCGAGTTAGCTGATGCCCGATTACAGGCATCTATCATAATGAGCAGTTCCATCAGATGATTATTGACCGGATAACTGGTCGATTGGATGATGTAAACATCGATGCCACGAACCGATTCCTCAATATTGATTTGAATCTCACCATCTGAGAATTGGCGAGAAGACATTTTTCCAAGAGGGATACCTGTTTCTTTAGAAATTTTCTCAGCTAATTCACGGTTTGAATTCAGTGAAAATAATTTGATGTGTTTGTCATGGTAGCTCTTTGACATAACAATTGCTCCTTTTGGCTTTGTTAAATCTATTTTAACAAAAAAAGCTGAAAAATTCAGCTTTCAATATAAGAAAAGAATGGAAGAGTTTACCCATTTTTTTTTAATATAGAGTGAGTAAAACGAGCCACCTTAGATTTGGCATACTTGAAATCGATTTGTTCCTGTGCCAAAAACTGTTCAAATGCACGTTTTCCTTGGTCAGGGTCTGAGACCTCCAATTCTAACTCATAGTCTGATATACCAGAGTAATGGTTTTCATCCAATGCCATCAGACCAATAGGAAGCAGGGTTTCACGACGGTGGGTGGTTAAGTCCCCCTTTTTTTCAATACTATCTATTTTAAATCCGAAATCTTCAAGCAACTGAGTGATCGCATTTGGTTTCAGTTTATTATTTTTAATCATCTGTTCAGCTTCTTCAAGGTTTAGAGGGATATTGTGCTCCATATTGCCCACTTCTTGAGGAATTTTTAAGGTCATTTCGGCATGGTCATTAAATGTTCTGATTCGTAAAGACAATTTGGCTTTACGAAGTTCAGATTCTTTTGTATCAAAATAATGGTTAGTTTGAGTGACGAGAGGAACTGTCGAAAATTTCTGAGTTAAGCCCTCGAATTCTTTCTTGCTGAGCAGGGTCTTGTACTCAATTTCAATTTGTTTCATGGTCATTTTCCCTTTTTATGGTATAATATCTAGAGGATATTCTATCCTAAATGATGGAAAATAACAAGGCTGGAGACTGGTATGAATTGGGAAGAATTTTTAGACCCTTATATCCAGGCGGTAGGCGAGTTGAAAATTAAACTGCGTGGTATTCGTAAGCAGTACCGCAAGCAAAACAGACATTCCCCAATCGAATTTGTGACAGGGCGTGTTAAATCGGTTGAAAGTATTCAAGAGAAAATGGCTTTAAGAGGCATTAAGCTTGAGAATGTTGCTCAAGAAGTCCAAGATATTGCCGGCGTTCGTGTCATGGTGCAATTTGTTGATGACGTCGCCGAAGTTTTAGAATTGATTCGCCAGCGTCAAGATATGTGTGTTGTGCACGAAAGAGATTATATTACTTATAAAAAGGCAAGTGGTTATCGGAGTTACCATGTGATTATTGAGTATCCAGTTGAAACGATTTCTGGGACAGAGGTCATTTTAGCTGAAATTCAGATTAGAACGCTAGCAATGAACTTCTGGGCAACCATTGAGCACTCGTTGAATTATAAGTATAAGGGAGAGTTTCCAGAAGAAATTAAACAACGGTTAGAAATCACTGCTAGAATTTCTAATCAGCTGGATGAGGAAATGAGTAAAATAAGAGACGATATTCAAGAAGCACAATTGCTTTTTGACCCCGTCCATAGGAAACTGAGTGATGGTGTAGGAAATAGTGATGACACAGATGAAGACTATAAATAAAAAACGCATTGCTTTGATGGCCAGTAGAAATCCCAAAAGTGAAGCCGTATACAATCAACTGTTTACCACACTAAAGGATGCAGGATTTATTTTAAGCAGCAAGCAGCCTGATGTCGTTATCTCAATCGGTGGAGACGGCATGCTTTTATCTGCTTTTCATAAGTATGAGCATCTTCTCAACACGACTCGATTCGTGGGAGTTCATACTGGCCATTTAGGTTTTTATACAGATTATCGAGATTTTGAAGTTCAAGAATTAGTTGAAAACCTTAAGTTAGACAGAGGAGCCAAAATTTCCTATCCTGTTTTGCGTGTTGTCGTTCAATTCAAAAATGGTGAAAAAATCAGTTATCGGGCCTTGAATGAAGCGACCTTAAAACGACTCTCAAAAACTATGGTTGCTGATGTGATGATTAATCAGGTCCATTTTGAACAATTTAGGGGAGATGGTCTCTCGGTATCAACTCCGACTGGATCAACTGCCTATAATAAATCACTTGGCGGGGCTGTTCTTCATCCTACGATAGAAGCTCTACAGCTAGCTGAAATAGCCAGCCTGAATAACCGTGTTTATCGAACATTAGGGTCATCTGTTATTATTCCTAAAAAGGATAGGATAGCCATCCTCCCTGTTCATAATGACCGCTACAGTCTATCTGTAGATAACAAGACCTATATCTACGATAATATTGAAGCTGTAGGGTTCTACCTTGATGATACTAAGATTCATTTTGTGGCTACGCCGAGCCATACAAGTTTCTGGGAAAGGGTCAAGGATGCCTTTATAGGGGATGTTGAGACATGAGATTTGAATTCATTGCAGATGAGCACATCAAGGTTAAAACCCTTCTTAAAAAGCATGAAGTCTCTAAGTCACTTTTAGCAAAAATAAAATTTAAAGGGGGGAGTATCCTTGTCAACAATCAGCCCCAAAATGCCATCTATTTGTTGGAGGTAGGAGACAAGGTAACTATTGATATTCCTTCTGAAGAAGCATTTGAAAATCTGCAGGCGGTCTCAAGACCTCTGCAGATTGTTTATGAAGACGATCATTTTATGGTCATTGAAAAACCTGCTGGAATTGCTTCTATTCCAAGTATTTTGCACTCCAATACGATTGCTAATTTTGTCAAAGCTTACTATGTCGAAAAAAACTATGAAAACCAGCAAGTCCATATTGTGACCAGATTAGACAAGGATACCAGCGGTCTCATGCTCTTTGCCAAGCATGGCTATGCCCATGCGAGACTGGACAAACAGCTACAAAAAAAGCTAATTAAGAAAAAATACTTTGCCCTTGTTAAAGGCGTGGCAGATTTAGCTGATCAAGATGATATTATCGCACCAATTGCACGGCCAGAGGACTCTATCATCACACGACATGTCCATAAGTCTGGGAAATATGCTCATACGGCTTATGAAAAAGTGGCCAGTTTCAATGAGGGCATTCATTTAGTGGATGTTCATCTTTTAACCGGTCGAACCCACCAGATCAGAGTCCATTTTAGCCATATTGGCTTTCCACTCTTAGGAGATGATCTTTATGGAGGAAGTCTAACGGATGGTATTAATCGCCAAGCACTGCACTGTCATCGGCTGGAATTTTTTCATCCTTTTAAGGGAGAACATATCGTCTTAGAAAGTGAGTTGCCAGAAGATTTCCAGCGTGTTTTAACACATTTGGAGAAAAAAAGAGTATAATAAGTTTATAACTAAAAACATTTAAGGAGTTTCTCATGCAAATCTTTAACAATATGAAGTCCCGCTTGGTTAACCAAGAAGTCAAGATTGTTTTTCCAGAAGGGGAAGAACCACGTATTCTACAAGCGGTTAAAAACTTGGTCAAAGAAAGGTTGGTCGTTCCTGTAATATTGGGTAATGAGAATAAAATTTCGGCTTACCTTGAAATTGAAGGTGTAACTTCAGGTTTTGAAATCATTGATCCTACGACCTACAATGTCGATGAGATGGTATCTGCCTTGGTTTCTCGACGTCAAGGTAAAGTGGATGAAACTCAAGCCCGTGAATTGTTGAAAGATGTGAACTATTTTGGCGTTATGTTGGTTTATATGGGTTATGCCAAAGGGATGGTTTCTGGTGCGATTCACTCAACTGCTGATACTGTCCGTCCGGCACTTCAAATCATTAAAACCAAGCCTGGTATTTCCAGAACTTCAGGTGCATTCTTGATGGTACGAGAGTCTGATCATACTCGTTACATGTTTGGGGATTGTGCGATTAACATTACACCTGACGCTCAGACCCTAGCTGAAATTGCTATCGAGACTGCGAACACTGCAAATCTTTTTGGTATTGACCCTCGTGTGGCTATGCTTAGCTTCTCAACAAAAGGAAGTGGTAGCAGTCCAGACGTTGATCGTGTTGCAGAAGCAACCAGCATAGCTAAAACGCTTCGTCCAGACCTAGCTTTGGATGGTGAATTGCAATTTGATTCAGCCATTGACATGACTGTCGGAGAAATCAAAGCTCCTAACAGTCCAGTTGCTGGTAAAGCGACTGTCTTTATCTTCCCAGAAATTCAATCTGGTAACATTGGTTACAAGATTGCTGAACGGTTAGGTGGCTTTTCAGCTGTAGGACCAATCCTTCAAGGTCTCAACAGCCCTGTCAATGACCTCTCTCGTGGCTGTAACGCTGACGATGTCTATAAATTAACCATTATTACAGCGACTCAAGCCTTAGATGGGGCGAATTAATGAAATCACTCTTGGTCTATATTAAAGGATACGTCAAAGAAGCTCTTCTAGGTCCACTGTTTAAGTTGCTAGAGGCGAGCTTTGAACTCCTTGTTCCCTTGCTAATTGCAAGAATGGTAGACCAGATTATACCTGACAATAACCAAGGCGACTTGGTTATTGTTGTATTCTGGCTATTTGTTCTAGCAGTACTTGGCGTATTGGTTTCAGTCACAGCACAATATTTTTCCGCCAAGGCTGCTGTTAGATACACCCAAGGGTTAACGGATGATTTATTTGCCAAGGTCATGCGCTTGCCACAAGCTGAACGAGATCGTATCGGCCATTCGTCATTAGTCACACGTTTATCAGGGGACACCTTTCAAATTCAAACAGGTATCAACTTGTTTTTAAGGCTCTTTTTAAGAGCACCGATTATTGTCGTGGGTGCAATTATTATGGCCTTTCTCTTGAGTCCAAACATAACCTTGATTTTTGTTGTAATGGTTATACTGTTGTTTATCTTAGTTTTTGGGATTTCGAGAATCACAGCACCAGCTTATCAAAAGTTAAGAAAAGGTCTAGATCGTATTGTCGGATTAACACAAGAGCAATTATCTGGTATGCGAGTGGTGCGTGCCTTTACCCAAACCTCTAGAGAAAAACAGGCTTTTACAGATGAAAATGAGTCCTATTTGAAGGCTCAGATTAAAGTGGGACATTGGGCAGCATTCTTGTCTCCACTAACTTATTTTGTGGTGAATGTCAGCCTTTTAATTCTCTTATGGCGGGGGCAACAATATGTCTCGATGAATGTGCTTACTCAGGGGGCCTTGATGGCTTTGGTCAATTACCTGCTTCAAATCTTAACGGAATTACTAAAGGTTGCAACCATGACAACCAACCTCAACCAGTCTTATATTTCGGCACAACGTGTGTTGGAAGTTTTTCAATTGGCAGATGAGGACATCTTAGCACCAATAGCTGAGTATTCAACAGATAAAAAAGTGGCTCTTGAAGCAACTAAGGTGACCTTCCAGTATCCAAGTGCCAGTGAACCCTCTCTCACTGGTTTGGAATTGTCTATTCAGCCAGGTCAAATTTTAGGAGTCATTGGAGGAACAGGATCTGGGAAATCAACCTTTGTTCAACTCTTATCAGGACTTCGTCAGGTCACATCAGGTAGCCTAAATCTCTATCAAAATGGTTCAAGTCCTGCCAATCTCAAAGAATGGCGGGAATGGGTAGCAGTCGTACCTCAAAAAGCCCAATTGTTTAGAGGAACTGTCAGGGAAAATCTCTTATTAGGAATGGAAGTTATTGATGTTTCTGATGAGCAACTGTGGGAAGCTCTCGAATATGCACAGGCTGCTGACTTTGTCAACGATAAAGAAGGTGGGTTGGATGCCGTTGTTGAAGCCTTCGGACGTAACTTCTCAGGTGGCCAGCGTCAGCGGTTAACCATGGCTAGAGCCTTATTGCGTAGAGCACCGTTTCTAGTCTTAGATGATGCTACGTCAGCTCTTGACTATCTGACAGAAGCTAAACTTTTACAGGCTATTGCGACTCATTATAAAGACATGACCTTAATTTTGGTCTCCCAGCGGACACGTACGCTTAAACCAGCAGATCAAATTGTTGTTTTGGATAAAGGGGAACAAGTAGGACTTGGAACACATGAGGAGTTGTTATCAACCTCACCTGTTTACCAAGACATCCACTATTCACAACATCAGGAGGTGACCCATGGCTAAAAAACAAAAAACGTCCAGCCTTGGGCGCTTGATGATGCGCTTTAAAGGTCAAACCCTTTTGATTGGGCTGGCTGTCATTGGAACCATTATTCAAGTTGCTTTAACGGTATATCTTCCTGTCTTGATTGGTCGGGCTATTGATAGCGTGGTTTATCCTAATAGCCAGCAAGTGATTGGCACGATTCTTCTA
Organism: Streptococcus rifensis; assembly: GCF_053203525.1. Lineage (NCBI taxonomy): Bacteria > Bacillati > Bacillota > Bacilli > Lactobacillales > Streptococcaceae > Streptococcus > Streptococcus rifensis. The sequence goes on along the minus strand of NZ_JBRUCW010000003.1, from coordinate 27,787 downwards.
CAAATGGCTCTTGTGATTGGATTGAACACAATCATTCAATGGGTCAATCCTTTGGTTTTCAATCGTCTCATCTATCAAATGGTTGCCAAATTGAGAGCAGAAGTGCTGTACAAACTTCATCATTTGCCCCTTTCTTACTTAGATCGACAATCCGTTGGCGATTTGGTTAGTCGTGTGACAACCGATAGTGAACAGTTAACAAATGGGCTTTTGATGATTTTCAACCAGTTCTTTGTTGGTGTGTTAACGATCCTCTTGACGATTTTCAGCATGGGCCGTTTAGATGGATTTATGTTGCTTCTTGTTATTGGTTTGACACCTTTATCTCTCTTAATTGCGCGCTTTATTTCTAAAAAGAGTTACCGTCTTTTTCAAGATCAGACCAAAGCTCGAGGTCTTCAGACCCAGCATTTAGAAGAAGCAATCGGTCAACAAAGTTTAATTCAAAACTTTAATGCCCAAAGCCAAATGACAGAGACTTTTAAAACTCTTAATAGTGGCTATAGTGATGCGACACAGGGTGCCATCTTTTATTCTTCAACCATTAACCCTGCGACCCGCTTTGTTAATGCCCTGATTTATGCCTTACTAGCTGGATTTGGGGGCTTGCGTATCATGCGGGGGCAATTCACTGTCGGCCAATTAACCACCTTCCTAAACTATGCGACCCAGTATACCAAGCCATTTAACGATATCTCTTCTGTTTTTGCAGAATTACAGAGTGCCTTAGCCTGTGCAGAGCGTTTATTTGCCATTTTAGATGAACCTGTTATTCAAGATGAGGGAACAGCCAATATAGATACGAACGCTGTCAGAGGTGCTATTACATTTGAGAATGTTCAATTCGGCTATGTTCCTAATCGAATTTTGATGCAAAACTTGACCTTATCCGTTCCTGAAGGTAGTAAAATCGGGATTGTAGGGCCAACAGGTGCTGGAAAATCAACCATGATTAACCTCCTCATGCGCTTTTATGATCCGAATGCTGGACAGATTCTACTTGATGGTGTGCCGACTAGTCACTACAGTCGAGAGGCCTTTCGCCAGCAAATCGGTATGGTGCTCCAAGAGACTTGGTTAAAAGCGGCAACGGTTCATGATAATATCGCTTATGGTGTTCCAGAGGCTAGTCGTGAGAGTGTCATTGCTGCTGCCAAAGCTGCCAATGCCGATTTCTTCATCCGTCAATTGCCAAATGGCTACGACACATTTTTAGAGGATGCGGGTTCCAGTCTTTCTCAGGGACAGGCGCAATTATTAGCTATCGCTCGTGTTTTTCTTCAAGAACCTAAAATTCTAATTCTTGATGAAGCCACATCTTCTATTGATACACGGACTGAATTACTGATTCAAAAAGCCTTTGAGAAATTAATGGAGGGACGGACTAGCTTTGTGATTGCTCACCGTCTTTCTACCATTGAAGATTCAGATGTGATCCTTGTCATGGTTGATGGAGATATTGTGGAGTCTGGCAATCACGATGAACTGATGGCTTTAAGAGGTGTGTATCACCAGATGCAAACAGCCCAAGAAGCATTAGCATAGCAGTAATAAGGAGAGTTCATGAAATCTATTGGCATGGAAACCTTTCAATCAATACATAAAAAGAATCCAGTATCGCTCATTGATGTGCTTTCTGAAGATTTGTTCCACGAGAATCATATCCCAGGAGCTATCAATATCCGTTAGAAGAATTAGAAGACCGTTTAGCTCAACTCTCACCAGCAGATGCGCATTATGCCGTGTGCCAGAGAGAATTTAAACCAGAAGTTGCAATAGTATTTCTCACGGAAAAAGGGTTCGATGCCACCAATGTCGAAGGCGGGACCTTGACTTGGGAAAAGTAAATACTCCTTTGACAGGCTTCCTTCCGTCAGTCTGTCAAACTAGACTTTCCTATCAACCTCTTTTGAAATTTAAAAAAACGAACTTGAGACAGATAGTCCCAAGTTCGTTTTAGTTTGTATAATCTGGTTTTAGTAAAATCTGAAATACAACTCTGTTATCATCCTTGGAAGAGAAGGTAAAAGGAAGCTCATGTTTATCAAAGAGTTGTTTGACGAAGTAAAGCCCTATACCTGATCCGCCACTTTCTTTTGAACGGCTATAATCTGGACGATAAAAGGGGTCAAAAAGATGTTCAAAATCATAAGAACTAGGCATATGTTTAGGAAAATTCTCAATGGTTAGACTAGCATGGTTCAGTTGGACGGTAACGGTGGTATCTGGTTTGCTGTATCGAATAGCATTGTCTATAAGGTTTTTAAAAGCTTTGGTCAGCTCTACAGGGTTACCGTAGATGCTGACATCATACGGCGCCTCAAAGCTTAATGTTATAGCGTTCGCTTTCGCAAAATGGTGACAGTCCTCCAAAACGTGTAGCAAAAGAGTATTGAGTGACACCTCTTGGTATTGATCAGTAGGGATGTAGTCAAGTTTTGCAGTTTCCAGAATAGACTTAACCAGCTGGGTTTGGTCTATCAATATTTTTTGGCATTGTCTCAAATATTTGTCATGGTTTTGAAAATCGCCTACATTATAAATCATTCCCTCAACCAAACCAGATAAGCTAGCGATTGGGGTTTTTAGTTCATGAGCAGTGATTTGCAGAAAGGTTGCTTTTTCTTTTTCCTTTTGGATTGCCCGTTCATTTTCTTGCTTTAACTCTTCAATACTGCTGACTAATTGTCGGTATAAGCTGTTAATATCCTGACCTAAAGTTGCTATCTCATCTTTCCCTAAAGGTTCGATGATGATATCGGGAGAAAGAGAGAGCATTTGACGTGTGACGCTGGAAATCTTTTTGATTCTGCGATTGGAAAGATGACTATAAACAAAAGCGACGCTACTAGCAATGACAACAATGGCTAACAGGATGAGTGGATAATAGGTGACAAAAACTTGACTGTATTCTGAGAGGGAGTAAAAGCCGTATTCGGCCTGTAAAATAACTTCTTTACCATCTCGGGTAGTGATAAACTCTGCCCAGGCACCGATTTCATCGTAGTTCCCCTTAGCCAGATACTCTCGGGATTGTTGAGAGAGTTCTGCCTCAGATAAGATAGGATAAATATCTTTACCATCCTCATCAATCAAGCGAAATAAGAGATCTGGCATTGAACGATCGAGTTTTTGAAGTTTTTCGACCATCTCAGCTTCGGAAAGGCTATTTAGAGATTGAAGGACAGTATTGTATTGATTCTTTAAAGACTGTTTTTGAATGTGATTAAGGGTTATGGGCAATGCTAGATGAAGAATAAGTAAAAGAAATAAGACAGTAGAAGTGATGAGACCACTGACAATCAAGAAATTTTTACGTACAATGCCCATATCACACCTCTAACTGATAACCACGGCCGATAACTGTTTTTAGCTTCAGATGAGGTATTTTTTTGCGAAGATTTCTCACATGGTTATCTAAAACACGACTATCTAATTCGGTATATCCCCATATTGACTCCATGATAAAATCACGTGTTAGGACATAACCTCTGTTTTGAGCCAGTAGCAATAAAATGTCGTATTCTTTTCGTGTGAGTTCAAGTGGATTATCTTGGTCATAGACAATTCCCTGATCAGGGTAAATACGAAGACTGTCAATGGTGATAAGAGACTCTTTTGTTGGCTCGTTCTGCCTTAAAATATTTTCAACACGCTTCATCAAAATTAGGGGTGAAAAGGGTTTGGTAACATAATCGCTGATGAGTTGATTAAAGCTTGTTAATTGTGTGTATTCATCATCCAAAGCCGTTAACATCAAGATGGGCACACTTGATGTTTTTCGAATTTCTTTGAGGACATCTATACCGCTGATCGATGGAATCATAATATCAAGAATAATCAAATCTAAATCGTTCTGCTTGAAAAAATCAAGGGCTATTTGACCATCAAATACAGCATGAGGCTCATAACCTTGAGCTTTTAAAAATTCACAGATCACTTGATTGATAGTTGGATCATCTTCAACAACAAGTATTTTTTTCATCAGAACCTCCTGAAATCATTATACACTAAATTAAAGAGAAGAAGGCTTGGGGACTAAAAAAACAGATAAAAAGGAGATTGGAAACAGAAAAAACTGAGAAAATGATGATAAGCTAACTATAAACAATGAATTGGAGGGAAACGATGTCTTATAAACAAGTATCTAAAGCCTTTTGGGGTTACATGGGCATTATTATTTCAAGTTATCTAGTACTAAGTTTTCTGTTTGGAATGTCCTATGGAAGTCCTGAATTTGTGGCTTGGCGTCTGCCGTTTTCGGCGCTAGCTACTCTCTTAGTCATAATTTTTTCGTGGAGAAATAAAAAAAGGTTAGCCTATCGGTTTCCTTTTAAACAGAGGCTCTCTTTTTTGATGATTAGTGTGGTGATACCTTTTCTAATCGTGGGTTTCTTTTGGGTAAAGCATTTTACAATTAGTTGGACTTTTGTTCTTCCAATATTAACAACAATGTTGGTTGGAGCCGGAGAAGAAGTCCTCTTTAGAAAAATCATGTTATCCGTTTTTTTAACTAAATTGCCTCTTCCAAAAGCTATCTTATACTCATCCATGTTGTTTGGTCTTTCTCATCTCGTTGCCTTACTCGGTGGCAGTCCCTTAAAGCAAGTTTTGATTCAGGTTCTTTTAGCCACTTTGATGGGTGTTTTTTATGGTTTCTTGTACTTGTTTACGCAAAAAATAGGACTGTTAGCACTAGATCATTTTTTCTGGGACTATATGCTAGTGGGTGGAGCCCTAACGCATTACCCACTAGTTGCATTTGCCATTCCAGTTCTTTTAATATTACGCGTCATAATGATCATCGTTATGTTTGTGTTCAGCAAGAAGGAGGTGTCTCGTGAAGCGATTGACTGATCTTAAATGGTTTGATATTCTGATAGTGACTGTGATACTGTTTGGCGAAGCCACCATCTTAGCCATCCTAGGTTATCAGGACCTGCTTAATCAGGCGACAACCGCTGAAAATGCAGTTGCCTTTACAACTCAAGACAATTATAATAGTCTACTTTTACAAGGCTTTCTATTAGGTCTTGCTTTCCTATATCTTTGGGTGAGAAGATTTGACTTTAAGAGATGGAACATAAAGGTGACTTTGGAGGGGATGGGAAAAGCAGTTCTGATCTTTATAGGCGCAGCATTCTTAATGGATGTTTTCTTTATCGTGACACAGCCTATTGCCATAAGCCTTCCCTTTCCCATGCCCTTTTCAGAGGTGTTAAATCATGTTGAGTTTTCCTCTGTGCTTTACGCCTTGCTCAATGGTTTTTATGAAGAAATTTTCTTTCTTGGGATATGCCAGTCCGTTTCTCAAAAAGATTTGAAATGGGTTCTTCCTTTTTCTTTCTTTATTCGCTTTATTTTTCATATTTACCAAGGAATGGTACCAGCCATTGGTATCGGCTTAGTGTTTGGTGGGTATTTGTATACTTTATATCAAAAATCGACAGACAAAAATCTTTTTCCATTTTTTATAGCGCACGCTATTGCTGATGTCTTTGGACTAGGTTTGTTATATTATTTTCTTTAGGAGGTTTTCATGCTAGAATCCGTTATTGATGCTAAAAAGCGATCTGCTAAGAATTTTAGCTGGTGGTCGGCGCCTTTACTAGGGTATGGTCTTTTAATAACTGGCGAAATCTTTGGTATTATTGCCTTGCTTTGGGTGCCTTTTGCCTTTCCGCAAGTCATGTCGGACGAGTATCTGATGCTCTTAGTGGAGCTGTTTACTTTTGCTTTTATTGCAATTGTCGTGATTGCTTGGGCTAGATTTCAGGAGAAATCTCCCTGGCAAGGGTTAGGCATGTCCAAGGCCAACGCCTTTAAGGAGTTCTTAAAGGGCTGGGCCTTTGGGGCAGTTGTGTTGATTGTTTGTGTGTTACTGATGATGGCTGTTGGCGTGGTGACCATCGAAGCATTTGATTTTTCAATGAAAACATGGTTAAAATTCATTCCATTGTTACTAGCCTGGTCAATTCAGGGGACAACTGAAGAAATTTTATGCCGGGGTTGGATGTTCACCACTATTAGCGCCAAGAATAATATTCCCCTTGGCATACTGATTTCATCTCTCTTTTTTACAGCCATTCATTTAGGCAATGATGGGATTAGTTGGATTCCTTTGCTTGATCTCTTTATCTTTGCGGTTTTAGCTTGTTTGGTCATGTTAAAAACCAACAATCTTTGGGTGATCAGTGGGTTTCATGCTGCTTGGAACTGTTTCCAGGGCAATGTCTTTGCGTTTCCAGTAAGTGGTACAGCGACAGGTGATGCTTTTATCCATGTTTCCAGTCATGGACCTAACTGGTTATCCGGTGTTCCCTTTGGTGTTGAAGGAAGCATTATCAGCGTTATAGTTCAATTAGCCATAGTGGCTTGGCTAGCTTATGACCTCTTTGTCAAACCGAAACAGGTTTTGCAAAAGTAGACCTTTAAAAACGCACGGTCGAACCATTAGCTTATCAGGTTGACATCTAAAGTTTGTAAGCAGACAAAAAGACGTTGGACGATAGTCCCGCGTCTTTTGTTATTTCCCTAAGCAGAATTGGCTAAAGAGTTGAGTGATAAGTTCGTCTGGTGCGGCATCACCGGTGATCTCACCTAGAATCTCCCAACACCGTGTCATGTCCACTTGAAGCAGATCAACTGGCATGCCTAGAGCTAGGCCATCGTTAACCGCATTGAGGGCTTCAAGGGCTTTTTCAATCAGTGAGATGTGGCGGGCGTTGGAAAGGTAGGTGGCATCCTGTTCGACCAGGCCAGCATTATCAAAGAAGAGTTGATTGATACGGTCTTCAATAGCGTCAATGTTTTGATTGGTAAGAACTGAGATCGGAATGACGTCTTCTGGTAGCTGGTCACGTTCAATGACTTGAGGGAGATCGGTCTTGTTAAGCAAGATGATACGGTTGCTAGACGCACTGATGTCAAGTAAAATGCGGTCTTGTTCAGTGAGTGGCTCTGCACTATTAAGTACCAACAGTACTAAATCAGCCTCCTCAAGGGCTTTTTTAGAGCGCTCAACACCGATTTTCTCGACAACATCATCTGTCTCTCGAATACCTGCTGTATCAATCAACTTCAGCGGAACCCCTTTGATATTAACATATTCCTCAATGACGTCCCGTGTGGTACCGGCAATATCTGTTACAATAGCCTTTTCTTCCCTTAACAGATTATTAAGCAAACTGGATTTACCGACATTAGGGCGTCCGATGATGGCAGTCGAGAGGCCTTCACGCAAGATTTTGCCCCGTCTGGCTGTGCGCAGAAGATCTGACAAGAGTTTGGCAAACTCTTCCGTCTTTTCACGAAGGAGCTGAGTCGTCATCTCTTCCACATCATCGTATTCAGGGTAGTCAATATTGACTTCCACTTGAGCGAGGGTGTTGAGGATTTCCTGACGTGTATTGTCAATCAGATGTTTGAGGGAGCCATCCAACTGTTTGACAGCGATATTCATAGCCTTGTCGGTCTTAGCACGGATGATGTCCATGACGGCTTCAGCCTGAGTGAGGTCCACCCGGCCATTTAAAAAGGCACGTTTAGTAAACTCACCTGGCTCTGCCATGCGAGCCCCTTCACGAATCAGCAGTTGCAAGATTTCATTGGTCACGGCGATGCCACCGTGCGCATTGATTTCAATGACATGTTCACGGGTAAAGGTTTTAGGGGCTAACATGACCGACACCATCACCTCGTCTAGAATCTCTCGGGTCTGAGGGTCGATGATATGGCCATAGTTAATGGTATGGCTAGCAACTTTTGTGAGATTTTTTCCTTTAAACACGCGATTAGCGATGGTTAAGGCATCTAAACCAGACAAGCGGACAATGCCAATAGCTCCTTCACCAAGAGGGGTTGAAATAGCAGCAATGGTATCAAATTCTTTGGTAATCATAAGGTTATTTTAACGCAATTAAAGGAGGGATGCAAGGGCCGGGATTGACCGATGACTGATGAGGGGGTTATCATGCCAAAAGGAGGATAGTAATTGACCTAATACGTTTATTTTAGAGTTATGGCCCTACTGTTAATCGGATTACTGTTAGGAGGCTTTTTTATGCATTCATACAAAAGCTTGTTTCAAAAAGTCTACGGCCTGTGCTTATTGGTTTTATGGTTCTTATTTTACCCTTTTGACCCTTTATCTCAATTTCTACTATTTCTGATGGTTCTCCAAATCATGATGATACCGATAAATATGGTGCGAGATTACAAGGACATGTACTAAAAGCGGTAGAAATCCACTTGGGTTTCTTTTTTTCATCATCTAGTTGTGATATAATACTTTTATGAAAATTTTCTGAGGGTGAAATCTCGGTACATATCTGCAAAGATATGCCTAGCAATTGGTTATGTCAACGTTTTGTAAAAGGAAATCAAAAACAGAGTGAAGAGTAGTGAGTTGAAAATTGTTTTGATGATCCTCAAGCTAAACAGAGACCAATAAGAGTATGAGGTGTTTTGTGAATCAACCAAAAACCTATGAAGACTGTCTAGACTGGATTCATGGCAAGTTAAAATTTGGAATTAAACCGGGTTTGAAACGGATGACCTGGATGCTAGAGCGATTGGATAACCCTCAGAACAAAATAAGAGCTGTCCATATTGTTGGCACAAATGGCAAAGGTTCAACGGTTGCCAATTTACAACGGATTTTCACTGGTTCTGGCTATCGTGTGGGAAGCTTTACCTCACCCTTTATCATCGATTTTCGGGAGCGAATTTCAGTTGATGGCGAAATGATTGGTAAAGAGGAGTTGATAGCCTTAGTAGAGGCTGTCTACTCAATTGTAGAGCGTTTGCCAAAGGAGACAGGCCATGAACCAGCGACAGAATTTGAAATCATTACGGTGATGATGTTTTACTATTTTGCTGAAATCAATCCCGTTGATATTGTTCTGGTTGAAGCCGGACTTGGAGGTCGGCTTGACTCCACAAATGTCTTTACCCCTCTCTTAACCCTTTGTCCATCGATTGGCTTGGACCATCAAGCTATATTAGGTGAAACCCATGAGGCGATTGCTAGAGAAAAGGCTGGTGCGATGAAGCCTAGTGTACCCTTTATTTTTGCGTCGGATAAGGAGAGTGTTAGAGACGTTTTCAGAGAGGTTGCCCATCACCTAAAAGCACCATTATACGAAGCTGGTCGGCATTTTTCGCTCTCCAATGGGGTATATCAGGATGAGGCAGGCTGTGCTATAAATGACATCTCAGTTGGTCTACTTGGGGGACACCAAATCAGCAATGCTAGTCTGGCTATTAAAGCCTCTCTTTTACTGAAAGAAACATTTCCTAAGGTTACAGAAAACTCTATAAGGAATGGCCTTGCTCAAGCAAAATGGGTTGGCCGCACAGAGTTAATTGCGCCTAACCTTATGATTGATGGTGCCCATAACGATGAATCCGTAAAGGCTCTTTGTGATTTGCTTGCTTCTAGATACAAGAATAAACCCATTCATATTCTCTTTGCAGCTATCGAAGGAAAACCTGTTAACAGCATGCTGGAACAATTAGGAGTTCTTGGGCAGGTCACAGTGACCACCTTTGATTACCCTAAAGCATTACCTGTAGAGGCTTATCCCAATGAGTGGCCAAGAGAAGCTGATTACAGGAATTGGTTGGCTCAATGGGAGTCTTCAAGCTCTGACGATTTCTACCTTATAACTGGTTCTTTGTATTTTATTTCAGAAATTAGGGCAATACTTATCCCTCATGACCGTTACTAATGAAAAGGAAAACAGATGACACAAAATCACGAAATGGCTGAAGAAGCAATTCGGCAACTGCTAGTTGCCATGGGAGAGGACCCTAATCGGGAAGGTTTGTTAGATACGCCGAAACGGGTTATTAAAATGTATGAGGAAATGTGGTCTGGACTTGGTAAGGACCCTAAAGATGAATTTACAGCAGTCTTTTCAGAGGGGCATGAAGAAGTCATCTTGGTCAGGGATATTCCGTTTTATTCCATGTGTGAACACCATTTAGTTCCATTTTATGGTGTCGCTCATGTGGCCTATATCCCTAGTGAGGGCAAGGTGACGGGTTTGAGTAAATTAGCTCGAGCTGTTGAAGTTGCCAGTAAACGGCCACAACTGCAAGAGAGACTGACGGCTCAGGTTGCGACAGCCTTGGACGATGCCTTATCTCCTGAGGGTGTTTTTGTCATGGTTGAGGCAGAACATCTCTGTATGACCATGAGGGGGATCAAAAAGCCCGGTGCTAAAACTGTAACAACTGTAGCTAAAGGGATTTTCAAGGACAACATTGATCAGCGCAAGGAAATCCTTGCTATGATCTATAATGGGTAAATACATGATAACAATTGACACATTAAGACAGCGGCCGACAATCATGGGGATTTTAAATGTTACCCCAGACTCATTTTCGGACGGTGGAAACTATGTTGCTACTGAGCAGGCTATGGCTCAAGTGGAAAAAATGCTAGCTGAAGGGGCGACCGTCATTGATGTCGGTGGAGAGTCTACCCGTCCCGGTGCAGCATTTGTTACAGCTGACGAAGAAATCAACCGTGTGGTTCCAATTATAAAGGCGATAAAAGACCGTTATGGTTGCCTAGTCTCGATAGACAGTTATAAAACAGAGACTGTGAGAGCTGCTCTTGACGCAGGCGCAGATATCATTAACGATGTTTGGGCAGGTTTGTATGATGGCCAAATGCTCTCATTAGCAGTGGAACACCAAGTTCCAATTATTCTCATGCACAACCAAGAAAAGGAAAGTTACACGAATATCACAGAAGAAGTTTGTGCCTTTTTATCAGATCGGGCGAAAGCTGCTCAGGATGCTGGACTTTCTGCTGATAAGATTTGGTTGGATCCAGGATTCGGCTTTGCCAAAAATCCTCAACAAAATATTGATTTGCTAAAGGGGCTTGAGCAGGTTTGCCTACTAGGCTACCCAGTTTTATTTGGTATCTCCCGTAAGCGTGTTGTTGACTTTCTTTTGGGTGGTGGAACCAGCCCCTTGGAAAGAGACCAAGCGACAGCCGCCTTGTCAGCATATGCCATAGAAAAAGGCTGTAATATGGTGCGCGTGCACAATGTTGCTGCCAATACAGATGTGCTCAAAGCAATTGCACCTTTAAGAAAGTAGGACAAGAATGGATAAAATTTTTCTGACAGACTGTCGATTTTATGGGTATCATGGTGCTTTTGCTGAGGAGCAGGTCTTGGGCCAAATCTTTGTAGTCGATTGCGAGCTGTCTGTTGATTTGGCAGCTGCTAGCCAATCTGACGCTCTTTCTGATACTGTTCATTATGGTCATGTCTTTGAAACGATTAAACATCGTGTTGAATCTCAAAAATACCAGTTAATTGAGCGATTAGCTGGAGCTATTATTGAAGATTTATTTGATGGTTTTTCTCCAATCAATGCAGTAAAATTGACTATTAAAAAAGAAAACCCGCCCATCGCTGGCCATTATGCCCATGTCGGAATCACTTTGGAAAGACAACGATGAGTCAGTATTACCTCAGTTTAGGCAGTAACATAGGTGATCGTGAGAGATACCTGCACTCAGCCATTAACGCAATAGCCGAGCTACCAAAAACAACAGTGCTAACGGTTTCTTCTGTTTATCAAACGGCTGCATGGGGGAAAACCGATCAGGATGATTTTTTAAATCTTTGTTTAGTGGCGCAATCAGATTTAAGTCCGCACACCTTTTTATCGTATACCCAAGAAATAGAGAAAAATTTAGATCGTGTTCGTCATGAGCATTGGGGGCCACGTACACTTGACATCGATATTTTAATGATTGACGACCGGATTATCGATGAGGAACATTTAAAAGTGCCCCATCCCTATATGACAGAGCGTGGCTTTGTGTTAAAACCCTTAGCTGAAATTGCTCAGTCAGCCATTCATCCTAAAACGAAGCAGACGATTAAAGACTTGCTGCATCAGATTGATACAGAAGATGTTATTTGGTTCAAATCATTTATCCCTAAGTAACAGAGGAGGAGGCCTTCTCTGTTTTCTTTTTAACGTTAGCGCTATCAAAATACTCTAAAACTTGGTATAATGAAAGTAGAGACAACATTTAGGAGGAGACGATGAGTCAGTTAAAACAATTAGTTGGTATTGAAGCAGCCAAGTACATCACTGACGGGATGACAATAGGACTAGGGACTGGTTCAACAGCATACTATTTTGTAGCTGAAATAGGTCGGCGTGTCCAAGAAGAAGGTTTAAACATAACAGCAGTTACAACTTCCAGTGTCACTAGCGCTCAAGCGAAGAGTTTAGGGATACCTCTAAAAAGCATTGATGAAGTGACCTCTGTTGACGTTACTGTAGACGGTGCTGATGAGGTTGATTCAAATTTTAATGGCATCAAAGGTGGGGGTGGCGCCTTACTGATGGAAAAGGTTGTCGCTACCTATACCAAACTATATATTTGGATTGTCGATGAGAGTAAGATGGTTGAGACTCTCGGTGCCTTTAAACTCCCAGTTGAGGTTGTTCAGTACGGAGCTGAAAATCTCTTTTGTCATTTTAAAGCGAAGGGTTACCAACCCAGTTTCCGTGAAAAAGATGGTAAACGCTTCGTAACTGATATGCAAAATTTTATTATTGATCTTGATTTGAAAAAGATTGAAAATCCAGAGGTGCTAGCCCAAGAGTTGGACAGAACTGTCGGTGTTGTCGAACATGGCTTGTTTAATGGTTTTGTTGATAAAGTCATTGTGGGATCGCAAGACGGTGTGCAAACACTTGACGCACCAAATATAAATAATAATAAATAATTATAAAGGTTTTGGGTGCTAACCGTAACCACCCTAGATTAGGAGGACAAATGTCGCAATTTGATCGTATTCATTTAGTTGTTTTAGACTCTGTGGGCATTGGTGCTGCACCAGATGCCAACAATTTCGTCAACGCTGGTGTGCCAGATGGGGCTTCAGATACTCTTGGTCACATTTCAAAAACAGTTGGTCTTGATGTGCCCAATATGGCTAAGATTGGTCTGGGAAATATCCCACGGGAAACACCATTGAAAACCGTTCCAGCGGTTGAGCATCCGACAGGCTATGTGACGAAATTAGAAGAAGTCTCTCTCGGCAAGGACACTATGACGGGACACTGGGAAATCATGGGACTCAACATTACCGAGCCGTTTGATACCTTCTGGAATGGCTTCCCTGAGGAAATCTTAACCAAGATTGAAGACTTTTCAGGCCGTAAAGTTATTCGTGAAGCCAACAAGCCTTACTCAGGAACAGCTGTTATCGATGACTTTGGTCCGCGTCAGATGGAGACAGGCGAGCTGATTATCTACACATCGGCGGATCCAGTCCTTCAAATCGCAGCCCATGAAGACATCATTCCGCTTGAGGAACTCTATCGTATTTGTGAATATGCCCGCTCCATTACCCTAGAACGTCCAGCGCTTCTGGGTCGTATCATTGCCCGTCCTTATGTGGGAACGCCGGGTAACTTTACTAGGACATCTAACCGCCATGACTACGCCGTATCGCCTTTCCAAGACACGGTCATGAACAAGCTTGACCAAGCCGGCATTGACGTGTATTCAGTTGGTAAAATCAATGATATTTTCAATGGCTCTGGTGTCAATCACGATATGGGACACAACAAAAATAATGCTCATGGGGTTGAAACCTTAATCAAAACCCTCCAATTACCTGAATTCAAGAAGGGCTTTTCTTTCACAAACTTGGTTGACTTTGATGCCCTTTACGGTCACCGCCGCAATCCGCAGGGCTATCGTGATTGCTTGCACGAGTTCGATAGCCAACTGCCAGACATCATAGCAAACCTCGGAGATAATGACCTCCTCATGATTACAGCGGATCACGGCAATGACCCAACCTACGCTGGAACGGACCATACCCGTGAGTACATTCCACTTCTCATCTATGGAAAATCCTTGAAAGGGAGTGGGGTCATTCCACAAGGACACTTTGCAGATATTTCAGCGACAGTTGCTGAAAACTTCGGCGTTGAGAAGGCTATGATTGGAGAAAGTTTGTTAGAGCAATTGGTGTAGGAGGGTAGCATGACTCAAACCATTACCATCTACCATAACCCCAAATGTGGTACTTCGCGAAATGTTCTAGCCATGATTCGGCATGCTGGTATCGAGCCAGAAGTCATTGAATATTTGAGGACCCCACCAACGCGCGAGACCTTGGTTCAGCTGATTACAGATATGGGGATTTCAGTTAGAGAAGTATTGCGGAACAATGTCCCGCAATACGAACAGTTAGAGTTAGACAGGGAAAACTTATCAGACGAGGCGTTGCTTGATGCCATGATGGTAGAACCCATTTTGATCAATCGTCCTATAGTTGTCAGCCCTCTCGGGACGAAATTGTGTCGCCCTTCGGAGAAGGTGTTAGACCTTTTGCCAGAGGACTTTCCCTACCCCTTTACAAAAGAAGACGGACAGGTTATTAACAAATAAGAAAAGGAGAAAATATGTCACTCATTGAAAAGATTAATGAAACAAAAGCATTTTTAGAAGAAAAGGGCCTGATTGCACCTGAATTTGGCTTGATTTTAGGGTCTGGCCTGGGTGAATTAGCAGAAGAAGTTGAAAACGCCATTGTGCTTGACTATGCGGACATTCCCAACTGGGGGCAATCTACTGTTGTTGGTCATGCTGGCAAGCTCGTCTATGGGGACTTAGCTGGTCGTAAAGTCTTGGCATTGCAAGGTCGTTTCCATTTTTACGAAGGAAATCCGATGGAAGTCGTGACTTTCCCAGTACGGGTTATGAAAGCCCTTGGTTGCCACAGTGTTGTGGTGACTAATGCAGCTGGTGGGATTGGGTATGGCCCGGGAACCCTCATGCTGATTAGTGACCATATCAATATGACCGGAACTAATCCATTGATTGGTGAAAACTTAGATGACTTTGGTCCTCGATTCCCAGATATGTCCGATGCCTACACCAAGACTTACCGTGAGAAAGCTCATGCTGTTGCAGGAAAACTAGATGTCACTCTTGAAGAAGGCGTTTATCTTGGATGTTCTGGTCCTACTTATGAGACACCTGCTGAAATCCGGGCCTTTAAGACACTAGGAGCGGATGCTGTCGGTATGTCTACAGTCCCTGAAGTCATTATTGCGGCCCACTCTGGCATGAAGGTATTAGGTATCTCAGCCATTACCAACTTTGCAGCTGGCTTCCAAGCTGAACTTAACCATGAAGAAGTGGTAGAAGTGACTCAACGTATCAAAGGGGAATTCAAACATTTGATTAAATCAGTCTTAGCTGAGTTATAAAAAAGATGAAGAAAATTAATTGGAAAATAGTGGCCAGTTTATTGAGTTATCTGACTGGCTTTGGGATATTAATTGATCAAAGTAGTGATAGAGGACCACTCATATGGTTTTGCATAGGGACTGTGTGTTGAGCTTATACTTTATGGATAAAAAATAGAGTAGAAAGAAACAGGTTTCCTCTAAATTATGTCAATTAATTAAAATGATTTAACAGGGAAATTAGAATTTTTCTTCTCAATCTAACAATTAATTTTCTAATAAAATCTATGATCTACCAAGTTGATTAACAACTTGTAAAATGAAAGGAAAATAACAAATGTCTATTCATATCGCTGCAAAACCTGGCGAAATCGCCGATAAAATCTTACTTCCAGGAGATCCTCTCCGTGCGAAATTCATCGCTGAGAATTTTTTAGAAGATGCAGCCTGCTTCAACGAAGTCCGAAACATGTTGGGTTACACGGGAACCTACAAGGGAGAACGTATTTCCGTTATGGGAACTGGCATGGGAATGCCATCTATTTCCATTTATGCCCGTGAATTGATTGTTGAGTACGGTGTAAAAAAACTTATTCGTGTTGGAACGGCTGGCTCTATTGATCCAGATGTACATGTCCGTGAGTTGGTATTGGCTCAGGCTGCTGCGACAAATTCTAATATCATCCGCAATGATTTTCCTGAGTTTGATTTCCCACAAATTGCTGATTTTACCTTATTGGACAAAGCTTATCATATCGCTAAAGATTTGGGCTTAACGACTCATGTAGGCTCTGTTTTATCATCTGATGTGTTTTACTCTAACATGCCGGAGCGTAACATGCGCTTAGGTGAACTCGGCGTCAAAGCGATTGAAATGGAAGCTGCGGCTCTTTATTACCTTGCTGCACAACATGGAGTACAAGCTCTAGGAATCATGACAATCTCTGATAGTCTTGTTCATCCTGAGGAGGATACCACAGCTGAAGAACGTCAAAACACCTTTACAGATATGATGAAGGTTGGGCTAGAAACATTAATCTCTTAATGAATACAATAGAAAAACAAACCCTCTTACTGTTATTAAAGCTCTACGAATATGATGCAGCATTTCACTTTGCCAGCGAAATTGCCCAAATACCTGAAGACTTAATGGTTGTTCTTGAAATGTTACGAGAACGACGGGAACTTCATACAGGACCGGCTTTTAAATTGGGATTGGTAATGAACCAGAAAAGAGAAGATGAGCAATTGGCAAATTACCTTTTGGACCTTGAAACGAAGCTCAAAAAAGCTCAGATAATTGATTTTGTCCGAGCGGTTTCTCCACTTATCTATCGTCTTTTTATGCGTCTTGTGACTGCAAAGATTCCCAATATCATGGATTACATTCATGATACTAAGGATGACCGTTATGACACATGGTTAAGAGATGAGTTGATGGGGTCAGATTTAAAAATCCTTCGCCATTTCAAGCCTGAGCGAAATGTAACTTCTAATAGCTTGGCCAATCTGATTTTGCAATTAGATTATCCAGAAGATACTAAAAAACAAGTGGTCAGCCTTCGTAAACTAGAGCGTTCAGTCCGGAACCCACTTTCTCATTTGATTAAGCCATTTGATGAAAAAGAGTTAAGACGAACGACTAATTTCTCCTCAAAAAAATTTATGAACACTCTCATTGATCTTTCCCGAAAGACGGGAGTTCAGTATGATAGTGAGTTTTATTTCGATAAAGTTAATGCGCACATTATTCAAAAGTATGAGCTAAAATAGATTAGAAATATTAAGCTTATAGATGAGAGTGACAGAAAATTCAGTGTCTAGGAACGACTGATATTTCTGTCACTCTCGCTTTTATTTTTCATCGTGTTTCTTTTAGATGACATCATGAACCATCTTTTTGTATAGCCTATGTTATCCAATTGCTTTTTTTAATGTGATTTGGCTTGTAATGACTATTTTGGGTGGACAAAGAACTTGTCTCTCAATTGCTAGTATAGTATAATGATAGAGTCACAAGAGGAGCGAAATGCTGAGATTGGCCTAGCCTAAACTCTTATCACCTGATCAAGTTAGCACTTGCGTAGGGATGTGGCAGAAGACTGAAGTAATCCTTCTGAAAAACTTCTGCAGTTTTGATTGTGGCATCTGTTGACGAAACACAGCTCACAATCACTGTGTTTCACTAGTCTATGCTAGAAAAGTTTTTTAGGAGGTTTTTACTATGAACCGTAGTCGTATTCAACTCTTAACCGAGATTGCTATTTTTGCAACCTTGGCCATGATTCTGGATGTCTTTACAGAACCGATGAAGCTTGGTCCGTGGATTTCTTTTTCCTTTAAGATGTTGCCAATCTTTTTGGTTTCCTTTCGTTGGGGAACTAAAGCTGGGATGGCAGCTGGTTTCTTGTGGGGCATTTTGCAAGTCGTAACCGGTGAAGCTGCAGGTGGTATTTTGACACTTTTTCAAGGCTTCTTAGAGTATTTCGTCGCCTTTGCCCTAATCGGTCTTTCAGGGGTTATGAAACCTGCCGTTGATCGCTCACGTCAAAGAAAGGAAACAGGAAAAGTTCTTTTGAACACTTTAACAGGTGTCGTGATTGGAACAGTAGCTCGCTACGCTATCCATTTCATTGCCGGCTTTATTTTCTGGGGCCAATATGCACCCGAAGGACAAAGTGCTGTTTATTATTCTTTTGTTGTTAATGGTAGCTCTGCACTTGGAGAAGGTTTGGCTTGTATCCTGGTGATTTGGCTAGCTCAACCGTTGCTATCTATCTTTCTGGATAAAAAGTAATATTAAAAAAGGAATAACCTGCACCCCAATTGTTAGATGTTGGGTGCAGGTTATTTTAATACTTATTCTCATTAAATTGGACTTCCTCTAAGAGATAGTCGATGAACCGTTCTCCCATTTTAGAGAGGTTTGCTTTTTGGTGCTTGATGTAGATCAGTTCAATGGTATCGTCAACTTCAAGAGGGATTGATACAATATTATCACCATTAAGGTTACTGTTTAAAATCCCTGTAGCAATCGTATACCCATCAAGCCCGATTAACAGGTTGAAAAGTGTCGCTCGGTCAGAGACCACAATTGATTTTTTATGGTGCTCCGTTGAGAGAATTTCCTCAGAAAAATAGAAGGAGTTATGAGTTCCTTGATCATAACTGAGGTAGGGAAAGTCTTCTAAATCTTCAAGTCTAACAGAGGTCTTTTTGGCCAATGGATTGGTCGTGCTGACAAAAATATGAGGTTTTGCAGTGAACAAACTGGTATAGGTTAAATGGTTATCATCAAACATTTTGGTCAAAACATCACGGTTGTAGGAGTTCAGAAAGAGAACACCAACTTCACTTCGGAAATTTTTAACATCATCAATAATTTCCCAGGTCCGTGTTTCCCGAAGAAAAAGTTCATAACGGGTCATATCGCTTTTCTTCAAAAGACTGACAAAGGCATTAACCACGAAAGCATAGTGCTGAGAGCTGACACTGAATAGCTCTCTTTGCCCGCTGGGGCTCTTGTAACGCTCTAGTAGAAGGTCAGTTTGCTCAACGACTTGACGGGCATATGAGAGAAACTCCATGCCGTCTTTTGTCAAAGTAATTCCTTTAGGGTTACGGTGAAAAATATCGATGCCCATTTCATTTTCCAAATCTTTTACAGCATTGGAAAGACTAGGTTGCGTAATAAAAAGTTGCTTAGCAGCTTCGTTCATAGAGCCTGTTTCGACGATTTTGATAATGTATTGTAATTGCTGTATTCTCATGATTGTATTATATCACAACACTGTTAAAAGGTGGCCTTATAGGCTCAGACTATAACCCAATGTTACACTTTTCTTCCATGTCATGCCCAGACTATTTCTTGACATTATTTGCAATTCATGGTATTGTAAAACAAATAACCTTTAACAAAGTCCAGAGAGGCTTTCAAGGTATCAGGAAAAACCTATTTCAGGATAGATCACTTTGGTGGACGCTGTCTTTTTTCTGTACCCTGGCCTCGACGGTTGGGGTATTTTTCTTTGCCTTACTCTTTACAGATAGAAAGGAAATAGTATGCGAGAACCACGTCCCATCATTGCCCTAGATTTTCCAAATTTTCAAACCGTCAAAACATTTCTTGATCAATTTCCCAAGGAAGAATCACTCTACCTTAAGATTGGTATGGAGCTATACTATAGCACTGGTCCTGAAATCGTTCGTTACATTAAATCTTTAGGGCATGCCATCTTTCTTGATCTGAAATTGCATGATATTCCAAACACAGTTGAGTCAGCCATGCGAGTTCTCTCCTTATTGGATGTTGATATGACCAATGTCCATGCAGCAGGAGGCCTTGAAATGATGAAAGCTGCACGACGCGGTCTTGGAGACAAAGCCAAATTAATCGCTGTCACCCAGCTCACCTCAACCAGTCAAGAACAGATGCAGGCAGACCAAAATATTCAAACAAGTCTTGTTGATTCGGTGGTTCATTACGCCACTCGGACTGCTGAAGCAGGCCTCGATGGCGTTGTTTGCTCGGCCAAAGAAGTGTCTGCTATTAAAGAAGCCACCTCTGCTAATTTTGTCTGCCTGACTCCAGGTATTCGACCTGCCGGAGCCAGTGTCGGCGATCAGCAACGAGTTGTCACACCTGAGTTAGCCCAGGAAATTGGAAGCGACTATATCGTCGTTGGACGCCCCATTACCCAAGCAGAAAACCCAGTTGCTAGCTATCAGGCGATTAAAGCAGCTTGGTCAGGACAGTCATAAAATGAAAAGGAGATTATCATGTCAACATTAGCCCAACAAATTGCCAGTGATCTATTAGCCATTGAGGCTGTTTATTTGAAGCCAGAAGACCCCTTTACTTGGGCTTCAGGGATCAAATCCCCAATTTATACAGACAATCGTGTAACATTAGCATATCCAGAGGTGCGCACGCGCATTGAAGATGGTTTTGTTGAAACTATTCAGGAAAAATTCCCAGAAGTGGAAGTCATTGCTGGAACCGCAACGGCTGGTATTCCACACGGTGCCATAATCGCCGATAAGATGAAACTGCCTTTTGCTTATATTCGCAGTAAACCTAAAGCACATGGAGCTGGTAATCAAGTTGAAGGTCGGATCCATAATGGACAAAAAATGGTGATTGTCGAAGACTTGATTTCAACTGGGGGGTCTGTTCTTGAGGCTGTTGAAGCGGCAAGACGAGAAGGAGCAGATGTCCTTGGTGTCGTGGCTATCTTTACCTATGAATTACCGAAAGCCGACAAAAATTTTGCAGAAGCAGGTGTTTCTTTAGAGACCTTATCAGACTACAGTCAGTTGATCCAAGTTGCGAAAGAAAAAGACTATATCACACATGAAGGTTTGGTCTTGCTTGAAAAATTCAAAGATAATCAGGAAACCTGGCAAGATTAAAATAAATTTAATCTTTAAAGTGAAGCCCCTCTCGAAACTATTTTTACTCACTGAGAACGAGGTAATGATTGTTTTAAAAGAGGAGTTTTTTAGGAAGCTAAGCTTATCAAAACATTAGTCATTAGTGGTGGTTGAGGCAAGCTGATTTCTAAATAAGGTTTTTATCAGATTAATTCTCTTTTTTTTGGTAAACTAGAAGGGTTATCAAAAGGAAAGAAGAGATTATGCAAAAAATAATAACCATCGCCTTTCGAATCTTAAACATTTTGATGATTGGCATTTCCATATTATGGCTGCTCTCAAGTCTCACATGGTTTTGGCAAATATACAGTAAGTACGAGTCATTAAATGCCTTGGTGTTCGCTCTAGTTCTTGTCCTTCTGGCCTTGTTTCTGCTGAAATTTAAATTTTCAAGGGTTCAAGCAGGTTATCGCTGGCTAATGAGCAAAAAAATCTGGCTAATTCTTGGAGCTCTTATTTTTCAGGTCATTGTTTTACTTTCGTCAGACATGATGATCCGTTCTGATGCTGCAGTTGTCTTTAACGGGGCTATTGAAGCCATACCTGCTAAGTCTATCTCCAGTTATCTTTCGAGAAACCCTAATAACTTAATGTTATTTTTATATGAGCGGTTCTTTTATCATCTTTTTGGGCAACATGCAGTTTGGGTACTTCAGGGACTCAATATCCTTTATACCCATTTAGCTGGTAGCATTCTTTACCTCGCAGCGAAACGTCATTTTGATCAGGCTGTTGCGGATAGAACCTTTACCTTTTACTATTTTTTAATTCTCCTGACGCCAAAATTTATGGCCATGTATACAGATGTCATGGTTCTACCGATTCTGGCTGTTCAAATTTACGCCTTGATTGCCATATTGAACAATAACCCAACCAAAATGGACAAGTGGAGATTTCTTTTCTTGGGTCTCCTGACTGGTCTGGGATTAGCTTTTCGACCAACAGGCGCCATTATTGTCATTGCTTTCTTTGTCGTTTATGCTAGTTATCATCCATTGCGGAAAACGATTCCTTATTTTTTGGTCTTTCTCCTAGGGTTAGGTATCAGTTATGGTGGGCTAGGCTATTATAAAGACCACCAGACCGAAGTGGTTATTATGACCGAAGATGGTCTTTCAAAAAATGCTTTGACCTTTATTAATTTGGGTTTAACGCACAGTGGGACTGATCAAACCGATATGAAAGAAGGATTGTTACAGTATTTACCTGAAGAAGACCATGACAAGTACAACAATGGGATGTTCAAAAATGAATACCAGCTGGCTGAAATTAAGCGGCGGTTAAAGGAGTATAATCTAATAAGTTTTCTAGATCACACACTCTACAAACAATATCGAACTACTGGTCAAGGCAACCTCAATTGGATTTACAAGTCGCCTGATGAGGAAAAATCGGATTATATAAATCCGTTAACTGATAAAACAGTTAATAACGGCTTAGCTCAGTTCGTCCGTCATTACCTAATCTATACGGATGAATCAGGCTTTCAATATTATGATTATTTTATTCAATTTATTTGGGTCCTACTCAGTTTGGGCCTAGTGTTCTTTTTTATCCATTCTAAAACTCCCTTTGATCAGACTAATCAGTTCTTAGGCTTAGCTTTATTTGGAGGCTTGCTATTTCTTCAACTCTTTGAAGGTGGCAAATCCCGCTATTTAATCCAGTTTCTCCCTCAAATTATCTTTATTGCAGCCTTAGGTTGGGGCAATTGGACTTTTAAAAACACACCATCGTCTTACGATGATTAATAGAGGTATTTATGTTATTATCTGTTATTGTTCCTTGTTACAATGAGGAAGAATCCATTCCATTATTTTTTAAAGGGATGGAAAAAATTCAAGCACAGTTACTTGGGCGCCATGAGTTAGACTATCTGTTCGTGAACGATGGTTCCAAAGATAAAACCTTGGATGTTTTGCGACAGCTGAGTCAATCTCATCTGTCAGTAAACTATCTGTCTTTTTCACGAAATTTCGGCAAAGAAGCAGCCCTATATGCTGGACTTCGTGAAGCCCAGGGGGACTTGGTTACTGTCATGGATGTAGATTTGCAAGATCCGCCTGAACTCTTGCTAGGAATGGTTCAACTTTTGGAAGCTAATGCTGATTTGGACTGTGTAGGCTGTCGGCGGACCAGTAGGGATGGGGAACCGCCCATACGGTCGTTCTTTGCTAAGCAGTTTTACAATCTCATTAACCGCATTTCAAATGTGGAGATGGTAGATGGGGCAAGAGATTTTCGATTGATGCGTCGTCACATGGTTGATGCCATTTTGGAAGTCACAGAATACAATCGCTTTTCTAAAGGCATTTTTAGCTGGGTTGGGTTTAAGACTGAGTATTTAGAATATAAAAATGTTGAGCGTGTGGCAGGGGAAACAAGCTGGGATTTTTGGAGTTTATTGAAGTACTCTGTGGAAGGAATTGTCAATTTCTCAGAAGTTCCCCTAAGCATTGCCACTTTTGCAGGGGTGTTCTTTTGTTTGCTTGCATTTGCCGGTGGAGTTTTGGTAATCTTTAAAACATTGGTCTTTGGCGATCCGGTTGCTGGTTGGCCATCGATGACTGTTATTATGCTCTTTCTTGGAGGCTTACAACTCTTGTCTTTAGGGATTATTGGGAAGTACCTGGGAAAAGTCTTTATGGAAACCAAAAAACGTCCGGTCTATCTTGTCAAAGAACGAAGTCGTGCTCAAAAATAAGACCTTTCTGGTACTGGTGTACCAGAAAGGTCTTATTGTAAATTGATATTGCTTATAAATGCAAAAAAATCTATAGATTTAGTATTAATCTAAATAGGGTTTCAATAAAAGCAGTTCATCCTGAGTCAAAGGACGGTATTGGCCTGGCTCCAATGAAGGATCTAATTCAAATGGACCAAAGGTGATACGCTTTAAGGAGATTACTTTGCTACCTACTGCTAAAAACATCTTTTTAACTTGATGAAATTTTCCTTCTGATAAGGTCACTGTTGCTAAACTATATCCTGGCCGACTTTCAAGAATCTGGAGCTGGGCTGAACGACATCGCGTGCCATCACGAAATGTTATCCCTTGATCAAAACGTACAATAGCACGCCAGTCTATGGTAGCGTTAACTCCAACTAAATAGGTCTTGCTGATGTGATGATCAGGGTGGAGCATACGAAGCCCAAGAGGACCATTGTTGGTCAAAAGAAGAAGTCCTTCAGTGTCAGCGTCGAGCCGGCCAATATGGTAAATCCCTTGGGGACGGTCTTCAGGCTTTAACAAGTCTAAAACCGTTTGTTTGCTGGAGTCTTTAACAGCTGTCACAACGCCTTTTGGTTTATGAAGCATGAAGTACAGCTGACTCGAATCTTTAATAGGCTGATTAAAGAGACAGATTTGCTGCAAGGAAGCATCCACATTTTGCCCGATATGCCTTGCAGGTTTGCCATCGATCATGACCTGTTGATGACGGATGGCTTGTTTGATTTTTTTCTTGGAGTGTAACCCATGATTCCAAAGTAATTTATCTAAGCGCATGAAGCTCCAATCTTATTATTAGTTTTTCTTCTTACCATCAGTTTATTAAAAAATAGAGGAAATTTTAGTTCAAACTGAAGGTAACATTATGGTTCTAAACGATTATATGGAAAGACAAGAACCTTATGATTTAGCAAAGGTCAGAAGATTAAAGAGAAGAACTACTACAAACTTTCTGAAAAATCTGATATAATAGAAAAAATGTTTTTTAAGGAGTCGTTATGACAGTGAAAATTGCTTTGCTTGGCTTTGGTACAGTTGCTAGTGGTGTCCCTTTTCTTTTAAAGGAAAATAAAACTAAGATCGAACAAGCGGCGAAATCGGAAATTGAAATTGCAAAGGTCCTTGTTAAGGACGATGAGGAAAAGAATCGTTTGTTGGCTGATGGACATGAGTATAACTTTGTGACATCTATTGACGAGATTCTGGCAGATACTGATGTTGAAATTGTTGTTGAGTTGATGGGACGGATTGAGCCGGCTAAAACCTTCATCACGCGAGCCCTTGAATCTGGGAAACATGTTGTAACTGCCAATAAAGACTTGCTGGCTGTCCATGGGGCGGACTTGCTGGCAATTGCACAAAAACATCAGGTCGCTCTTTATTATGAGGCAGCGGTAGCTGGCGGTATTCCCATTTTGAGAACTTTAGCTAATTCCTTTACTTCTGACAAAATCACAAGAATGTTAGGTGTATTGAATGGAACGTCTAATTTTATGATGACCAAAATGGTCGAAGAAGGATGGTCCTATCAAGCTGCTCTAGCAAAAGCGCAAGAGCTTGGATATGCTGAATCAGACCCGACCAATGATGTTGACGGAATTGATGCAGCCTACAAAGCTGTCATATTGAGTCAATTTGGGTTTGGCATGACCATTAATTTTGAAGATGTCGTTCATAAAGGGATTCGTGACGTGACCACTGATGATGTTGTCTTGGCACAGGAACTAGGCTACGTTATCAAACTTGTGGCTTCTATTGAGGAAACGGCTTCTGGCCTAGCAGCAGAAGTGTCTCCAACCTTCCTTCCTAAACATCATCCGCTAGCCAGTGTGAATGGTGTTATGAACGCAGTCTTTGTTGAATCTATTGGTATAGGAGAGTCAATGTTCTACGGACCAGGTGCAGGTCAAAAACCAACAGCGACATCTGTTGTTGCTGACCTCATCCGTATCAGCCGGAGATTGAACGACCAAACAGTTGGTAAATCCTTCAATGAATTTTCACGTCCAGCACAGTTAGCTAAGGCTGAGGATATTAAGAGTGATTACTATTTCTCTATTCAAACGCCAGACCAACCTGGACAAATTTTGCGACTTGCAGAAATTTTTAATGCGCAACAAATTTCATTTAAACAAATTCTTCAAAGTCAGGTCAACGGTGAAACTGCTCGGATTGTCATCGTGACACACGCCATGAATAAGAAACAACTGGATAACGTTTCAAAAGACTTAAAAGCTGTTGCTGATTTTGAAATTCACAATATCTTACGTGTTTTAGGAGAATAAGATGAAAATTACAGTACCAGCCACCTCCGCCAATATCGGACCTGGTTTTGACTCAGTCGGTGTGGCCTTAAGTCGCTACCTGACCGTTGAAATTATTGAGCCTGCTGACGGTTGGTTTATTGAACACGATCTCGACTACGTGCCTCATGATAAGCATAATTTACTGCTCAAAACTGCTCTAAAAATAAAGTCTGATTTAAAACCCCATCGTCTTAACATGGTAAGCGATATTCCTTTAGCCAGAGGACTAGGCTCATCTAGTTCGGTTATTGTGGCTGGTATTGAATTAGCCAATCAATTGGGAGACCTCAACCTCTCTAATGAGGAAAAGTTGCAACTGGCAACTGACATAGAAGGTCATCCCGATAATGTGGCCCCTGCTATTTTCGGCAACCTTGTCATTTCTAGCTATGTTAATAAGCGAGTTTCTGCTGTTGTGTCTGATTTTCCAGAATGTTCTTTTTTAGCCTTTATTCCAAAATATGAATTGCGTACATCAGACAGTCGGGGTGTTTTGCCTAATCAAATGTCCTATAAAAAAGCTGTCGCAGCTTCCTCAATTGCCAATGTCGCTGTTGCAGCCCTCTTAAAAGGTGATTTGGAGACTGCTGGAAAAGCAATTGAAGCTGATATGTTTCACGAACAATATAGACAAAAACTCATTCGAGAATTTTACAGCATTAAACAATTAGGCCATAAGCACGGTGCTTATGCGACTTATTTGTCAGGTGCTGGACCGACCATAATGGTTCTAATTAGCAAAGACAAACTATCTGAGTTAAGTGAGGCTATACAGGCATTGAACTTTGATGGCGATTTGACTGAATTAACGGTTGATACGCAAGGGATTGTTGTTTCTTTAGATTGAGGAGAAAAAATGAAAAAATTATATAAAGCTGTTCAAAGTCTTGGCTTTATCTATGATAAAGAAAGCAATGTAATCTATGGTTACTATCAAGGCTATCCGATTTACTTCTGGTCTCAGAATAACAGTGGCTATAGCCGGACTTATGTTATCTCAACATCTGTTGCTAAAGATGGGCAATTCTTGTCCAAAATTGAAGCAAATGAATTGAGACAATCAGGATCTAAGTCTATCGCCAGAGTTAACCATCATAAATTCCGACTTGATTTTTTTATAAAAAATGCCTTTTTGGCCAAATCGCGAATCACTAAAACTCTTAGTGCTCTAGATGATATAGTAGCCTTCCTTTCTAACAATGGATATGTAGCAGCTTGTGAAGAAAACGGACAAACGAATCACATTAATTTCTACAATGTCTCGGGTTCTCCTCGTATTTTATCACAATCAACTTTCGATGGTTTGAGTACGCAGTTAGCTGATTTGGAAATGGAACAAGCTCAAATTTCGGAGAACTACTTAATTGGGTCAGTAGGAGCATTTTTAGGATCTCTCATCGGTGTAGCTGCTATTGTCATTGTTAGCCAACTCGGATATGTTTCAATGTTATCCGGTATCATTATGGGAGTATGTACTGTAAAGGGTTACCAATTCTTAGCTAAGAAATTTTCGATTATATCAGCAATAATTTGTCTTGTCATTGTCGTAGTCATGACTTATTTTGCCAATGAACTCGATTGGGCGATTTCGATTGCTAACTATTTTCAAGTCGATATTTTCACGGCCTTTCAGGGTATTCCAGTCTTGAAAGCTGATGGCACGATTGATAGATCAATCTATTTCACCAACTTGGGAATGTTGGCTGTTTTCACATTAATTACTTCAGTAGCCACTATTTTAAATGCTTTAAAAGAAAGCCAGAATAAATTTTCCAGCCGAGAGTTGTCATAAAATGATTCATAACAGATGTTAACAAAAGGTTGGCATCTGTTTTTCGTTTAATAATTGTCACTATGATTCCTTGATTTTAAAATGAAAAAAAGCAGAATTGACCGAGGTGAGGCTTTATAAATCTTTTGTCATTCAGTGAATCTGCTAAATTCCCAAAGTAAGTTCCACCGTCCAGTCGCGTGGAAGTTAGTCTGCGAAAACATGATAAAATCAGTGGAAATCCGTGTCAGGGTAAGTTCCACTGGTTTTTATTTTCGTTGGATTGATAGG